>NZ_CP080519.1:4697000-5035000 GCF_019468465.1 Amycolatopsis sp. DSM 110486 | reverse complement strand
TGGCACGCGAAGACCCAGCCGAACACGATCGGGCCGGCCTCGCCGAAGGAGCGGATGCAGAGCGCGACCGTCGGCGGGACCGTGGCGACCCAGTCGAGACCGTAGAAAAGGATGAACGCCCACATGCTGGGCTGCACGGAGTCGGTGAGCAGCTGCGGCAGCAACGCGAGCGAGAGACCGCGCAGCGCGTAGTACACGCCGAGCAGGATGCGCGGGTCGACGCGGTCGGTGAGCCGGCCGGACACGACCGTCCCCACCACGTCGAACACACCGACGAGCGCGAGCAGGCTCGCCGCGGTGGTCTGCGGCATGCCGTGGTCGTGCGCGGCCGGCACGAAGTGGGTGCCGACCAGGCCGTTGGTGGTCGCCCCGCAAATCGCGAAGCCGACGGCCAGCAGCCAGAACGAGCGTGAGCGCATGGCCTGGAACAGCACGCTGATCGCCCGGCCCGCCGAACCGCGCTTGACCTCCGGGTGGGCCACCTCCGTGCCCTCCGGCGCGCCGTACGCGACGGTGTCCAGGTCGGCCGGGTGGTCGCGCACCACGAGCAGCACGACGGGGACCACCGCGAGCGCCGCGATGGCGATGACCAGCGACGCCGTGCGCCAGCCGTCGTTCACGGCCAGCGTGGCGACCACCGGCAGGAACACGAGCTGACCCGTCGAGCCGGCCGCGGTGAGGATGCCGGTCACGGCGCCGCGGTGGCGCACGAACCAGCGCGTGGTGACGGTCGCGGCGAAGCTCATGGCCATCGAGCCCGTGCCGGCGCCGACGAGCACGCCCCAGCACAGGATGAGCTCCCAGCTCGTGCTCATGAACACCGTGCCGCCGGCCCCGAGCGCGACCACGAACAACGCGGTCGCGGCGACGCGGCGGATGCCGAAGCGCTCCATCAACGCGGCCGCGAAGGGCGCGAAGACGCCGTAGAGCACGAGGTTGACGGAGACCGCGAGCCCGATGGTCGCGCGGGACCAGCCGAACTCCTCGTGCAGCGGGTCGATCAGCACGCTCGGCGCGGCGCGGAACCCGGCCGCGGCCAGCAGCGCGATGAACGCGGCCGCGGCCACGAACCAGGCTCGGTGGACGCGGGGCGCGGTACGAGTCTCGACGGTCACGGGAGATGAGTCTGATTCGTCTTCGGCGTCCTGGACAGTGGCTTGAAGGACACCGTCCGAAAGGATCGGGCCACGGGTAGTCTCACCGCCATGCGCTGCCGACGCTTCCTGCCGGTGCTGCTGCTCCTCGGACTCGTCGGCGGGTGCACAGCGCCCTCGCTGCCCCCGGCCGGTGACCTGCTCGGCGCGGCCGGAGCGAACTTCGCCGGCGTGCGCAGCCTGCACTTCTCCGTGGTCGTGAACGGCGTGCTGCCCGGCCTGCCGCTGAGCACCGTCGACGGCGACGCGACGCTCGACGACGGCGGCCACGCGGCCGGCACCGCCGAGCTGGAGAACGCCACGAGCGACCGGAAGCTCTCCTTCGTCCTCGACGGCACCCACGCCACCACGCACGACAGCACCGGCGCGACCTGGTCGGGCCCGGCGACGTTCACCGTCGGAGACTTCCTCGGCCCCGACAGCGGGCTCGCGCACCTGCTCAGCTCACTCGGCAACCCGCAGACCGAGACCCGCGAGCCCGTGCACGGCCTCGACACCTACCGCGTCGGCGGGGTCCTGCCCGAGAAGGTGGCCACGCGGCTGCTCCCCCAGATTCACTCGGACGTGAACGTGAAGGTGTGGGTCACCGCCGCCGAGCCGCGGCGGTTCGCCCGGTTCTGGCTGCAGGTCCCGCCCCCGACGGAGAAGGACAGCCCGGTGATGTTCGAGGTCACGCTCTCGAACGAGAACCAGCCCATCCCGGCTCCCCGGACCTGATCACCGCGGCCTAGCTGCCCGCGCAACGCGTCCCGTCGGCCGGCACCGTGCCGTCGACGAGGTAGGCGATTCCCGCCTTGTCCACGCACGCGTTGCCCTGCAGGAACGCCGTGTGCTGCGTGCCCTCGAAGGTGAGCAGCGCGCCCTTCAGCGCCTTCGCGAGGTTGACACCCGCCTGGTACGGCGTGGCCGGGTCGTTGGTCGTCGAGACCGTGAGCGTCTTGGGCAGCCCTTCGACCTGCGGTTCGTGCGGCGTCATGGTGTTCGGCACGGGCCAGAAGGCGCACGCGTCGCGCGCGGAGCTGGCCGGGCGGCCGTCGTCGAGGAACGGCGCCACCTGCTCGTACTTCTGCTGCGCGTCGAGGATCGTCTTGGGGTCCGTGACGCGCGGGTCGTCGACGCAGCGGATCGCGGTGAAGGCGTCCTGCGTGGTGCCGTAGCGCCCGTCGGGGCCGCGCTCGTTGTAGATGTCGGCGAGCTGCTCGAGCGTGGCGCCGCGCTGGTTGCGCAGCTCGTTGAGGCCGGTGTTGAGGTAGTCCCAGAGGTTCTGCTGGTAGAGCGCCTGGATGGCGCCGGTGGTGGCGTCCTCGTACGACAGCTTGCGCCCGTCGCCCACTGGCACCGGGAAGTCGATCAGCGGCCGCGTCAGGTCCTGGAACGCCTTGGTCGCCGCGGCCGGGTTGTTGCCGAGCGCGCAGTCCTGCTGAGCGGCACACCACTTCGCGAACTCACCGAACGCGACGCCGAAGCCCTGGCCCTGCGCGACGAGCGAGTCTTCCGGGTCCTGCGTCGGGTCGACGGCGCCGTCGAGGACGAGCGCGCGGACGTTGCGTGGGAAGTCCTCGGCGTAGGTCGAGCCGAGGAGGGTGCCGTAGGAGTAGCCGAGGTAGGTCAGCTTCTCGTCGCCGAGCACCGACCGAAGGACGTCCAGGTCCTTCGCGCCGTCGCGGGTGCCGACGTGTTCGAGCATGTCGTCGCCGAGTTTGGTGCGCTGGGCGCACTTGGCGGCGAAGTCTTTTTCCTGCGTCTCCTGCTTCGCGACGCCGGCGGGCGTGCCGTCGGTTTCGCTGTCGTCGGCGCGGTCCGCGTCGCGCTCGCTGTCGGTGAGGCAGCGGATCTGCGGTTCGCTCGCGCCGATGCCGCGCGGGTCGAAGCCGACGAGGTCGAAGCGTTTGCCGAGGTCGTTGTTCTTGACCTGGTCGATCAAGCCGGCCGCGGCGACCATGCCGGACGCGCCGGGACCGCCCGGGTTGACCACCAGCGAGCCGATGCGGTCGTCCGGTTCGCTCGCTTTGTGCCGCAGGACGCCGAGCGTGATGGTCTGTCCGTCCGGTTTGTCATAGTCCAGCGGGACGGTCAGCCGAGCGCACTGGATCCCGGACGCGCGGAAGGCGGACTGCGCGTCGTCCGAGGTCGCGTAGGGTGCGCAGTCGGCCCAGGTCATGCTCTGGCCGTAGAAGCGCGCCAATCCCGCGGGCACCGGGCCCACGGGCGGATGCGATTCCGTGGTCGGCGAGGGCGCGACCTGACCGTCGTTCGACGTGCACGCGGCTAGCGTGCCGCCGAGCAGTACGGCCGCCGCGAGAGCGGCGATCCGGTGGGCGCGAGAGCTGGCGCTGGCAAGGGGAGACACGGTTTGATCGTGCCATCCGGCGACGGAACTCCGACGCACCACCGGCGCGTTGGGTAGTCAGCGTCGGGTGGACCAGCGGCGGTCGGAGACACGAGCAACAGGACGGGAGACCAGGGGTGGCACTGATCAGCCGGGTGGGCAAGCGGCTCCGCCGGATCATCCAGCGGCCGGGCAGCGTCGAGCTGACCCGCTACGAAGCGCTGCTGCCCGCAGTCGCGAAGCTCGAACCCGACCTCGAGAAGCTCTCGGACGCCGAGCTCACCGAACGCGCCGAAAAGCTGCGTGAGGACCTCGGTGGCGCGAAGGTGTTCAACGACGACCAGCTGGTGGAGACCTGCGCCCTCGGCCGTGAGGCCGCGCGGCGCGCGCTCGGCGAGCGCGCGTTCGACGTGCAGGTCCTCGGCACGATGGGTCTGCTCACCGGGCACGTGGTGCAGATGGAGACCGGTGAGGGCAAGACGCTCGCCGGAGCGCTGGCGGCCGCGGGGTACGCCCTGCGCGGCAACCGCGTGCACGTCGTCACCGTCAACGACTACCTCGCCCGACGCGACGCCGAGTGGATGAAACCCGTCTACGACCTGCTCTCGGTGACCGTCGGCTGGGTCGAGCCCGCGCATAGCCGCGACGAGCGCAAGGACGCCTACGGCAAGCAGGTCACCTACGGCGCCGTGGCCGAGATCGGCTTCGACGTGCTGCGCGACCGGCTCGTGACGGCCGTCGACGATCTGGTGCAGGGCGCACCCGAGGTGGCGATCGTCGACGAGGCCGACTCCGTGCTGGTCGACGAGGCCCGCGTGCCGCTCGTGATGGCCGGCTCGATCGACCACAACGACGCCGACGAAGAGGTCGCCACGGTCGTGCGCCGGCTGCGTCTCGGCCTGCACTACGAGACCGACACCGACGGCCGCAACGCGTGGCTCACCACCGCCGGCGCGTCCGTGGTCGAGAAGTCGCTCGGCGGCATCGACCTCTACGGCGACTCGGGCTCCGACCGACTGGCCGCGGTGAACGTCGCGCTGCACGCCCACGCGCTGCTCACCCGCGACGTCGACTACCTCGTGCGCGACGGCAAGGTGCAGCTCATCAACGCCGCCCGCGGCCGCGTCGCCGAGCTGCAGCGCTGGCCGGACGGCCTGCAGGCCGCCGTCGAGGCGAAGGAGCAGGTGGCGGCCACCGACCGCGGCGAGATCCTCGACTCGATCACGGTGCAGGCGCTGCTCGCGCGCTACCCGTCGGTGGCGGGCATGACCGGGACGGCCGTGGCCGTGGCCGAGCAGCTGCGCGAGTTCTACAGCCTCGAGGTCGCGGTGATCCCGCCGAACACCCCGAACGTCCGCGAGGACCAGCCGGACCGGATCTTCGGATCGCCGTCGCAGAAGCTGCGCGCGATCGAGGAGGAGATCCGGAAGGTGCACGAGACCGGGCGGCCCATCCTCGTGGGCACCCAGGACGTGGCCGAGTCCGAGGAGCTGGCCGACAAGCTCGCGAAGGTCGACCTGCCGTGCGTGGTGCTCAACGCGCGCAACGACGCCGAAGAGGCCGCCATCATCGCCGAGGCCGGCAAGAAGGGCGCGGTCACCGTGTCCACGCAGATGGCCGGCCGCGGTACCGACATCCGCCTCGGCGGCACCGAGGGCGCGAGCCGCGAGGAGGTCGCCGAGCTGGGCGGCCTGCACGTGATCGGCACCGCGCGGTACCCGTCGAGCCGCCTCGACGGCCAGCTGCGCGGCCGGTCCGGCCGGCAGGGTGACCCGGGCAGCGCGATCTTCTTCGCGAGCCTCAACGACGACCTGGTGCTCTCCAACGCGCCCGACATCCCCGAGGGCATCGACGCCGACACCGAGACCGGGGAGATCACCGACCCGGCGGCGGTGCGGCAGATCAACCACGCCCAGCGCGTGGCCGAGGGCGTCGACCTGGAGATCCACCGCAACACCTGGCGCTACACGCGGCTGATCGAGCGGCAGCGCACCGAGCTGCTGGAACACCGCGACAAGGTGCTGCACACGGCGTTCGCGTCCGAGGAGCTGGAGAAGGCTCAGCCGGAAAAGTTCGCCGAGGTGAAGGAGAAGCTCGACGACACCGAGCGGCTCGAACAGCTCTCCCGCGAGGTCGTGCTGTTCCACCTCGACCAGCTCTGGTCCGACCACCTCGCGTACCTGACCGACGTGCGCGAGAGCATCCACCTGCGGGCGCTGGCCCGCGAGACGCCGCTCGACGAGTTCCACCGCGCGGCGATCCCGGAGTTCCACAAGATCATCGCGGAGTCGGCGGCGCGCGCGTCGAAGACGCTCGAGGAAGCCGAGATCACCGACGACGGCATCGATCTCGCCGACGCCGGCGTGCGGCGGGCGAACACGACGTGGACCTACCTGGTGCACGACAACCCGTTCGACTCGGACTTCGAGCAGACGGTGAAGAAGGTGCGCAGCATGATGCGGATGAAGAAGTCCTGATCCCGGTTTCG
The DNA here is from genome assembly GCF_019468465.1 of Amycolatopsis sp. DSM 110486. Lineage (NCBI taxonomy): Bacteria > Bacillati > Actinomycetota > Actinomycetes > Pseudonocardiales > Pseudonocardiaceae > Amycolatopsis > Amycolatopsis sp. DSM 110486. The sequence continues at coordinate 5,029,029 of NZ_CP080519.1, read as the reverse complement.
TGAAGAGCCCGGTCACCCACGTCGGTGGCCGGGTTTCTTTTTGCCCACATTCGCTCGGCTCCGGCCAGGCCAGGCTGTGCAGATTTGCCCACATTCGCTCGGTCCCGGGCGCGCGGCCGGGTCAGAATGACCGCATGCCGCAGCTGCGCATCGCCTTGGCCCAGGTCAACCCCACCGTCGGCGACGTCGACGGCAACACCGCGCGCACGATCGAGTGGACCCGCCGCGCCGCCGAGGCCGGCGCCCACGTCGTCGTGTTCCCGGAGATGTCCCAGACGGGTTATCCCGTGGAGGACCTGGCGTTCCGGGCCACGTTCGCGCAGGCTTCGCGCAATTCGCTGGACGAGCTGGCCCGCCGGCTGGACGACGCGGGCTGCGGCGAAGTGCTCACCTACGTCGGTTACCTCGACCACGACGAGGCCGGCCCGCGCGACGCGGCCGCCGCGCTGTTCCGCGGCGAGGTCGTGGCGAAGCAGTACAAGCACCACCTGCCCAACTACGGCGTGTTCGACGAGCACCGCTACTTCAAGCCGGGCACGGAGCTGGAGGTCGTGCGGCTGCACGGCATCGACATCGGCATGGTGATCTGCGAGGACATCTGGCAGGACGGCGGCCCGATCTCCGCGCTCGGCAAGGCCGGTGTCGACCTGGTCGTGGCGCCCAACGCGTCGCCCTACGAGCGGTCGAAGGACGAGCAGCGGCTGCCGCTCGTGGCCCGGCGCGCGGCCGAGGCGGGCGCGCCGCTGGTCTACACGAACCAGGTCGGCGGCCAGGACGACCTCGTGTTCGACGGCGACTCGCTCGTGGTCGGCGCCGACGGCAAGCTGCTCGCACGAGCGCCGCAGTTCGTGGAGCACCTGCTGGTGGTGGACATGGACTTGACCTCGGGCGGCCACGCGGGCGACGGCGCCCTCGCGGGCCTGCACGTCCACCGGCGCGTGCTGAGCGCCGAGCCGCTGCCCGCGTACCCGCCGCTGACGGATCCCGTGATCAGCGAGCCGCTTTCGGACGAGGCCGAGGTGTGGTCGGCGCTCGTGATCGGGCTGCGCGACTACGTGCACAAGAACGGCTTCTCGTCGGTGACGTTCGGCTTCTCCGGCGGCATCGACTCCGCGGTCTGTGCGGCCCTGGCGGCCGACGCGCTCGGCGGCGACAACGTGTACGGCGTCTCGATGCCGTCGAAGTACTCGTCCGCGCACTCGAAGGACGACGCCGCCGACCTCGCGCGGCGCATCGGCGCGCACTACCGCGTGGAGCCGGTCGAGGACATGGTGAAGGTCTACGTGGACCAGCTGGCGCTGACCGGGCTCGCGGAGGAGAACATCCAAGCCCGCACGCGGGGCATGCTCCTCATGGCACTGTCCAACCTGGACGGACACCTCGTGCTCGCCACCGGCAACAAGACCGAGCTGGCCGTGGGCTACTCCACGATCTACGGCGACGCGGTGGGAGGGTTCGCGCCGATCAAGGACGTGTTCAAAACGCACGTCTGGCAGCTCGCGCGCTGGCGCAACGACGAGGCGGCCAAGCGCGGCGAAACCCCGCCGATCCCGGAGAGCTCGATCACCAAACCGCCGTCGGCCGAGCTCGCGCCCGGCCAGGTGGACACCGACTCGCTGCCGGACTACGCGTTGCTCGACGACATCCTCGACGACTACGTGGAGGGCGACCGCGGCTACGCCGACCTCGTGGCCGCCGGGTTCGAGCCGGAGACCATCGACCGGGTCGTGCGGATGGTCGACCGCGCGGAGTACAAGCGCCGGCAGTACCCGCCGGGCACGAAGATCACGTTCAAGGCCTTCGGCCGCGACCGGCGGCTGCCGATCACGAACGCGTGGCGCGAGCGGAAAGCCTGAGCACAGCGTCTAGAAAAGCGTCGGTTCGTCGGGCAGCGCGCCTTCGATCACGAGCATCCGCCGCTTGGTCTCGACGCCGCCAGGGGCCGAGAAGCCGCCGTGTTTGCCGCCGGCCGCGAGCACGCGGTGGCACGGCACGATGATCGGGAACGGGTTGTTGCCCATGGCCTGCCCCACGGCTTGGGCGGCGCCCGGGAGGCCGAGCTCGTGGGCCAGATCGCCGTAGGTCTTGGTTTTGCCGGGTGGGATCCGCAGCGCCGCAACGTAGGCACGGCGGTTGAACTCCGGGACGTCGTCCAACGCCAGCGGAAGGCCGGACAGGTCGGGTTGGCCGCCCGACAACAGCGCGGTGATCAGCTCGACGGCGGTCTGGATTTCCGGCGGCGGCACCGCTTCCGTGGCGTCGGGGAACCGCCGGGCGAGGAAGGCCCGGGTGCTCGCGGGCGAGCTGCCCGGGAGCGCGGTGCCGATGATGGCCCCTTCGCGCCAGGCCAGCCCACACGCGCCCAGTGGCGTGTCGAAAACGGTGTATCCGGACGTCATCTGCCCAGGGTACGAGCGACCCCCGACAAAACTCAGCGAACGGGACGCGAGGCGAAGCGCGGCAGGGGCGTGATGACGATGTACGCGACGCCCGAGCCCATCAGCACGGCCCGCACCCCGAGCTGCACGCGGCTGAACACGCCGGCCAGGTGTCCCGGCCCGAGCAGCGACGCGACGAGGACCAGCGCCCAGGTGAGGAGCACCAGCGCGAACCCGGCCAGCGCCCACTCGCGCCACGGCGGCGGCCACCAGAACACGAGGCTGAACGAGCCCCCCACGAACGCGAGGTTCTCCAGCAGCTGCGCGGCGATCGTGCCCGGCACCAGCGCGTCGACGATCAGGACGAGGCCGAAGAGCGCGAGCGTGATCGCGGCGACCCGGCCCGTCCAGTGCACCGGCACCAGGCGCAACAGCGGTGGGCAGGCGAGCACGAAGGCGAAGCCCGCGACCCCGGTGGTGATCCGGAACAGCGGAACCGCCCGCAGCAACTCCTCGACGGTCTGCTGGGCCGGCGATACGCCGGTGGGCAGGAAGAATTCGAGCAGCCAGGCGGAATAGACCACCACCCCGAGCCCGACCAGGGCGACCGCGGCGAGTCGCGCAGTACGCACGCCCACACCCTAAGCGAAGCGGTGCGACGTTGCGCGCGGAGGTGTCACTTTTTCCCTGGTCGCAACGTTCCTCAGGCGTGCGGGCGCACGAACGGGAACAGCACCGTCTGCCGGATCGACGCGCCGCTGAGCATCATCAGCAGCCGGTCGACGCCGAGGCCGAGCCCGCCCGTCGGCGGCATGCCGTGTTCGAGCGCGAGCAGGAAGTCTTCGTCGAGCTCCATCGCCTCGACGTCGCCGCTCGCGGCGCGCAGCGACTGGGCTTCCAGCCGGCGGCGCTGTTCGATCGGGTCCGTGAGCTCGGTGTACGCGGTGCCGACCTCCGAGCCGAACGCGATGAGGTCCCAGCGCTCGGCCAGCAGCGGGTCGCGGCGGTGCCGGCGGGTCAGCGGCGAAACGTCCGTGGGGTAGTCGGTGTAGAAGGTCGGCATCACCGTCGAGCCCTCGACGAGGTGCTCGTGGGCCTTCAGCACCAGGTCACCGTGCCCGGCGTCCTCCCCCACCGGCACACCGGCCGCGGTGCAGAGCCGCCGGAGCGTGGCCACCGACGTACCCGAGTCGATCTCCTCGCCGAGCGCCGCCGAAACGGCCTCGTGCACGGGGATCACCGGCCAGTCGCCGGAAATGTCGTACTCGGTCACGTGGCCGTCGGCGTCGTGGCGGCGCACGATCTGCGCGCCGAAGGCCGCTTCGGCCGCGTGCTGCACCAGCTCGCGGGTGAGGTCGCGCATCGAGTTGTAGTCGGCGTAGGCCTGGTACGCCTCGAGCATCGTGAACTCGGGGTTGTGCGTCGCGTCGACGCCTTCGTTGCGGAAGTTGCGGTTGAGCTCGAAGACGCGCTCGACGCCGGCGACGCACAGGCGCTTGAGGTAGAGCTCCGGCGCGATGCGCAGGTACATCCGCATGTCGTAGGCGTTGATGTGCGTGACGAACGGCCGCGCGTTGGCTCCACCGTGGACGGTCTGCAGCATCGGCGTCTCGACCTCGAGGTAGTCACCCTGGTGCAGCCGCTCGCGCACGGCGCGGACCACCGTGGACCGCAGCCGCAGCAGGTGCGCCGACTCCGGGTTCACGGCCAGGTCGAGGTAGCGCTGGCGCACGCGCGTCTCGGGGTCGGTGAGGCCCTTTCGTTTGTCCGGCAACGGGTGCAGGCACTTCGCGGTGACCGTCCACTCGTCGACGAGCACGGACAGCTCGCCTCGGCGCGAGGTGACCACCTCTCCGCTCACGCCGACGTGGTCACCGAGGTCCACACCCGTGCGCCAGCCCGAGAGGTCGAGCACCGCGGCGTCGAGCATCAGCTGCAATTCGCCCGAAAAGTCCTTGATGCGCGCGAAACACAGGCCGCCGAGCGTCCGCAGCGCGAGCACCCGGCCGGCCACGCGCACGCGGTGCCCGGTGCGCGAATCCGCCGGCAGCTCGGCGAACTTGCCCACGACCTCGCCCAGCAGGTCTTCGCGCCTGAAGCCGACGGGGTACGGATCCACGCCGAGATCGCGCAGTTTGTCCAGCTTCGCGACGCGCACGCGCACCTGCTCCGGACGGCGCGCGGCCTTCGGGGCGACGCGGGCGGCGCCGTCCTCGATGCGCCGGACCTTGGCCACGAACTCGTCGCTCACCGTTTCGAGCCGCAGCACGCGCGAGCGGCCCGTGGGCACGAACCCCTCCAGCGCGCCGGCGACGATGCCGACGCGCGGCAAGCGGCGGGCCGAGGAGTAGCAGAGGAAGCGCGGTTCCCAGCCCGGGCCGTACTTCGCGTTGGAGCGGTACAGCGACTCCAGCTGGAAGAACCGCGACGCCAGGCCCAGCACCGAACGCCACAGGCGCAGCACGGGACCGGCGCCGATGCGCTCCCCCTCGGCGAAGACCGCGCGGAACATGGCGAAGTTGAGGGAGATCCGCTGCGCGCCGAGGTGCTGCGCGGCCGCGACGACCTCGGCGATCATGAACTCGTTGAGGCCGTTTTCCGCCCCGCGGTCACGGCGCATGAGATCGAGCGAGAGGCCCCGCCGGCCCCACGGCACGAAGGACAGCAGGCCGCGCAGCTCGCCCTCGCCGTCGTAGGCCTCGACCATCACACTGCGGGCATCGCTGGCGTCGCCGAGGCGGCCCAGCGCCATCGAGAAGCCGCGTTCGGACTCCGCGCCGCGCCACTGCTGCGCCCGCCCGAGCAGGCCCTGCATCTCGTCGTCGGAGATTTCGCCGTGGCGGCGCACGCGCGCGGTGTAACCCGCGCGTTCGATCCGCTTCACGGCCTGGCGCACGGACTTGCGCTCGGGCCCGGTCAGGGAGAACTCGCGGACGTCGAGCACCGCTTCGTCGCCGATCTCCAGCGCGCGCAGGCCCGCGGCCGCGTAGACCTTCGCGCCGCGCTCGCTGGCGCCGAGGACGCCGGGAATCCAGCCGTACGAACGGGTTTCGTCGAGCCACGCCCGCACGGCGTCGGGCCACGCGTCCGGGTCGCCGATCGGGTCGGCGCTGGCGACGCTGGTGCCGCCGAGCACGCGGTAGGTCACGGCCGCGCGGCCGTTGGGCGAGAAGACCACGCTCTTGTCCCGGCGCGTGGCGAAGTAGCCGAGGGAGTCGTCATCGCCGAACTCCGCGAGCAGGCGGCGCAGCGCCAACTCTTCGTCGTCGGTGCGCTGACGACGGTGCCGAACACCGCGGAAGAGCGTGTACAGCGCGCCGGTGGCCACGAAGGTCGCGCCGAGGTCGAGCACCACGTCGATCCACGCCGGGCCCTCGCCGACGCCGATCTTGCGCAGCTGCAGGTTCTCACCGGTGGCGTGGTTGACCACCCAGACCAGCCGTTCCCACGAGTCGCCGAGCGTGCCGGGGAACGCCTCGGTGAGCGCCCAGCCGAGCGCGACCACCACGAGCAGGCCGCCGAAGAGCACCGCCAGCCCGTCGCGCCAGGCGCCGGGCGCGAGCCGCGCGGGAAACGCCGGGCGCAGCACGAGCAGGAACGAGATCAGCAGCACGGACAGCACGTCGGCGATCGCGAGGAAGCCGACCTGCATCGGGATGTGGCGGATCTGCCGCGGGCCGAGCGCGAGCAGGTCGGGCGCCCACAGCAACACCGCCTGGAACGCGAGCGTGATGAGCAGCCCGCCGACCTGGAAGAGCAGCAACGTGTAGAGCGCGGCCTTCTTGCGCCGCCGCAGGGCCGCGCCGAGGACGACGAGCAGCAGCACGATCACGAGGCTCGCGCTCGTCGGCACGCTGAGGGCCGAGAAGGCCATGTCGATGCCGTTGAGCAGGTGCCCGTGGGTCCCGCCGGCGAGCAGCAGCACCACCGAGAAGACGGCGGCGAGCTGCACGACAGTGGCGACGAGGCCGCCCGCCCTGGCCTTCCAGGCGGGGATGCGCCTGCGCGCGCTCGCTGGGGTTCCCATCGGTGCCCTTCTCACGTGATCATCACGACTGGTGCAAAGACGTCAGTAGACCGGCAGTGGTTGTCTGCAGTCATCACCCGGCAGGCTGAGCCGGGATCCTCCTGACGGAGCACACCACACGCGTGTGAAGCTCATCGCACGACCTTGGGACCGACCGGCGGGCATGTCAGGCTTTGACGTGTTCTGACTCCACGACCCGGGGACCTCACCGAGGCCTCGAGGGAAGGACGGTCGACGACGATGTCTGCCAATCCGAACGGATCCGACGAGGTGGCCGCCCCGTACGGAACCGGCGCCGCGCCCGCGCAACCCGCGGCGACCGGGCGCAAAGTCCGTGTGCACCACCTGCGTGAGCTGAAGGAACGCGGCGAGCCGTGGCCGATGCTCACCGCCTACGACATGTACACCGCGCAGATCTTCGACGAGGCCGGCATCCCCGTGCTGCTCGTCGGCGACTCCGCGGCCAACAACGTGTTCGGCTACGACACCTCGCTGCCAGTGACGGTCGACGAGCTGCTGCCCCTGGTCCGCGCCGTGACGCGCTCGGTGAAGCGGGCGCTCGTGGTGGCCGACCTGCCGTTCGGCTCCTACCAGCTCTCGCCCGAGCAGGCGCTGGCCACGTCCGTGCGGTTCATGAAGGAGGGCCGCGCGCACGCCGTGAAGCTGGAAGGCGGGCGCCGGTTCGCCGCGCACGTCGAGGCGCTGACGTCGGCCGGCATCCCCGTGATGGGCCACATCGGATTCACCCCGCAGAGTGAACACAACCTCGGCGGCTACCGGGTGCAGGGGCGCGGTGAAGCGGCGGACGTGCTGCTCGCCGACGCGCTGGCGCTGCAGGAGGCCGGCGCGTTCGCCGTGGTGATGGAGATGGTGCCCGCCGAAGCCGCGAAGCGCGTGACGCACGAGCTGAAGATCCCGACGGTCGGCATCGGCGCCGGGCCCGACTGCGACGCGCAGGTGCTGGTGTGGCAGGACATGGCCGGGCTGCGCCGGGGCAAGGCGCCGCGGTTCGTGAAGCGCTACGCCGAGCTCGCCGACGTGCTGCAGGGTGCGGCCTCGGCGTTCGCCGAAGACGTGCGGCGCGGGGAGTTCCCGGCGCCGGAGCACGCGTTCCACTGAGTGATTTTCCCCGGCCCGGGGCTCACCGGCGGCGAAACCGCTGGGCGAGCTCCGGGTCGTTCTGCCACCAGAGGCCGCCCGTGGGGGCCTCACCGGATTCGGCTTCCTCGTCGAGGCGCTCGTCGATCTGCTTCGCGCGCTTCTGGTCGTCGCGGACCCAGCGCACGAACAGCGCGCCGACGAACGGCAGGCCCGCCACGTCGCCGCCGATCCACAGCACGCCGGCGCCGATGACCTGGTCGGTGCGCGGGTCCGGGCCCCAACCGGGGTGCGCCGTGGCGTAGTGCGCGGGCGCGAGCAGCGGGCCGAGCCAGAGCACGAGGCCGAGCGCGCCGTCGAAGATGACTTCCGTGAACGAGATCCAGACCGACACGAGGTGCGAGCCGCCGCGCGGGGTCGGGTCGAGTGCCACACGGCTGTAGAAGTAGAGGAACCCGGCGGCGATGAGGAACACCCGCACCAGGCCGCCGACCACGGCGTAGTCGAGCGAGAGCCCGTAGACCGGCGTCAGATAGATGATCACGAACGGCGCGATGAGCACGACCGTGACGGTGAGCGGGAAGGTCAGGAACTTCGCGAACGGGCTGCGGCCGTGGTGGCGCAACCACTGCGCGAGCCCGGGCGGCGCCGTGCGCATGAGCAGCGTGATCGGCGCGCCGAGGGCGAGCAGCAGCGGCGTGACCATGAGCAGCACGGTGTTCTGCGTGGCCCGGACCCAGAACAGCGTGGTGTCGTAGACGCCGAGGAACGAGCATGTGACGAGCACGATCGTGGCGAGCCCGGCGAGGAACGCCGTCGTCCGGCCGGGTGCCCAGCTGTCTTGCTTCCGCGCGGCGACGACGTAAGCCGCGCCGAGGGCGAGCACGACGAGCAGGGCCGGGACGTCGGGTGTCCAGGCCGTGAAGAGCGTGGTGCCGGTGAGCGGGGTTTCGATACCGCCAGTGTCCCCTTCCGGAAATCGGACCGGGACACCGCCCTCAGAAACTGAAGACGAGCAGGCTGGCGATTCCGGCGATGACGCAGTAGATGGCGAACGGCGTCAAGGTGCGCGTTTCGAAGTATTTCGTGAGAAAACGGACAGAAATGTAGGACGCAATACCGGCCACCAGACTTCCGGCGAGCGCCGGGCCGAGCGACGGGCTGTTCTCCGGCGTGAACAGCGAGGGAAGTTTCAGCACGCCCGCGGCGAGGATCACCGGGGTGGCCAGCAGCCACGCGAAGCGGGCCGAATCCTGGTGGCCGAGACCGCGGCGCAGGCCCGCGACCATCGTGATGCCGGAGCGGCTGATGCCCGGCAGGAGCGCGAGGATCTGGGCCGAGCCGATGAGCACGGCCTCCTTCACGCTGAGCTTGGAGAGGCGGGCGTCGGTGGCTTCCTCGACCGTGATCGCGCGCATGACGAGGGTGTCTTCGGCGCTGAAGTCGACCGTGTCTTCCGTTGTCCTGCCTGAGATCCCGGCCTTGGGCGCGGCACGGGAGAAGCGTTCGGCCGCATACAGCACGCCGCCGTTGAGGATGAGGAAGATGGCCGACGGCACGGGCTTGCCGAGGAAGTCGCGTAGCACGCTTTCGAGCAGCAGGCCGGCGATGCCGACGGGGATCGTCGCGAGGATGAGCAGCCACGCGAGACGCTGGTCGGCCGTGCGGACCTCGCGGTGGCGGATCGAGGAGAACAGGCCGCCGATGATGCGCACCCAGTCGCGCCAGAAGAACAGCACGAGGGCGAGCGCCGTGGCCACGTGCATCGCCACGAGCACCGCGAGATAAGGCGAATCCTCGCCGATGCTCAGATCACGCTGCCACGATCCGCCGATCACCGCGGGCAACAGGATGCTGTGTCCCAGGCTGGACACGGGAAACAATTCCGACACGCCTTGCAGCGCGCCGACGACGATCGACTCGACATACGTGACCGCGGACATTCTCGAGCCTTTCTCGCGTCGGTTCGGCCTTTCCTCGCGCAAGCTACCCACTACCGGGTAAACGCGGGGCAAGGGGGCGAAAGAACCTCCTCGGCGACCTTGTGCTTGTTCACATCCATGAACACGAATCATGTCCTTGACTGGTGTTCGGGCGGTGGCTTAGCGTGGTCCCCAACACGAAGGTGTGAACCTCGACGAGGAGGACGGGATGCCGGAAGCAGCCGGAGCTTCACGCGCGACCCGCCACCCGAGGTCCGCGCCACGGTGAAGGAAAATCGCGGACGCGGCCACCTCCCAGGTGGGCCACCGACGCGACACGGACGGGGGCCCGCTCAGCCCGGCGGCGGGGGCGGGCCTCCACCTTCTCTGCGAATGGCGCTGAGGGTGTCTCTGCGGAGGCGACAGCCAGGCGCGGCGGCGGCGCAAGCGGTGCCCGCGCGAACCGAGCCGGCCGACACCCGGACGACTCGCGGCCTTTCGGCTGAACGGCGCCGCGACTCCCGCGCGAAAGCCGCCGGTCCGGCAGAGTGATCGGCATGGACGACCTCTACCCGCCGCTGCAGCCATTGGCCGATGGGATGCTCGACGTGGGCGACGGGCACCGGATCTACTGCCAGGAGGCGGGAAACCCGCAGGGCAAGCCGGTGGTCGTGGTGCACGGCGGGCCCGGGAGCGGGATCGCGCCGATGGCGCGCAGGCATTTCGACCCCGCCGCGTACCGGATCATCCTGTTCGACCAGCGCGGGGCGGGGCGGAGCACGCCGAGCGTCGAGGACCCGGACGCGGACCTGAGCACGAACACGTTGTGGCACCTCGTCGCGGACATGGAGCTGCTGCGGGAGCGGCTGAACATCCGGCGCTGGCAGGTGTTCGGAGGGTCGTGGGGGTCGACGCTCGCGCTGGCGTACGCGCAGACTTACCCCGATCAGGTGACGGAGCTGGTGCTGCGCGGGATCTTCACCGCGCGGCAGCGCGAGCTCGACTGGATCTACCGCGGCGGCGCGGCGAACCTCTTCCCCGCCGAGTGGGAGGACTTCCTGGCGCCACTGCCGGAAGAGCACCACAAGGATCCGCTCGCGGGGTACGCCGAGCTGCTCGACGACCCCGACCGCGGCGTGCGGGAACGGGCCGCGATCGCGTGGAGCGTCTGGGAGGGCGCGACGGTGGCATTGCTGCCGCAACAAGCGTTCCTGAACCGGTACGCCGATCCGTCGTTCGCGCTGACGTTCGCGCGGCTGGCGGTGCACTACTTCAGCCACGACGCCTGGCTCGAGGACGAGCAGCTGATCCGCGACGCCGGCAAGCTCGCCGGAGTGCCGGGCGTGCTCGTGCAGGGCCGCTACGACGCCGTCTGCCTGCCGATCACCGCGTACGAGCTGCACCGCGCGTGGCCCGGCTCGATCCTGCGCATCACGGAAGGCGCGGGGCACGCCGTGAACGACCCGGGCACGCTGGCCGCGCTGCGTCAGGCGACCGACGACTTCCGCTAGACGTCCAGCAGCAGCCGGAAGAGTCCTTCCAACGTCGACGCCAGCGCGGCCTGGTCGGTCTCGTTCAAAGCCGTGCTGCCGATCAGCTTGCGCATCAACCAGAACCCCGAGATCAGCGACAGCGCCACGGCCGCGCGATCGGTTCCGCGCACGCCGGGGACGACGTCGAGAATGTGCGCCTCGACGTGCTTTTCGATGCCCGCGCGCAAGATCTCGGCGGCGCGCGGATTGGGCGCCGAGCGCAGCGTCAGCAGGAACGGGTCGAGGCTGTCGGCGTCCGGTGAAGTCCGCGACACGAGCGAAGCCGCGACGTCGCGTGCGAGCGTGGCCGGGTCGCCCGTCAGCACGGTCCGCTCGGTCATCGACACCTCCACAACCTCGGCGAAGAGCCCTTCCTTCGAGCCGAAGTAGCGGTTCACGAGCATCGCCGTGACGCCGGCGGTCTGCGCGATCTCCCGCACTCCGACGCCGTCGTAGCCGAAGCGCGTGAACGCCTCGACGCCCGCGCGCAGGATCGCTTCCCGGGTCGCCGCGGCGTCGCGACGGCGTGGTGCAGTCATGTCTACCAGTGTAGACTAAAATTAAATCTACAGCCGTAGACCTGAACGGAGAACCATGGACCTCAACCTGACCGGCCGCCGCGCACTCGTCACGGGCTCGAGTTCCGGCCTCGGCGAAGCGATCGCGCGGCTGCTCGCGGAAGAAGGCGCGGACGTCGTGGTCCACGGCCGCGACGAAGCCCGAACCCGTGCGGTGGCGGACAAAATCGGCGCGAAAGCCGTCGCGATCGGCGACCTCGCCACCGACGAAGGCGCGGCGAAAGTCGCGAAGGAAGCCGGTGACATCGACGTGCTCGTGAACAACGCCGGCGCCTACCAGCACCTGACCTGGGCCGAGGCCACGCCCGAGGAATGGGCGCGGACGTACGAGGTGAACGTGATCTCGTCGGTCCGCATGATCCGCCACCTCGTGCCCGGCATGCGCGAACGTGGCTGGGGCCGCGTGATCCAGATCGGCGGCGGCCTGTCCGGTCAGCCGATGGCGCTGCTCCCCCACTACAACGCGACGCTTGCCGCGCGCCACAACCTCGCGGTTTCCCTTGCGCGGGAACTGAAGGACACCGGCGTGACGTCCAATGTGGTCGCTCCCGGCGCGATCCTCGTGGACTCCGTGCAGAAGCTGCTCACGGACCTCGCCCCGGAACGCGGCTGGGGCGAGACCTGGGAGACCATCGAACCCCACGCCGCTCAGGACTTCGTGCCCAACGACATCGGCCGCTTCGGGCGGCCCGACGAGATCGCGGGCGCCGTGGCGTACCTGGCGAGCCCGTACGGCGACTACGTCAGCGGGGCCACCCTCCGCGTGGACGGTGGCACCATCCGCTCGGTGAGCTAGGAACCCTAGATCCGGCCGCCCGAAGAACTGTCGCCGCCGGAGAGCTTCTGCGCGAAGTACACCGGCACCGTCGAGACGATGATCAGCACCGCCGCCACCACGTTGACCACCGGGGCCTGGTTGGGGCGGAACAGGTTGTCGTAGATCCAGATCGGCAACGTCTCCATGCCGGTGCCCAGCGTGAAGGTCGTCACGATGATCTCGTCGAACGACAGCGCGAACGCCAGCAGCCCGCCCGCCAGCAGCGCCGAGCGCAGCATCGGGAACGTCACCAGCCGGAACGTGGTGATGCCGTCGGCGCCGAGGTCCATCGACGCTTCCTCGAGGTTGCCGCCCATGCGCCGCAGGCGGGCCACGACGTTGTTGAACACCACGACGATGCAGAAGGTCGCGTGGGCGATGATCGCCGTGAGCAGGCCGAGGTCGATGCCGAGGATCGTGCGGAACGCGTTGTTCAGCGCGATACCGGTGACGATGCCCGGCAGAGCGATCGGCAGGATGATCAGCAGCGAGATCGAGTCCCGGCCGAAGAACCGGTAGCGCTGCAAGGCGAACGCGGCCATCGTGCCGAGCACGAGCGCGATCGCCGTGGCGGCCACCCCGGCCTCGATGCTGGTCCACAACGCGTGCAGCGCCCCGGCGTTGGTGACCGCGCGGCCCCACCACTCGAGGGTGAAGCTCTTCGGCGGCCAGCCGAACGTGGTGTCCGAGTTCACGGAGTTGAGCAGCACCACCAGAAGCGGGAAGTAGATCACCGCGAACCCGACCCCGAGTGCCGTCCACAGCACCACCCGGCCGGTCTTCGACATGCGCACGGCGGTCTCCTAGAGGTTGTTCAGCGCGCCGGTGCGACGCACGACGGCCAAGTACACGAGCATGATCACGACCGGCACGATGGCCACGGTCGCCGCGAATGGCAGGTTGTTGGCCGCGCCGATGTTGTCGTAGACGACGTTGCCAAGCATCTGCGACGTGCCGCCCACGATCTTGACGGCGATGTAGTCGCCCAGCGACAGGGAGAACGTGAAGATCGAGCCCGCAACGATCGCCGGGAAGGCGAGGGGCAGGATCACCGAGCGGAACGTGCGGAACGACTTCGCGCCGAGGTCACCCGACGCGTCGACCAGTGAGTCGGGCAGGCGCTCCAGGCCGGCGTAGATCGGCAGGATCATGTACGGCAGCCACAGGTACGACAGCGTGATCACCGTGGCCGCGACGCCGTAGCCGGGGCCGGAGAGGCCGAAGGGGCTCAGCAGCCAGCTGATCGCGCCGTTGCCGGAAAGCAGGGTGCGCCACGCGTAGGCCTTCACCAGGTAGCTCGCCCACAGCGGCGTCATCACGGCGATCACGAGGATCCGTTGCGCCCGAGGGGAAGCGAGCTTGGCCATCGCGAAGGCCATGGGGAAGGCGATGACCGCGTCGATGACCGTCACCAGCAGCGCGATGCCGACTGTCCGCAGCGTGATCGTGCGGTAGACCGAGTCGGTGAACAGGGTGACGAAGTTGTCGAACGACCAGTCCGTGACCACCTTGCCGGTGAACACGTCGGTGGACCAGAAGGCCGTGATGAACAGGGCGGCGAGCGCGCCGAGGTAGGCCAGGCCGAGCCACAGCAGCGGAGCCGAAAGGAGAATGCCCAGGCGCAGCTTGGGTTTGCGGAAGAAGAAAGCCGAAGCGCGGCGGCTCGGCGGGCTCACGGCGGTCATGTCGAGCACCTTCGGGGCACGGTTGCGGGAGGGGGTCCGGGGGCGGCGGACGAGGGGGGAGGTGCCCGCCGCCCCCGGAGCAAAGGGGGAATCTCACGAATGCCGGCGCCGGTTTCAAGCGGCGCCGGCACTCACGAGCACGTCAACCCTTGATCTCGGTCCAGGCACGGGTCCAGTCGCCGTAGTCCTTGCACTTGACGTCCGTGCGGCCGTCGAGGCACTGCGGGATCGGCGTGGTCCAGTACTGGATCTTGGCGGCGTAGGCCGCGTCGTTGGCGTGGTAGGTGTCGCACAGGGACTTGTCGGTCATCTCGGCGCAGGCCTTGGAGTTGGCCGGGGCCTCACCGAAGTACTCCGCCACCTGGGCGTTGACCTTCGGGCTGATGATGTAGTCCATCCACTTGTACGCGCACGTCTTGTGCTGCGACTTCGTGGCCACCATCCAGGTGTCCGACCAGCCGGTGGCACCTTCGCTCGGCACGGTCGCACCCAGCGGAGCGCCCTCGCTCTTGGCCAGGTTCACCGTGACCTGCCACGCGGTGCCGATCACGGCGTCCGCGTTCTTGAGCGACTGCGTTTCCTTGAGGTAGTCCGCCCAGTACTCGCTGACGTTCGGGCGCTGCTTCTTCAGCAGGTCCACCGCCGCGTTGAACTGCTTGTCGTCCAAGGCGTACGGGTTTTTGATGCCGAGGTCGGGCTGGTGCGCCATGAGGTACAGGGCGGCGTCGGCGATGTAGATCGGAGAGTCGTAGGCGATGATCTTGCCCTTGTAGGGCGAGTTCACGTCGAACATCGGCGACCACGACGTCGGCTCCGGGCTCACCTTGTCGGTGCGCCAGGTGAGCACGTTCGCGCCCCAGCCGTGCGGGATGCCGTAGGCGACGTTGTTGACGCTGTTCCACGACTTGTTCTTCAGGAACGGGTAGACGTCGTTGTAGTTCGGCACGAGCGCGGTGTTCACCGGCTCGACGTCGCCCGAGGCGACCAGGCGCAGCGAGGCGTCGCCCGAGGCGGACACCACGTCGTACTGGCCCGTCTTCATCAGCGTCACGGCCTCGTCGGACGTGCCGAACGCCTTGACATTGACCTTGCAGCCGGTCTGGTCCTCGAACGGCTTGACCCAGTTGATGGTCGAGTCGGTGGAGCCGTTTTCGGCGTAACCGGGCCACGCGAGCACGTTCAGCTGGCCTTCCGGCTGGCCCAGCTGGGTGAGTGCGGCCAGCTTGGGCGGGGTGAACCCCTGAGCGCCCGGCGCGGACCCCGCGTTTGAGTCGGAGCCCGACGTCCCGCAGGCCGCGAGCAGCAGGCTCACGCCGCACAGACCCGCGAGCAGCGTCTTCCTGTTCTTCATGTCGAGAGAAACCTTCCCGTGAGAACTAGCCGGCTTCGGGGACCCGGAAACTGTGTTCGTGGCGCCACCGCAGACGGACCCGGCGGTCGGCGAACTCGGTCGGTTCACTGGTGTTCTGGCGAACCACGGACAACTGACCCCCCGCATCGAGCGCGACAGCGTAGCGCACTGTAGATCCGGCGTATACGACATCCGTGACGATTCCGGTCGCCGAAGTCTCGCCTGGACCGGCCGGCGACGCAAGATCAGCATCGATGCGAATTTTCTCCGGCCGGATGCTGTACACGCCGGGCTTGCCGATCACCGCTTCGGCCCCACGCCCGCTGAGCAGGTTGGACGTGCCGACGAAGCCGGCGACGAACGCGCTGGCCGGTCTCTCGTACACCTCCACCGGGGTGCCGACCTGTTCGATCCGCCCGGCGTTGAACACCGCGATGCGGTCGCTCATGGTCAGCGCCTCGTCCTGGTCGTGCGTCACGAACACGAAGGTGATCCCGACTTCGCGCTGGATCTGCTTGAGCTCGATCTGCATCGCTTGACGCAGCTTGAGGTCGAGTGCTCCCAGCGGTTCGTCGAGCAGCAGCACCTTCGGGCGGTTCACCAGGGCCCGCGCGAGAGCGACGCGCTGGCGCTGACCACCCGAGAGCTGAGAAGGCTTGCGGTCGCCGTACTCCCCGAGCCGCACGGTCTCCAGGGCTTCCGCGGCGCGTTGCTTGCGCTCGGCCTTGGCGACCCGCTTGACCTTGAGGCCGTACTCCACGTTCTGCCGCACCGACATGTGCGGAAAGAGCGCGTAGTCCTGGAACACGGTGTTCACGTCGCGCTCGAACGGCGCCAGCTGGCTGACGTCGCGCCCGGCGAGCTCGATGGTGCCCGCGGTGGGCAGCTCGAAGCCGGCGATCATGCGCAGCACCGTGGTCTTCCCCGAGCCCGACGGGCCGAGCATGGAGAAGAACTCACCGGGCGGGATGTCGAGGTCGACGCCGTCGACGGCGCGGACCTTGTCGAAGTGCTTCTGCAGCCCGGTGAGCCGGATCGCCGGCTCACCGCCGGCGCGCGGCGGCTCGGGCCGCCGGGCGGCCGTCGGGGCAAGGTGTGGCATGGCGGGCCTTCCCGTGGATCTCGTCACCGGTACCTACAGCGCGCTCATCACGTGCTTGACGCGGGTGTAGTCCTCGAGTCCGTACAGCGAGAGATCCTTGCCGTAACCCGACTTCTTGAACCCGCCGTGGGGCATCTCGGCGACGAGCGGGATGTGGGTGTTGATCCACACGCACCCGAAGTCGAGCTTGGCGGACACGCGCATGGCGCGCTGGTGGTCCTTGGTCCAGATCGAGGAGGCGAGGCCGTAGGGCACGCCGTTGGCCGCCTTCACCGCGTCGGCTTCGTCGGAGAAGCGCTGCACGGTGATCACGGGGCCGAAGACCTCGTTCTGGGTGATCTCGTCGTCCTGCGTGACGCCGGAGACCACGGTGGCTTCGTAGAAGAAGCCCTCGTCGCCGACGCGTCGCCCTCCACAGTGGACGGTGGCGTGCCCGGGCAGGCGGTCGATGAAGCCGGACACCTTCTCCAGCTGCGCGGCGTTGTTGAGCGGGCCGAAGGCGGCGGTGTCGTCGTCCGGCTTGCCGGTCTTGCTGGCCTCGGCCTGACGCGAGAGGGCGGCGACGAAGGTGTCGTGCACGTCGTCGGACACCAGCACGCGCGTGGCGGCGGTGCAGTCCTGGCCGGCGTTGAAGTAGCCCGCCATCGCGATGGTCTCGGCGGCGGCCTCGAGGTCGGCGTCGGAGAACACGATCACGGGCGCCTTGCCGCCCAGCTCCAGGTGCACGCGCTTGACGTCGCGGGCCGCGGCGCCCGCGACCTCGATGCCGGCGCGCACGGAGCCGGTGATCGACACCATCGAGGGGATCGGGTGCTCCACCAGCGCGCGGCCGGAGTCACGGTCGCCGGTCACCACGTTGAACACGCCCGGCGGCAGGAACTCGCCGCAGATCTCGGCCAGCAGCAGAGTGGACGCCGGCGTGGTGTCCGACGGCTTGAGCACGACCGTGTTGCCCGCCGCGAGCGCGGGCGCGATCTTCCAGATCGCCATGAGCAGCGGGTAGTTCCACGGCGTCACCTGCGCGCAGACGCCCACGGGCTCGCGGCGGATGAAGGACGTGTGGCCTTCCATGTACTCACCGGCCGCGCGGCCTTCGAGCACGCGCGCGGCGCCGGCGAAGAAGCGCAGCTGGTCGACGATCATCGGCAGCTCTTCGGACATCGTGAGCGCGACCGGCTTGCCGGTGTTCTGCGACTCGACGCGCACGAGCTCCTCGCCGCGGGCCTCGACGGCGTCGGCGATCTTCAGGAGCGCGAGCTGGCGCTGGGCCGGCGTGGTCTCCTTCCAGCTCTCGAACGCCTCCGCCGCGACCTTGAGCGCGTGGTCGATGTCTTCGGCGCTCGCCACCGGCGCGGTGCAGTACGCGCGGCCGGTGACCGGGTCCACGATTTCGAGGACCCTCCCGGACTGCGAGTCGACGAACTTCCCGCCGACGTAGTGCTTCAATTCCTGCACGCGTGCGCCTCCTGACTCTCCGTGGCAGGGTGAAACATATAACTCCATATTTCACATGACAAGGTCCTGGGGCACTATTGGCCCCAATCGCATGCCGAGACGGGTGGGCCCACGATGCGCAAGGAGATGTCGAACAGCGCACGACTGGCGATGTTCGCTCCGCTCGACCAGCTCGGCCGCGCCGAGGCGGTCGCGGCCCGGCTGCTCGACGCCATCACCCTGGGTCTCCTCGACGACGCCGAGCAGCTGCCGAGCGAGGTCGAGCTCGCCGCGCAGTTCCGCGTTTCCACCGTGACGGTCCGCGAAGCGCTCGCTGTGCTGCGGCAGCAGGGGCTGGTCGAGACCAGGCGCGGGCGCGGCGGCGGCAGCTTCGTGCGCACGCCCGCATGGCCGGCGCCGAGCTCGTGGGCCCAGCGCCTGCGGCTCGTCTCGCTCGCGGATCTGCGCGACTTCGGCGACCACTACCTCGCCGTGGCCGGGTCCGCGGCCAAGCTCGCGTCGGAACGCAGCTCGCCCGAAGACCTGGAACGACTGCGCCTGACCAGCGAAGACCTCCTCGGCACGACCGGTCCCGAGGCGACGCGCGCCGAACGGCACTTCCACCTCGAGATCGCGGCGGCCGCGCAGTCGCCGCGGCTCACCAACCAGGAGGTCCAACTGCAGGGCGAACACGGCGGGTTGCTCTGGGTGCCCCTCGACGGCGAGGACACCTGCCGCCAGTCCTACGCTGAGCACTACGCGATCGTCACCGCGATCGCGGCGGCCGACGGCGATCTGGCCCGCAAGCTGACCGAGGAGCACATCCTGAGCGCGCTCGACCGGCTCGTGGATCTGCACTTAAGCCTCGAAACGCCGTAGGCTTCGATGACCCCGCGATCGAGGTGAGCATCGTGACCGACACCCGCACGTTGACCGGCGACGAAGTCGTCGCACAGGTATCCGCGCTGGTCGAGGAGATCTTCGAGCGGCTGAAGCCCGTATTGGCCGCGGCCGAGACGCTGCTGGCCGAGCCCGGCGGCGCCGGTTCCCGCACGCTCCACGGCATCCGGCCGCAGGTCCTGGAGGCCCTCGGCGGCCTCGTGATCGGCGCGGGGTTCGTGAGTGCGCCCCACGTGTTGTCGGACCAGGAGTTCGGCTTCGAGTGGTGGACCACCACCGGTTCGGACGACAGTGGTTCCGAGGACACCGTGCCGGAGCAGCTGTTCATCAGCCTCGACCCGGAGAGCCCGAACTTCCTCGACTACACGCGCCAGTCGTGGTTCACCGTGCCGCGCGACAGCGGCCGGCGCCACATCAACGGCCCGTACGTCGACTACCTCTGCACCGACGAGTACACGCTCACTTTCACGCTGCCCGTGTACCGCGACGGTTCGTTTGCCGGCGTGGTGGGCGCGGACGTCTACGTGCGCGAGTTCGAGCGGACGGTGAGCCGGCGGCTGCGTTCGCTGGGCCGGCGCGCGGCTCTGCTCAACGCGCAGGGGCGGGTGATCGTGTCGAACAGCGTCCGGCAGGCGACGGGTTCTCTGGTGCGAGACGTCGATGTGCCGGCGTGGTGGACGGCCGGGGCGGAGCCGCAGACGATGTCGGGTGGCGCGACGTTGCGGCGGTGCGGGGATTCGCCGATCGCGTTGCTGGTCAGCGTGTGACTTCTCAGCGGGTGTTTTCTCAGCGGTTGACCTGAAGGGCGAGCCAGAGTTCGGCCCTGGTGCCGGGTGAGTCGAGGTCCTGACCGAGGAGCTCGGCGGCCTTGGTGATGCGGTTGCGCAGGGTGTGACGGTGGATGTGCAGCTGCGTGGCGGCGCGGTCCCAGTGGCCGTGGTTTTCGAGCCAGCAGCGCAGGGACTCCTCCAGCTCACCGCGGCCGGACTCGTCGTGGGTGCGCAGCGGGTTCAGAAGCTCGTGGGCAAAGGCTTGGGCGGCAAGGGGATCCAGGAGGTTGAGCAGGCCCCGGCCGGCGTGGTCGGCATAGCGCAGGAGCGGAATGTCCTGGCTGCGCGCGGTTTCGGCCGCCTGCCGGGCCTGGCGCAGCGCTGCCGGGAACTCGGTGGCGTCTCCGACGCCGACGTGGCAACCGCCGACTTCGGCGGCCACGGTGAGCACGCGGTCGGCGTCGTCGGTCGCGGCGACGAGGAGCGACTCGGAGTGGGCGAAGAACACTTGCCCCGCAACGGGTTCCAGGCGGTCGTACAGCGCGGTCCGCGCGGCAGGCCGGCCCGCGACGGCGAGCACGGCCCACGGTTGCGGCGGGGCGCCTTGCGCGGTGCGCAGCACGTCGAGCGCGAGGGCTTCCTGGCCGTCGGCGAACAGGTCGAGCAGGCCGGTGCGCAGCCGGGACAGCGCGCCGCGTTGGGCACGATCCTGTTCCAGGGCAAGGGAAAGCAGCGAGACCGCCGTGTTCACGATGTGGCGACCGGTCGAGTCGAGCGGCTCGGTGGTGCCGACCGCGAGCGCGCCGCGCGTGTGCAAGGTCTGGAGCACGACCTCCTGCTCCCCCAGCGTGACAACCCGTGTGCCGGCGCGCAGGTCCTTCACGTCGAGCTGTTCCCCGTGTGCGCGAGCGGCTGCGGAAGAGACTTCGCGGAGTTGGCCGGCGGCGTCGAAGAGCACGACCCAGCCGTCGATGAGCCGGGCGAGCCGCCGCACGACACCCGCCGCGCCCGTCTTTCCCACGGCGGTGCGGGTGAGTTCCTGCTGGGCGCGGCCGATGCGGACGGTCGCGGCGTACTCGTCGGCCGCGACCGCGCGGGAGACGGCGCGGGTGATGGCGATGAAGGGCGTCTTGCGGGGCACTTCGAGCACCGGGAGGCCGATCTCGTCGGCGGTTTCGACCAGGGTGCGCGGCACGTGCTCGTGGCTGAGCCCGACGCCGAAGCCGAGCCCGGCGGTGCCCGCTTCGACGAGGCGGCGGACGTAGGCCTCCGACGTCGTGTCGTCGAGGGCCAGGCCCGTGGTGAGCAGGAGCTCGCCGCCTTCGAGGAAGGCGTGCGGGTCGGTGAGCTCGGTCGGGTGCACCCAGCCGATCGGGCGATCGAGGCCGGCCTCCCCCGCAACCACGCGCAGCGCGAGCGACCGCTGTTCAGTGAGCGCGCGCAGGGTGAGTGCCATAGTGGCCAAGTTTACGCGCGGCATTGGACATCTTGGCCAGCTGACTTGTGCATGGAGCCGCCTCATCCTGGGAGGTGACCCAGCCCGTTTCCCAGGAGTTGAGCCCATGACCATGACCACCGAAACCCTGGTGGCCCCGGCGCCCCGCCTGCGCCAGTTGCGCACCGAGATCCCCGGCCCGGCGTCGCGCGCGCTGCAGGAGCGGCGGACGGCCGCGGTCGCGGCGGGGGTGAGCTCGACGCTGCCCGCGTACATCACGTCGGCCAGTGGCGGTCTGCTCACCGATGCCGACGGCAACGTGCTCATCGACTTCGGTTCCGGCATCGCCGTGACGAACGTGGGCCACTCCGCGCCCGAGGTCGTGGACCGCGTGCGCAAGCAGGCGGGCTGGTTCACGCACACGTGTTTCATGGTCACGCCGTACGAGGGGTACGTCGAGGTGTGCGAGGCACTGGCGGAGCTGACGCCGGGTGACCACGCGAAGAAGTCGGTGCTGTTCAACTCCGGCGCGGAGGCCGTGGAGAACGCGGTGAAGATCGCGCGCGCCGCGACCGGGCGGCAGGCCGTGGTGGTGTTCGACCACGCCTACCACGGGCGGACGAACCTGACGATGGCGTTGACCGCGAAGTCGGTGCCCTACAAGCACGGCTTCGGCCCGTTCGCGCCCGAGGTGTACCGCGTGCCGGGGTCCTACCCGTACCGCGACGGGCTTTCGGGTCCGGAGGCCGCGCGGATCGCGATCGACCGGATCGAGAAGCAGATCGGCGGCGACCAGGTGGCGGCCGTGGTGATCGAGCCGATCCAGGGTGAGGGCGGGTTCATCGAGCCGGCACCGGGGTTCCTGCCGGCGCTTTCGCAGTGGTGCGCTGCGAATGGCGTGGTGTTCGTGGCTGATGAGGTGCAGACAGGCTTCTGCCGCACCGGCGACTGGTTCGCGTCGTCGCGCGAGGGCGTGGTGCCGGACCTGATCGCGACGGCCAAGGGCATCGCGGCGGGCCTGCCCCTGTCGGCCGTGACCGGGCGCGCGGAGCTGCTCGACGCGGTCGGGCCCGGTGGTCTTGGCGGGACCTACGGCGGTAACCCCATCGCTTGTGCCGCTGCGCTGGGTTCGATCGAGACGATGCGTAGTTCGGATCTGGCGTCTTCCGCGCGGCGCGTGGAGGAGGTCGTGCTGCCGCGGCTGCGGGCTCTGGCCGCCGAGACGGGCGTGATCGGCGACGTGCGCGGGCGCGGCGCGATGTTGGCCGCGGAATTCGTTCGCCCCGGCACCTCCGAGCCGGACGCCGACCTCACCAAGCGCGTCGCGGCGGCGTGTCACGCGCTCGGCGTGGTGGTGCTGACCTGCGGGACCGACGGCAACGTCATCCGGCTGCTGCCGCCGCTTTCCCTGTCCAACGAGCTGCTCGACGAGGGCCTGTCCGTCCTCGAGCACGCGGTCCGCACGGAGGTGCGCAAGTGACTGTCCCCTTTTGGATCGCCGGCAAGCCGGTGACCAGTTCCTCGACCGCGGTCGTCCACCATTCCTATGACGGGAGCGAGGCCGGTTCGCACTTCGTGCCGACCGCTTCGGACGTCGAGGCGGCGGTTGCGGCGGCGGCTTCGGTGGCAGACGAGTTCGCTGTTACGCCCGCGCACGTGCGGGCGGGGGCGTTGGACCACGTGTCCCGTTCGTTGAGTCAGCGGGCCGACGAGATCGCGCGGCTCATCACGGCCGAGTCGGGCAAGCCGTTGAAGTGGTCGCGGGGCGAAGTGGGGCGCGCGGTGTCGACGTTCCGCTGGGCCGCCGAAGAGGCCCGCCGATTCTCGGGCGAGCTTCAGCGCCTCGACACGGACCCGGGTGGTACGGGCCGACTGGCCTTGGTGCGCCGGGTGCCTCGCGGACCGGTGCTGGGGATCACGCCGTTCAACTTCCCGCTGAACCTGGTGGCGCACAAGGTCGCGCCGGCCATCGCGGTCGGCGCGCCGATCGTGCTGAAGCCGGCGCCGGCGACGCCGCTGACGTCATTGCTGCTGGGCGAGATCCTGGCGGAGACGGGGTTGCCTGCGGGGAGCTGGTCGATTCTGCCGCTGGGCAACGAGGAGACGGCCGCTCTGGTTCGCGATCCGCGGCTGCCGGTGGTTTCGTTCACAGGCTCGGTGCCGGTCGGCTGGTCGATCCGGGAGAGCGTGCCGCGCAAGCACGTCTCCCTGGAGCTGGGCGGCAACGGCGCCGTGCTGGTCTGTCCGGATTGGACGGACCTGGACTTCGCGGCGCAGCGGATCGCGACGTTTTCCATGTACCAGGCGGGGCAGTCGTGCATCTCCGTGCAGCGGGTTTACGTGCACACGGATGTGTATGACGAGCTGGAGTCTCGGGTTCTGGCGCAGGTCGCTGCTTTGCGCACGGGTGACCCGTCTGCCGACGGGGTGGATGTCGGCCCGCTGATCAACGAGGCCGCGGCTTCGCGGGTCACTTCGTGGGTGTCGGACGCCGTCTCCGCCGGCGCTTCTTTGCTCACCGGCGGCGGCCGTTCCGGTGCGACAGTGGAGCCGACGGTGCTGTCCGGGGTGCCGGAAGACGCTGCCGTGATGGCCGAGGAGGTGTTCGGGCCGGTGGTTTCGTTGATCCGGGTGTCCTCTGTGGACGAGGGCGTTTCGCGGATCAACGCTTCGCGCTTCGGCCTCCAGGCCGGCGTCTTCACGCGCGACCTGCCCACGGCGTTCGACGTCTCCGCCCGCTTGAAGGTCGGCGGCGTCCTCATCGGCGACGTCCCCAGCTTCCGTGCCGACCAGATGCCTTACGGCGGCGTCAAGGACTCCGGCGTCGGCCGCGAGGGCCCGGCGGCTGCGATGGCGGATTTCACGGAGGAACGGGTGACCGTACTGACGGGGTTGACCCTGTAGGGGCCGGATGTCGACGGGCCGCTCAACCGCCGGGCGGCCCGTCGCGGTCCCTACTCGTCTTCGAGGTAGTGGCCCCAGAACGCGATCCGTGGGGGCGGCCACGCTCCGGACAGGGGCTCGGCGAACTCGCGGACGATGTAGTTCAGCAGATCCCTGCCGTAGTAGATGATGTCGAAGCCGCGCATGGAAAGGACCGGGCGCCCGGAGGTGCCGTGTCCTCCGGGGAGGTAGCGGTGAGCGTAGATCGGCACCATCGGGGCCGCTATGCGGAGGCGGCGGCGGAAGGCGCCCACCGCGTCGTGCGGGGTGACCGGGCGGTTGCCCCAGCGGGTTTCCCAGTAGCCGTCCCGGACGAGGTCGATGACGTAGTCCGTCTCCCAGTCGATGTGGGCGCGAAGGGCGGCCGGGTCGCCGTTGCGCCAGTCGGGCCACGGGTGTGTCCAGGTCTGACCCTCTTCGTGCGGAGACTCGACGGGGAGGCCCGTGGCGAGGAACGCACGGTGGTCGTCGGCGAATTCGATGTCGTACTGGGCCTCGATACGATCGAATTCGGCGTCGGTGAGGCCGCGCTCGATGCGACAGCAGTCCAATGATGCGAGCAAACGCGCAGCGCGGACGCCGAGTGTCACGGCAGCTTCGCCAACGCTTCGGTCAAGGCGCCGTGGGCTTCGACAAGTGACGGGCCGTACCAGGTCAGATACCGTCCCGAGACCAGAACCGGGCGCTGGTCCGGGAAGAAGTCCGGGCCGTCGTCGGTGGTGAACTCGTACGGTTCGTCCGGTAGCACCACGATGTCGGCGGCGGCGGCCTGCAGCTCGTCCAGCGGCGGGCGTGGGTAGCGGTCATCGGCGCCGGCATAGGCGTTCGCTACCCCGACGCGGCGGAGGACGTCTCCCGCGAACGTGTCGCGGCCCAGGACGATCCACGGCTTGCGCCAGACCGGGATGACGGCGCGGAAGCGGATCGGGGCCGTCGTGCGCCAGAGTTCTTCGGCGGAGACCAGCCACTGGGGCTCGTCCAGGGCGTAGACCTGCGTCAGCAGACGGCGCAGCGAGCCCAAAGCCGCAGGAACCGAAGCGGCCGCCGCCATGACGAACACGGGGATCCCGTTGGCACGCAGGCGTTGCACGTCCTCCGGGCGGTTTTCCTCGGAGTTCGCCAGCACCAGGTCCGGCGCCAAGTCGAGCACGCGGTCGATCTTCGGGTACTTCGAGCCGCCCACGCGTGGAACGTCCAAATCAGACGGATGCGTGCAGTAGTCCGTGGCACCGACGAGCCGGCCGGGCGCGCTGATCTCCACGGCTTCCGTCAGCGAAGGCACCAGGGACACCACTCGCACCGGCGGGCCGGACAACGGGACCGGTTCGCCCAGGTCGTCGACGAGTTCGGTGCTCCTCATACGCGTTCGAACGACACCTTCCGCTTGTCGACGTCCACGGCGGTCAGGCGGACGCCGATCCGTTCGCCTTCAGGGAATTTCTCGCCCGTGCACTTGGCCATCACCGGCGGGTCCTCCACGAGGATCTCCGCGCGCGTCTCCTCCGCGCGCAGCACCACGGCGGTGAACTCGCGCCCGACGCGTTCCGCCAGGACCCACGCTTCCACCTGGTCGATGCAGGCGCGTTCGACGCGGGCGGCGAGACCGTCGGAAGCGGACATCTGCAACGGCACCTCCGCGAGCGCGTCGCGAACCCACGACGGCACCTCGCGCCCGGCCGTGACGGCGAGGCAGACCTCCGTGCCGAAGCGGTCGACCAGGCGGCGGATGGGCGCGGTGACGTGGGCGTACGCGCCACCGATGCCCGCGTGGGTGGTGAGCGCGGGCAGGGATCCGTCGAAGGACGTGTAGCCGGCGCCTCGCAGAAGCCGCGTGGTGTCAGCGAAGATGGCCATCGACGACGGCTGTCCGGGGTCCAAAGAGGACAGGAACTCCGAAACTCCGAGCCCCGCCGGCCAGGAGACGCCAACGACCGACGCCGAGCGGCGCAGCCACTCCACGGCGTCCGGCTCGGGTGGCGGCAACGTCCGCAGCACGCCGACGCGGGCTTCGATCATGATCTGCGCCGCGGCCATGCCGGTGAGCAGCGAGATCTCGGCGTTCCACGCGTCGACGGCGGTGCGCGGACGACGGGCCAGCGCCCAGCCGCCGTCGGGGTCGCCGCTGATCTCCTGCTCCGGCAGCTGTAATTCCACGGCCCCGCGCTGCACGGCCAGCTCGCGTCGCAGCCGGCCGAGCTCCGGCAGCGCGGCGACGGACGGGTGCGGAGTGCCCGCGTCGAGCGAGGCCTGCACGCTCTCGTAGTCGAGCTGTTCGGTCGAGCGCACCAGCGCGCGGCGTACACGGGTGGCGACGGGCTCGCCGTCGGCGTCGACGTCGACCGTCCAGAGCACGGCCGCGCGCACCTCGCCGGGCAGCAGGCTTGCGGCACCTTCGGACAGGACGGTGGGGTGGAGCGGGACGTTGCCGTCCGGCAGGTAGAGCGTCTGGCCGCGGCGGCGGGCCTCGTGGTCGAGCGCGCCGCCGGGCGGGACGAAGGCGGCGAGGTCGGCGATGGCGTAGTGCACGCGGAAACCGCCCCCGGTGCGTTCGACGACCATCGCCTGGTCGAGATCCTTGGCGCCGGGCGGGTCGATCGTCACGAACGGCAGGTCCGTGGCGTCCTCGCGGCCCTCGGCGCGCGCGGAGAGCACAGCGGCCTCCGCCTCGGCCAGCACCTCGGGACCGAACGATTCCGGCAACGAGAACTCCGTCCGGAGCCGACCGAAGTCCCCTCCCGACGCGGGTGTCCTGATCACGAGTGGCACCACACAACACTATCCCGCTCGACGGCCGCCGATCGCCCGTTCGGGCGCGAGCCGCGCGGGTGTACGTTGATCCTTGCTGTAATGAAAACCATCTTCATTTTGTGAAAGGGTTTCGCCGTGAAGATCGCGTTCGTCGGCAAGGGCGGCAGCGGGAAGACCACGCTCTCGTCGCTGTTCGTCTCCTACCTGGCCGGCGCCGGCAAACCGGTGCTGGCCATCGACGCCGACATCAACCAGCACCTCGCCGTCGCCCTCGGCGCGACCGAGGAGGAAGCGCTCGCGTGGCCCACGCTGGGCGACAACATGGCGCTCATCAAGGACTACCTGCGCGGCGACAACCCGCGTATCCCTTCCGCGTCGGCGATGATCAAAACCACGCCGCCGGGCCGCGGATCGCGCCTGGTCACGCCGTTCGAGGACAACCCCGTCACCGACGCGTGCTTCCGGTTTTTGGGCGACGTGCGCTTGGGTGTCACGGGCCAGTTCGACGAGGACGACCTCGGCGTAGCGTGCTACCACTCGAAGGTCGGCGCCGCGGAGTTGCTGCTCAACCACCTGGTCGACGGCCCGGGCGAGTACGTGGTGATGGACATGACCGCCGGCGCCGACGCCTTCGCGTCCGGCCTGTTCACGCGCTTCGACGTGACGTTCCTGGTCTGCGAGCCGACGCTGCGCAGCGTCGGCGTCTACCGCCAGTACGCCGACCACGCGCGCGACTTCGGCGTGCACCTGGTGGCGGTGGGGAACAAGGTGACGGATGCGGAGGATGTGGCTTTTCTGCAGTCCTCGCTGGGCCCGGCTCTGCTGGGCTGGCTGGAGTCTTCGGGACACGTCCGGGCCGGTGAGCGCGGCGCTTCGCGTCCGATTGGGGAACTGGAGCCTCACAACCTGGGGACGCTCGCGTCGATGCTGTCGACGGTCGACGGCGTGACCCGCGACTGGGCTCGCTATCAGCGCCAGGCCGTGGACTTCCACCTGCGCAACGCGCGGGCCTGGGGTAACGGCCGGATGGGCGAGGACCTCGAGGCGCAGGTGGATCCGGAGTTCGTGTTGGGGCCGGGAGTTTCGACGTCTTTGTGAGGTTGTGGTCTGTGGGTTCCGCGGCTCGGGTGTCGGCGCATACGTCGGGGCTCGGCGCGGCGAGCCGGGCAGCGACGTGCGCTCCACGGGCAACCACTCAGGCCGGTGCACCGGCCGTGCCTCGGCACGCCGGGCCGGACAGCGACGTGCCGGCCGATGATCGCGGCAACCAGCCCATGTCTCAGTTCGGCGGTAATTCCGAACATTGAGCCGGCCCGCCCGGGCGGTGACGTGGCGGTCGGGTCGATCTGAGAACTGCGGTATCAGCCCCGGTTTCGGCGGCGATTCCGGCGCTGCGAGCTGACCTGCCGTGGGCGGCGAAGTGCGCCCGAGTCGGGCCACGCAAACCTTCGCGGGCCCGGGGTCGAGATCAGGCGCGCCGGATACCGCGGGCGGACGTCAGCGGGCGGACGTCAGCGGGCCGGGCCGGATGGACCCGGCCCGACGTGGCGGGTGGTCAGTCGCCGTCCCATTCGCGGTCGGCGGCGTCGGCCTGTCGGTTGCGCTCGCGGGCGATGTCGAGGGCGCGGCGGGCGGTGGCCTCGTCGGGGTAGGGCCCGAGGAGGTCGATGCTCCGGCTGCGTTCCAGGTGTTCCACCTCGTGGGTGCGGGTGTTGTAGTACCAGCCGGGGTCCGGGTTGGGGTCGTCAGCCATGCGTCCAGCCTGACATCCGGCAGGTCACTTGCGCCAGCGGAACGGGATCTCGGTCGGGTCGCCGGTGGGGCCGAACTCGCCGCCGTCGGGGTCGTCGCCATTGGGGGGTGTGGCGGTTTGCGGTGGGGTGTTGGGGTTGTCGGGGTGCTGGTCGAACCAACCGCGCACCTGGGGGATGCCGCGTGGCGGGGTGGGGGTTTCGTCGGCGGGGTGGCTTTGGGATGCGTTGGGCTGCTGTCCGTGGGCCGTCTGCTCCGAGAACCCCAACGGCACATCCCTCACCTGCGCACCCTCCGCCTGCCCCCGCTGCCCCGCCAACTTCCTCTCCATCGACGACGGCTGCGGCAACCCCGGCTTCTCCTGAACGGGCTGGTTCACCTCGGGCACCACCGGCACCACCGGCTCCTTCCCGGGAAACACCGGCGGCGCAGCGCGATACACCCGCGCTGCAGCGGGCGGCGGTGCCACGGGTCCGGTCTCCTGGCCGGGGAACACCGGCAGGGGCCGGCCGTCCGGCCCTAGCGCGGGCCGCGGTTGGGGTTGGGGCAGTTCGGGCCATGGGGCGCGCACTTCCTGCTGGCTCCAGCCAGGCTGCGTGCCCGGTTGGGGCAAGCCGCTCGCCGGAGCAGCCGGCTGCTGCCCCTCCGGCTGTGCACCTGGCTGCGGCAAGCCGCTCGGCGGAATCGCCTGGTGCGCACCCGGTTGCGCCACGCCGCTCTCCGGAGCCGCTGGCTGCGTGCTCGGTTGGGGCAAGCCGGTTGCCGGAGCAGCCGGATGCTGCCCGCCGGGGCCTTGCACCCCGCTCAGCTCGGGCAAGCCACTCGATACTGCCTCCGGCTGCGCGCCAGCCGGTTGCTGCGGGCCGGGCTGGGGCAAACCGCTTGGCGCCGCGTCTGGCTGCGCGGCAGCTTGCTGCTGTGCAGCCGGCTGAGGCGACCCACTTGCCGCGCCCGCAAACTGCGGCTGCGTGCCGCCCGGCACAAGGCCGCCCGACTGCGGCTGGCTCCACTGGCCGCCCTGCTGTTGTGTTGCACGTACACCAGCCGGCTGCTGATCGCTCCCCGCCTGCGGATGGGCCCACCCAGGCTGCGGCTGCGCTGCACTCGGCTGCCCGCTCGCCTGCGGCATTGCCTCGCGCGGCGGCTGCGGCGCCCCAGTTGCCGGTTGGGTCGGCTGAATCCCGGAAGGTTGCTGCGCTTGGCTCAGCTCTTCACCGCGAGCAGGCTCGGCAGCACTCGTCGGCTGGCCGTGCTGCGGATGACCAGCAACCTGCTCCGGCTGCGCAGCCGGAGGCCGAGCCGCCTGCGCAGCCGGAAGTTGAGCTGCCTGCGCAGCCGGCGGCTGAACTGTCTGCGGGACCTGCGCCGGTGCAGCGGCCTGCTGAGCCGACGGGTACTCCCCTTGCGGCCGCCCGTTCTGCGGCTCCGCTGCCCCCGAACTCTCGGTGGACGGCTGGTCCTCTACCTGCGGAACTTGCTGCTCCGGCGCGGCGATCTGCGACGTCGGCCGATCGGCCGGCGGCAGCTCCGGCTCAGTCGTGGAAGGCACCTGCCTTGGCTCGGCCTGCGCATCCACCGGTTGCTCGGACGTTTCGACATGCGGAATCGGCTCGTACGCGGGTAGTTCGGCGCTCTCGGCCTGACCCGCCGCAACGACGGAAGCCACCTCATCCGGCTGCTGCACCTCAACCTGCGGCGAAGCCTGCTCAATCGCAGGCTGCGGCTCGCTCGCGGCGGCCTCGAACGCCCCTTGATCAGACAACTGCGGCGAAGACGCACTGGCCAAAGACGCCTGCGGCTGCTCTTCCACCAGCGGCGATCGGTCCAGTGGCTCCGCCTGCGCACCCGGCGACTGCGCCGAAAACTCGGGCGCCGACGGCTCCTGCGGGTGCACATCATCGTGTGATGGGTGGTCCGACGACTGTGGCTCTGCCTGCGCGATCGGCGACTGTGTCGAGGACTCGGTCGCCGGAGATGTGTGCGGCTGGTCATGCGGGGGCGAATGGTCGGGCGATTGCGACTGCTCGGCCGGGAGGTCCGCCGGCGGGCTGGTCAGAGGTGCAGGCTGCGGCTGTTCGTCCGGTCGTGGCGGTTGCTGGGCGGCGTCCTGCTGTGGCGACGGGGCTGCCGGTTCCTGCGGTGGCTCGGAAGTCTGTGATGGAGATTCGATGAGATCCGATGCGCTGGGGTTGGGGTCCCCGGCAGGCTCGGCCACTGGGGCATCGTCCGGATCGGCGGTAGTTGCCAGGGCTGCAGCCGGAGACGTGTCGGCAGCAGGTGGTGTTGTGTCGCCCGAAGTAGGGACAGGGGCCGTTTCCTGCGCGGCCGCGGGCGCGACGGAGGAGTCGGTTGCCGAAGGGGCCGGAGAAATGGTGCCGGCCGGTGGGTCGACCGGTGCGGGAGCCGCAGTCTGGACAGGCTCTGGTTCCGTGGGCGGAGCCGGCGGCTGAAGGGGCGCGGGCTGCGTGACCGGTTCCGCGGCGTGCGGGGTCTCGGACGGGAGCAGGCCAGGTTCGGGTGTCTCGGCAATCGGCGGCTGGGCCGGAGGAGCCGGTGGTGGCTGCGGAGCCGAGGTCCGCTGAGGTTGGGTGGAGACCGGGATCTGAGCGGGAACAACAGGCAACGACGCCGAGGTGGTCTGAGCGGTCTCGGGTGCTGCGGCTGGGACTCCAGGTCCCGCGGCGAAGCCCGGAGCGCCGAGGCCGGGGCCGCCGGCGTTGGGAGAGCCGGTGCCGAAGGTGGCTGCGTTCAGGTCCGTGGCACCGGTGGCGAAGGTTGAACCACCAGGGTGACCTGCGGCGGAGTGTTGCCAGCCGGTCGCCTCGGGCGAAGGGCCGTTGGGCGGCGCAGGGTGTGATGTCGGGTCGAAACCAGGGTGTGGTGGCGCGGCGGGCGGGGTCTGGAAGCCAGGTCCACCCGGGCCGGGGCCGGCATTTGAGGCAGCAGGACCCGGAGCGACAGGACCCGGACCGACAGGGCCAGCAAGGCCAGGAGCGCGAGAAATCGGACCACCAGGACCAGGAACTTCACCCTCACCAGGATGCGGCACCGTCCGCCACACCGGGGCCGGGCCGATGTTCATCGGTGCAGGCGCCCGCAACGGTTGAGAAGGGGCGGGAGCGGCAGGCCGCGGCTTGGGCTTCGGAATCGGATCCAGGCAGGACACGAGAACGGTCGTGTTCAGCGGGTCGTCGACCTTCCGCCCGCTCCGCTCGCGGTAGATCATCTCGCCTTCGGTGTCGATTTCGACGAGGTAGCCGGCTTCCGCGAGTTGTTCTTCGTCCAGGTCGACAAGCTTTTCGTAGCGCGACGGCACCACGCGGTAGATCGGCCACGCCAAGGCGGCGTGTTCGGCGTGGAACTGGGCCAGCAGCGCGGCCATCTGTTGTTGCCAGGGCAGGGACATGCCCTCGGCCAGGGAGCGGGGCAGCACGACGTACCCGGGGTCGACGCCGGGCCAGCCGTGGGCCAGGTGGTCGGCCAGGGGGGTGCTCGACGCGGGGTGCGCGGCCTGCCGCGGAGGCTGGGGCGCACCGAACAACGTTGCCGGGTCCTGGGGCTCGCCCTGGCCGGGCTTGCCTCGTTTGCCGAATTTCCGTGCCACGTGTGTCATCCTCTGCCAGCGCGCGGCCGCGTGCTCGTGGACAGGCCGCGACTTCGGGTGAATCCGCGGCGCCGGTCAAGCGCCTTAGCGGTCACCCCGGTCCGTGTCAAGAGCCGGTGACTCCCGAACTCCATGCTAGACGCCGGGGCGCACCGCCTGCGGCACCACTTCGGCCTCGTCGAAGGAGAAGGGGCGCACGTGCACGGGCACGCCTGTCTGCTGGGCCTCGACGATCTTGCCGTCGCCCAGGTACATCGCCACGTGGTGGATGGTGGACGGGTCGGCGGGGTCCGTCGCGAGGAAGATCAGGTCACCGGGCTGCGCCTCGCGCACCGGGAGCATCGCGCCGGCCTTGTACTGGTCCTGGGAGACGCGCGGCAGGATCACGCCGGCCGACTCGTAGGCGCGCAGCATGAGACCGGAACAGTCGTACGCGCCGGGACCGGTCGCGCCCCACACGTAGGGCTTGCCCTGCTCCCCCAGTGCGAACTTGATGGCCTGCGCCGCCGCCTGGCTGGGCGGGAGCGCGGCGCCGAGGCCCTGGCCGCAGCCGGACGCGTCGACGACCTGGCCCAGGTTCTCGATCAGCACGGAAGCCATGGCTTCCCACTTGTGGTAGCGGTCGGGGAAACCGGAGCGTTCCACGGCTTGCGCGGCGTCGCCCGGGCGTTCGTTCTGCCAGTCGGGCACGGCGAGGAGCACGTCGTAGAACTTGTTGATCGCGTAGTTCGGGTCAGTGACCTGGGCGACGCTGCCCCAGTTCATCGACGGGCGCATCTGGAAGATGCCCAGGGAGTCTCGGTCGCCGTGGTTGAGGTTGCGCAGGCCCGACTCGGTCATGCCGGCCTGGATCGCCACCTGCCAGGCGCGCGGGGCGAGGCTGCGCTGCTTGCCGATGGAGATGATGAGCGAGACGATGCCGCGCTGCTCGTCGTCGAGGTTCTGCGCCTGCCCCGCACCGGTCTCCGGCTGGCCGGGCTGCGTGGGACCGATCGCCGCGTCGCACGAGGTGTTGAGGATCCCGCCGGCGGCGGCTTCCTGCTGGTCCACCACGACTTTCGTCACGGTGCTCGCGGTGAGCACCGTCGCGAAGACGGCGGCGACCAGCACCGCGACGAGGATAGCGATCTTCACCGAGTCAGCTCGCCTGGTCGTAGTCCGAAACCCGCCACCCCGCGCCCGTGTTGACCACGGTGATGGACAGCTTCGGACCGTCAGTGGGGACAATGACTACGACGGAGCTGGTGTAGGAGGACTGGACCGTCGCGTCGCCGGTCACGCGCGTGGCCGGGATGTTCGCGGGGTCCACAGTGGACATCTGGGGCAGGAACTCGTCGGTGGTCAGGGCGCGCATGCCGTTGAGCCAGTCGGCGTTGGTGATGCCCGCGGGGTGGTTGACCCAGGCCGTGGCCCACTGCTTGGCGACGTTGACGGCCTCGGGGTTCGGTGCCGCGGACGTCGGGGTGAGCAGCGGGCTCGACAGCCGCGTCGGCAGCGTCGCGGTGGTCGGCACGGGTGCCGCGATGCCCGGCGGCTGCGACGTGGTCGTGGCGACCGATGTGCTGCCCGGCGCGCCCGGCGTCGCGGTGGCCGGCTTGCCCATCACCTTCGGCAGCACGATGCCGAGCGCGGTGACCACGATCGCCAGGAACACGATCGTGCCCACAAGGTGGCGCGGCGAGCGGAGCGGATAGCCCCACAGGCGGCGGTAGACCGCGGTCCGGCCGCGGTTGGTCCGGATCGGCACGCGTCACCGCCCCATGAGCTGGTCGGTGTCGCGGACCTCGATGCCACGGGAAGGCCGGTACAGCACGAAAACGGGCTTGCCCGCGACCACTTCCGGGTCGACCCGGCGAGGCTGCGCGCGGATGCCCGGCGGCGTGTAGACGCCTGCCTGCTCCGGAATCGACTCCGGCGAGGTGTAGCCGCGGTCCGACGAGCTCATCCGCGACGGGACGACGACCGGCTCCTGCTCGTCGCTCCAGCGCCGGTCGGCCACCGGCGACGTGTCGACGCGCCGGCTTTCCTGCATCGGCACGCGGCGGCCGCCGACGTAGTCGCCCGGCTCGCCCGTGACCGGGTTGTACTGCGAGAACACCGGCGCTCCACCGCCGCCCGACGTCAGCGCGGCGCGCTCGCCGGCCGACCCGACGGCGCCGGGCCACGGCGCACCCGACCAAGCGGCGGCCGGACGCGCGGAGCGGGAACCGTTGTCGAGCCGCTGGGCGCTGGCGAAGACCGCGGCCTCCGGCCGGTAGCGCCCGCCGCCGACGGTCGCGCCCATCGGACCGCGCGCTTCGCCGTCGACCACGTCGTCGGTGTCGCGCACGTTCTGCCAGAACTCGTCCTGCGGCGAAGGCCCGGCCTTCTTGCGGAAGCGGGAGAAAATGCCGCCGTTGGGCGAAGGCACCGCGGCACCCACGACGTTGACGGACATCTCGACCATCTGCCACAGCCGCCGCACGGGCCGTCCGACCAGGAACAGCAGCACCGTGATCAGGCCGCCGAGCACCATCTGCGTGAGCAGGTTGAGCGAGCTGCCGGCGTCGAAGATCGCCTGCAGCAGCAGCGCGTGCACACCCGCGAGCACCGACAGCACGACCAGGTTGAACGCGATCCCGCCGGCCACCTTCAGCACGCGGCGCAGGATGTCCGGGTGCAGCAGCGCGACGAGGCCGATGAGCGGCGCGGTGAGCGTGAACAGGCGGATCAAGACCTGCGCGAGGAGCACGGAAGCCTTGGCCAGCAACTGGAACAGCGAGTAGACGATGCTCTGGCCCAGCGCCAGGAACCCGGCGCCGGTGCGGCCGCCGGACTCGCCGGTGAAGTAGCCGGTGGCAGGGCCGAGCTTGCCGGAGATGTCTTTGAAGGCGGCTTTTTTGGCGTCGACGACGTTTTGTTTGCCGTCGTCGCCGTTCACGAGCTGGTCGCGGGTGAACGCCTGCGCGTCGAGCAGCGGCTTGCCGAACTGGTCGGCCTGCGGCGCGGTCGGCGAACCGAACTCCCCGCGCAGCCAGTTGTCGTAGACGATCTGGGTGTGCAGGTTCGTCGGCAGGATGTCGCGCACGATCCGGTCGGAGCTCTCGTCGACGAAGCCCGCCTGGATGTTCGTGGTGGTCTGGACGATCGCTTTGTCGATCGGGTCGAAGTACCGCAGCATCGCCAGCGACGACGCCGCGAGCCACACCCCTGCGAGCGCGTACAGCGCCCGTTTGCTCACCGCCGCGAGGTCACCCCGCCAGATCTGGCGGAACAGCATGATCGACAGGATCAGCGCGACGAGCCCGAACAGCTGCGCGTAGATGTTGTTGTAGACCTTCTCCGCGCCCGATTTCACCGCGCTGTAGATCGGGTTCAGCAGCCCGCCCTCGAGCACGGTGTAGTGCAGCGAGTTGGTGGCGCCGACGATGTTCTTGCCGACGTTGAACAGCTGGTTGCCCGCCCACGTGTCGATTGTGGAACTGGGCGAGGCGATGGCGGACAGCGCCGTGCAGTTGGTCTGGTAGGTGTTCCAGACCATGCCCGCGTAGCTGTAGTCGATGTACGCGCTGCCGGGCTCGCCGTGGCCTTCCGGCGGGTCGATCGCGCCGACCATGCCCGAGCCGGGCCGCTCGGGGTTCGGTGACTCACCGCAGGCCGCGGCGTTGGCCGACGGCGCCATGAGCACCGTCTGCAAGCCGAGGATCGTGATCACGGCGAGCATGGCCGCCCGCCGGCTCGGCTGCCGCCGGCCGGGTTTCGGACCTTCCTTGATGCGCCGCTTCAGCGCGTGCCAGCCAGCGGCGAACGACAGGACGAACGCCAGCGTCCAGACTGTGTTCACGCGGCATCCCTGCCGGTACCACCCTTGCCGCCGGCCCGGGCGTGCCGGTCGGGGGAGTGTCCGTTGGCAGGTTGTCCGTTTCCGTTGTGCACAGCACCCTCCACCTCGCCGGTCTCGGACGCGAGCGGGTCCGGCGAGCCGAGGAGCTGCTCGTCGGTAAGGCCGACTTCGAGCTCGGCCTGGAGCTCGAAGTCGTGTTCCAGCTCGTCGTCCTCCGGTGGGGTGGGGACGTAGGGGGCGGGCGCTTCCTCGTGGGGTCGCACGAGGGCCGCGCCCGGCTTGGTGCGCGCGTCGGGGGAACCCGGGGTGGTGTCCATGACCGAGCGCAGCTGGTCGAGGTGGGGGCCGGAGAAGTCGACGCGGATGCGTTCCACGCCGCCGGCGCCGTCGCCGAAGATGAACTGGCGGGGTTCCACGTCGCGTTCTGTGCCGCGTTGCGCGCCGGGGCGGCGGCCCAACGCGGCGACGACCTGTTCGTAGCCGACGCCGACAGGCACCTTGAGCAGGCGCAGGGCGTCGGCCTGGGCGTCGTCGTCGTCGAGGCGGCCGACGAAGACCGAGTCGAGCAGGGCGACGAAGCCCTGGATCTTCAGGAAGTCGGCCGGGATCTGCGAGGACAGCAGCACGCGGACGTTCCACTTTCGCGAGTCGCGCGCGAAGCGGTTCATCAGCACGCGGCCGGTCGGGACCTCCGAGAGGAAGAACGCCTCGTCGATCCAGACGCCCTTGCGCTGTTCCTTCGGCTTCTCGTACACCGACCGCTGCGTGAGCCACGCCGCGAGGTTCAGCATCTCGACGCCGAGCGACTCCGCGTCCGTCCAGTACTCGCGCGGCACGCCGTCCTTGGGCAGGGTCAGGCCCGCCATGGTCAGCACCGTCATGCGGTCGTCGCGCGTCTCGGAGTACGGGTCGGCGCCGCGTTCCGGGATGAGCAGCGCCATGCGTTCGCGCATCTCGTCGAGGAAGTCGGCGACCACGACGGCGTGCTCGTGGTGCTCGCTCGAATCGCGGCGCAGCGCGTCGATGACCTGGCCCGGGTCGGCGTCGAAACGACCGCCGACGGCGCGGACGGCGCGCAGCAGCACGATCCGCGTCTGCGCCATGCGCGACACCTCGTACGGCAGCACGCCCGTGAGCACGTCGAGCACCAGACGGCGCCGGGTCGCGCCGGCGAGCGCCTTTTCGCGCCGCCAGGAGCGTTCCGGGTCGTCCTCGTCCATGAAGTGCTCGAGCAGCGGATCAGCGACCACGCGGTACGGGTTGAGGATGCCGGGCTGTGCGTTGAGCAGGTTGATCGGTCGCGCGTACGGCCGCAGCTCCGGCAGGTCGCACAGCCGCGCCAGCGGGCCCGACGGGTCGAGGATCGTCCAGTGCGCCCCGGCGCGCAGCGTCTTGTAGACGATGCCGCCGCCGAGGAACGACTTGCCGCCACCCAGGCCGGCCACCATCGCTGTGAGGCCCGAGCCGTCGCGGATCTCCTGCGCCATCCACGGGTCCCACGCCACCGGCCGCCGGGTCGCGGTCACCGTCTCGCCGAGCAGGATGCCGCGCCGGTCACCGACCTCCGCGGTGGCCGTGGGCACGGACGACGCCGTCCACACCACCGAGCCGCGACGCATGTACGCCGCCGACGCCAGCGGCTCGCCCGGGATGAACTCGCGCGCCATCGCGTACTGGGCCTCGGGGTGCTCGATCGCGACCTTCGGCTTGTACAGGTCGAGCAGCTGCTGGGCCAGGCGCAGCGCGTCGCGCTCCGTCGGGCCGGAGACGGCCAGACGCCACCACGAGCGCACGCGGGTGGCCAGCGCGGTGAAGCCCGACGTCATCTCGTCGTCGATCTCCAGCACGCGCCCGGCCTGGCGCGCAAGCGATTGCGGCGGCTCCAGCTCGTGCTCGTCGGTGTAGTGCTTGACCTGCGAACGCACCTTGTTCATCTGGCGCTGCAGCTCACCCGCGACCTCTTCGGGCCGGCGCACGTAGATGCGCGCGGACACCTCGACGGCGGCGGGCAGGCGGTCGGCGTGCTGGATCCACGGGTCGTCGACCTCGGGGATCTGCAGGCCGTGCATCTGGCCGACGGTGAGCACGGCAAGGTGCCGCGACACGCCG
This sequence comes from Amycolatopsis sp. DSM 110486, assembly GCF_019468465.1. Lineage (NCBI taxonomy): Bacteria > Bacillati > Actinomycetota > Actinomycetes > Pseudonocardiales > Pseudonocardiaceae > Amycolatopsis > Amycolatopsis sp. DSM 110486. The sequence goes on along the minus strand of NZ_CP080519.1, from coordinate 4,991,021 downwards.
GCGTTGGACCCCGTGCGGCCACGGACGGTGACCGTGGGCGCGTACGGGTCGGCGTGGAAGTCGGCTGCGTCGGTGAAGCTGGCGAGGTCCTCGGGCTCCCACGCGGCGCCCGGCACGGCCGGCATGTTGCGCGGCGCGGGCAGGCCCAGCGAGCACGAGCGGTGCATCAGCCAGGACATCTCCTCGGCGTGCACCGGACGGCCTTCGAGCCCGGCGGTGCCGATGACCTGGTCGAGGTGCTCGACCTCGGAGTCGAGCGCCACCAGCTCGGCGTCGACGGCCTCGGGCAGGATCTTGCGCAGCACGGGGGCGGCGCGTTCGACGGCGCGGTCGACCATGCGGCGGGTCTGCACCTGGACGCCGAGGTAGACCTCTTTTTCGGCCATCGAACGGCCCATCAGCTGCTGCTGCTCGCCGATCAGGTAGTCGTCGAAGGAAAGGGCACCCGGCACGTCCTGGGGACGGCCGACGGCGTTGTGCACGTGGGCCTCGGCCCACATGCGGATCGGGTACGGCCGGTTGGTCACGCGCAGGTGCAGCCAGCGGCCCTGCAGCTCCGCGTACTGGCCCGCGATGGCCGCGATCAGGTCGCGGCGCTGTGAGTCGGAGCGGAACGACCACCGTTGGGGCGCGAGCCGGTACCAGGCGTACACCTCGTGCCCGGTGCGCAGCAGGTGCCCGTCGATGCTGCGCGCCGCGATCGATGGCGTGTACGCGGGTATGGCCTGCTCACCGGGCAGCCTCTTGCCCGCCGAGGAGTTGTTCCTCGGCGAGGGTTGCCGGACCTGCTGCGGGGTTTCCCAGGCGCCCGTGGGCACGCTTCGATCCCGCTTTCCTCGGCTTCCGCCGCGACCGAACAACGACTACCTCCCGGCCCGAGCCGCGGGGCGGCTCCGGCGCGCTCGTGGTGCTCCCTGTGCTCCGGCCGAAACCCCGGTGCCCTGGCCGTAGCCGTGGTGCCGGTACTGCCGCCTTCTCTTGTGCTTCGGCAACGGGCGCTCGGCCCGCACGCGGATACGGCTGGCGCTGACGGCGCCGCCCGTACCCGCGGGCTTCTCACGCGGTGTGTTGAGCTCGCGGCCGGCCATCCCGATCACCGCGCCCAGCGGGCGCTCGTGGCTGATCTTGGCGGTGATCAGCCGGGTGATCACGATCGTGGCCACGAACGCCCACGCCGTGGAGAAGAATCCGAAGCTCCAGCCGGCCCACCGTTCGATGGTGAGCACGACCAGGAAGATGGGTATGCCGATGAGCCACGCTACGTAGCGGGCTCTCCAGGGAAAAGTCGCCTTCGGCGGGCCGAGCCAGACGGCGTCGACCCGGTAGACCTCGTCATCCGTCCTGATGCGCACGCCTGCTCCGCCTCAGCCCGTGAACAGGCCGGCGATCCACTGGCCCACGTTGACGCCGGCGCCACTGACCGCGAGTCCGATGATGGCGAGCGCGATGACGACACCGGCGAGCCTGCGCATGACACCGGCGTTGTCACCCTTGCCGCCACCGAGCCAGAGCAACAGGAGCGCGACGGCCAGCAACACCAGGGGGACGACGTTGTCGAGCAACCAGTTTCGGACGTTTCCGGTGCCGAGTTCGCCGGCAGCCAGCGTCTCGAGCGTGGTCATGGTGGTCATCGCGATACTCCCGGTGCGCGGACGGTCCCGCGCGCTTCTGGCTTCGGCGAAGCCTCGAACAACATCATGGCGTCACAAGGGGTAGTGGTCAAAGCGCGCTGTGTAAATGTCGACTTGTGGACACGGATGGGGCTGGGGTCGTCTGGTCAGAATTCCTCGCCCTCCATCATGGGGGCAAGGGTGCTTGGGATTAACCCCGGCCACCCGGATTTCGCAGTGGACTCACGAACTCACCCTGCTGGGAGTGTTTTGCTCACTCTCGGTACTTCCCAAGTGGTCGATATCCGGCCGGAGCCAGTGTGGCATGCCCCATTCGGCCTCTCCGAGTGAGCCCGCAGTGTCACCGCCACGCTGCCCCAGGGTCGCCGGGAGCAGTGAGGCGCTTGTCACGATACGCGCAAGTCGGGCCGGGATTTTCACTACATAGCGTGATGCCGGACATCGGGCACGAGAGGTGCCTTATCGGGAAGAGGTCACCGCTCGCGGAAACGCGCCGGCCTTGACGACGGCACGGCTCAGCGGCCGGCACAGCTCGGCGAGACGGGCGGATTTTTCCTCACCCAGGTGCCGCCAGGGGCCTTCGGAGGCGGCGTTCGTGGCGGCCTCGACGCGCTCACGGAGGTCGGCACCCTTGTCCGTGAGGTCGCCGTCGGGGCCGATGACGCCTTGGCTCGCCAGGCGGGCGACCTCAGCGTCCCACTGTTCGTCGCTCCAGCCGCGCGTGCTCTTGGCCATGTCGGGCGTGAAGCCGGCGCCGCTCGCGACGTGCGTGACAAGGGCGGCCAGGCCGTCGAGGCCGTGGAGCATGAGCGCGGCGACGTGGGCGTCGCCGCGGTGCTCGCGCACGAGCGTGAGGGCGTGCCAGAGGACGAGGTGCGGCTTTTCGGGCCAGGCAAGACTCGCGTGGCCGGCGTAGAGGGCTCGGCCTTCCGGGCGGCAGCCGTCTGTGGCTTCACGCGCGAGCTCCGCGGCTTCGGCGGTGGTTTCGGCGTGGATCTCGTCGCCGAGGAGCCTGCTGAGGGCGGCGTCGACGGCGGTGAAGCGGGCTTCGATGATTTGTTCGGGTGTGGCGAGGGTCCAGGCGCGCGGGATGTGGCGCTCGACGATCTCGGGGTTGAAGTTGTAGAACGTCGCGGCAACCACGCCGGCTTTGACCGCACCCATCGGCGCGGAGCGGCTGGCGAAGTACGTCATGCGCCCGGGCCGGAGCCCCGCGGCGGTGAGGTGCTCTTCGGCTTCGGGGACGAAGTAGATCAGGGAGTGGAGGGTGTCGAAGGTGCCCTTGAACTTCTTCGCCGCTTCGGCTGCTTCGCCCATGGGCGGGATGCTACCGGGCGGTAGGTGTTGGTGTCTTGGGGATGGGGGTGGGTTTTTGGCGGGTGGTGGGGCCGAAGCAGGTGCCGGAGCGGGACGGCACAGCGTCGGCAAGAACGGGCGCGGCCGAACCGAAGCAGATGCCAGAGCCGGAGAGGCACAACGCCAGCCAAAACGTGCACGGCCCCACCAACCTGGCCCCAGCAGATGCCGGAATCGACGGCACGGCTTCGGCCGGCAGTTGCCCGGGACGGCAGAAGCCCCAAAGCAGGGCGGACGAGTTGGCGTGTAAGCCGGATCCTGTGCCCGGCGCGGCCTCGCGGCCGGTCGGGCGACGGTCATCCATCTCGGCCTGCCGTTGCCGGCAGGCTCCAGCGGCCTACCCGCAGGCATCGGACGGGCCGTCCTCAAGCGCCTGCGCAGGAGCGGCAGCTCCCTCTTGGCCTTGCTCCGGGTGGGGTTTACCTAGCCACCCCGGTCACCCGGGGTGCTGGTGGTCTCTTACACCACCGTTTCACCCTTACCCCCGTCCGGAGACGGGGGCGGTCTGTTTTCTGTGGCACTGTCCCGCGGGTCGCCCCGGGTTGCCGTTAGCAACCACCCTGCCCTGCGGAGTCCGGACTTTCCTCGGACCGGGTCACCCCGATTCGCGACCGTCCAGCCAACTCGTCCGCCCCGCAATCGTACCCGCGCACCGCCGGACGGGCGCGCGGCGGGGCGAGCAGTTCGACGACGCCGAGCGTCACGATCACCGCCAGCGCCACGAGCTCCACGACGTTGATCAGGTCCACGGCCACCAGCTCCCTTCGCAAAGGGGAGTACGGGCCCCGCCCACAACCGGTTCAAGTCGATCAGCGCAAGGTCCTTTGTGGATGATCTCACGCCCTGGACGTGCGTTGACGCTGCTCAGGGCCGCTGTTTCACTCGCGACATGTCCGCACCAGACCTGCACGAGCCCCTGAAATTCGCCTACTGGGTCCCGAACGTAAGCGGCGGCCTGGTCACCAGCGACATCGAGCAGCGCACCGACTGGGGGTACGAGTACAACAAGCAGCTCGCCATCCTGGCCGAGAACAACGGCTTCGAGTACGCGCTCACCCAAGTCCGCTACACCGCCAGCTACGGCGCCTCCTACCAGCACGAATCCACCGGCTTCAGCCTCGCACTGCTGCTGGCGACGCAGCGTCTCAAGGTGATCGCCGCGATCCACCCCGGCCTGTGGCACCCGGGTGTGCTCGCGAAGTTCGTCGCGAGCGCCGACGTGATCTCCGGCGGGCGCGCGGCCATCAACGTCGTCAGCGGCTGGTTCAAGGACGAGTTCACCAAGCTGGGCGAACCGTGGCTCGAACACGACGAGCGCTACCGTCGCACGGAGGAGTTCATCACCGCCGTGCGCGAGCTCTGGACGAACGACCACGCCGAGTTCGGCGGCGACTTCTACCGCATCCACGACTTCGACATCAAGCCCAAGCCCGAGGTCTCCCCCGGCCGCCCGCACCCGGAGATCTTCCAGGGCGGCAACTCCACGGCCGCCCGCAAGGTCGCCGGCCGCGTGTCCGACTGGTACTTCAGCAACGGCAAGGACTACGACGGTTTCACCGAACAAGTCGAAGACGTCCGCGCCATCGCGAACGGCCGCACTGTCCGCTTCGGACTCAACGGGTTCGTCATCGCCCGCGAATCGGCTGCCGAGGCCGAAGCCGTGCTGCGCGAGATCATCGAGAAGGCCAACCGGCCGGCTGTCGAAGGGTTCCGTTCCGCTGTCGCGCAGGCCGGGAAGTCCACGGCGGACAACAAAGGCATGTGGGCCGACTCCGAGTTCAAGGACCTCGTGCAGTACAACGACGGTTTCCGCACCCAGCTCATCGGCACGCCGGAACAAATCGCCGACCGAGCGATCGAATACGAGAAGCGCGGCGCGAACCTGCTGCTGCTGGGTTTCTTGCACTACCTGGAAGACGTGGAGCACTTCGGGAAGAACGTGCTGCCCGTGATCCGCGAGAAGGAACGCGAACTGGCGAAGGGCAAAGGCATTCCCGAGCCTGTGTCATCTGCCTCGGCCCCGCCGAGGCGTGCGGGATCGCTTTGAGCCGGCTTCTTCCCTCCCGATTTTCATGCGGCCCAGGGGCCGCACGAAAATCGCTCAGTCCAGAAGCCGGCGCGATCCCGCGGGCGTAGTGGCAAAGGCAAGGGGAAGCCCGCAGCAGGTTGGTAGTTCGCCGAGGGGCGCACAGGCGAGTCGGCAGCGTGTGGTCGAGACGGCAGTGTGCAAGCCGGGCCTCGGCGGCACCTTCACAGCCGCTCACCGGACGCCGGGTGGGCTCGATTAGCGTTCTCGCGTGCCCGAACCCCTCGCCGCGGTCGTCTCCCTCGCGCTCCTGGCCGTGACGCTGGGGTTCGCGATGGTGCGCCCGCGCGGGTTGCCCGAGGCGGTCGCCGCGGTTCCGGTCGCGGCGGTGGTGCTCGCCATCGGGCTCACCACGCCCGCGGCCGCGTGGCAGCGGGTCGTCGAGATCCTGCCGACGATGGGGTTCCTGGCCGCGATCCTGCTCGTCAGCCACCTCGCCGCCATCGACGGTGTGTTCTCCTGGCTGGGCAGCCGGCTGGCCGAAGTCTGCCGGGGTGAGCCCAAGCGGCTGCTCGTGTTCACCTTCGTCGCCGCGGCAGGCGTGACGGCGGTGCTGAGCCTCGACGCGACCGTCGTGCTCCTCACGCCGGTCGTGCTGGCCACGGCCGAGGGGCTCAGGCTCGAGTCGAAGCCCCACGTCTACGCCTGCGCCCACCTCGCCAACTCGGCCTCGACGCTGCTGCCCGTCTCCAACCTGACCAACCTTCTGGCCTTCGCCGCGTCCGGGCTCACGTTCGCCGGGTTCACCGCGCTGATGGCGCTGCCCTGGCTGGTCACGATCCTGATCGAGCTGGCCGTGTTCGCGAGGTTCTTCAAACGCGACCTGGAAGGCCCCCGCAGCACCGAGAAGCCGCAGCACCGCGAGGCGCCGGTGTTCGCGCTCGTCGTGCTCGGCGTGATGCTCGTCGGCTTCGGCGTGGGCGAGCTCGTGCACGTCGAGCCCGTCTGGGTCGCGGCGCTGGCGGCGCTCGTGCTCAGCGCGCGGGCGCTGGGCGAACGCAAGATCAAGCCGTGGCAGGTGATCACGGAAGCGTCGCCGATGCTGGTGCTGTTCGTGCTCGGCCTGGCCATCACGGTGGAGGCCGTCGACGAACACGTGCTCGGCGGCGCCCTCAAAGCGTTCCTGCCCACGACGGCGGGGCTGCCCGAGCTGCTGCTCACCACCGCGATCGCGGCCGTGCTGGCGAACCTCGTCAACAACCTGCCCGCGACGCTGATCCTGCTGTCGGTGCTGGGCGACCACCCGAACACGGGCGTGCTGCTGGCCGTGCTGATCGGCGTGAACGTCGGACCGAACGCGACCTACCTCGGCTCCTTGGCGACGCTGCTGTGGCGCCGCGTGCTGGCCCGCCACGGGCACACGCCGCGCGCGAGGGAGTTCACGGCGCTGGGCGCGTTGACCACACCCGTCTCCCTCGCCGCGGCGACCGCCGCGTTGTGGCTGGTCCTGCCGTGACAGATCAGGGCGAACGGAATCCGGCTAGGGCCGCGGCGGGATCGTCTGCCCCGGCTCCAGCGTGGGGCCGCAGTCGTCGAGGCCGTTGCCGAAGCGGTAGGCCTCGACGTCCATCATCGTGGTCGCCGCGTAGTGCTGGACGGCCTGGAGCTTCGCCGGATCCTTCACCGCGTCCTTGCGGACCCAGTCGCCGTTGCGCAGGCCCGGGCCGGGGTAGATGAAGATCGGGTAGTAGTCGCGGTCGATGCGCGGGTCGAGGGAGATGCCGTTGCCGCCGGCCCACGGGCCCCACGAGTGGATGAAGGTGGGCTTGACCGTGTCGAACACGTAGTCGCGCAGGCCCGCCATGTTCTCGTCGTGCGTGAGGTCGGCGATGGGCGCGTTGACCAGGCCCGCCATGTCCACGAGCTGCAGCCGGCTGGTCATCGACGAGCCGCCGAGGTCCGGCAGCAGCAGCGACGCCTGTTGCAGGCCCAGCATGTCGGCGTAGGTGTTGAAGCCGCGGCCGAAGCGGTCGGCGATCAGGCACGCCGGCACGGTGGGGCTCTTGATGAACTCGTCGGACTGCTGCACGAAACCGACCAGCGACGGGATCGCCGCGGCCACCACGACCACGGACGCGACCGCGCGCCAGCGCACCTTCACCGTGCGCAGCAGCTCGCCGAACGACAGCGTGCCCGCGAGCACGCCGAGGACCCACACCGGCGTCGCGAAGCGGAACTGCGCCATCCAGTCGGGCACCATCACGCCGAAGGCGATCACGCCGAGCGCGAAGGGCGTGATCAACGCGGCCAGCGGACGCCGCCAAGGCGCCTTGCGCAGCGCCCAGATCACGACCACCGCGAGCACGACCACGGCGGCGACACCGGCGTAGAGGATCAGGGTTCCGGGCCGGACCAACGACATCAGGTCAGGCAAGCCCTGCTTCTTCGCCACCGACGGGTTGGCGAGGAACCGGCCGCCGAACTCGCTGTGGCGCCAAGCCACATAAGCGCCGAACGGGACCGCGAAAGCCACAATGGACAGCACGGCGTAGCGGAAGCTGACCCAGAAACCCTCGCGCCGCACGCCGTAGAGCAGGACGATCGGGTACGCGCCGGCGTAGATCAGGCCTTCCGGACGCGTCAGCGCGGCGAACGCCACGATCACGCCCGCGCCCACCGCGACCTTCCACGTGAGCGTGCGTTCCTTGCGCACCGCGGTGAACAGCAGCACCGCGAGGCCGAGCACCGCGAACGCGAACAGCGAGTTCTCGAGGCCCGAGACCACCCAGATCACGAACGACGGGATGGTCGCCAGCGTGAGACCCACGGCCAGCGTGACCGCCCACGCGTGACGCGGGAAGATCTGCCGCGCCACGACGTGGCAGAGCGTGAGGATGCCGGCGGTGAACAGCAGGCCGAGCAGCTTCGGGAACAGCACGTAGTCGGGGATGCCGAACAGGAGGCCGTGGTCGAACAGGCCGGCGAGCTTGCCCAGCGCGAGCAGGACCATCCACGTCGGGTCGGAGAAGCCCTCGACGGGCGGCGCGCCCGGCTGCAGGACGGGGCCGAGGCCGTCGGCCAAGCTGCGCGAGTAGGAGAACGTGATGGCCGCGTCGTCCACGATCCAGTGGCCGTAGCGCGTGGCGTGCCAGGCGACAGCGGCGACACCGGCCAGCACCGCCAGCACGGAGGCGATCCAGCCGTGGCGCAGGCCGACGGCGGTCACGGGCGCGTCCTCGCCGGGGAGGTCGCGTTCGGATGCTTCGGTGAGTGCGCTAGCGGTCATTACCTCGTCACTGTTTCTACTCGCAGAGCTTGCCGAGAAACGCACGAGCCTGCGCCCCCCTGATGAGGATCCCGGGTGGAACCCGCGCCGCGGCGCCGCGGTCGACACAGCACTCTAGCCAATACCGGATCGGCGCCCGCTCACGCGTCATCCCTGCGCGTGATCCGCCCCACATTTTACCGATCCGACCAGAAGCAGGCGGGCACGCAACTGGACGTCAAGGTACCGGGCAACCGTTCCCGCCGTGACTGTGGTCGGATCGGTAACGATCAGCACAGCCCCGGTCAGCGCGCGGTTAGGACAGGTGTGAAATGTCGTTGGCGAGATGCACGGAGGAGTTGCCATCCGGGTAGAACTCCACGATCGAGAGCGACGCCAGGTCCAGGTGCAGGCGGAACAGCAGGCTCGGGCCCGCGTCGAGCCCCATCCGCAGCAGCGTCTTGATGGGCGTGACGTGGCTGACGACGATGATCGTCTTCCCCTCGTACTGCTCGATCAGGTCGCGGCGGGCCTGGCCGACGCGCTCGTGGACCGCGTCGAAGCTCTCGCCCCCGGGCGGCGCGCACGACGAGTCGCGCAGCCAGCAGCGGTGCAGCTCGGGGTCGCGTTCGGCGGCCTCGGTGAAAGTGAGGCCCTCCCACTCGCCGAAGTCGGTCTCGATGAGGCCCGGGTGCGTGACGAAGCGGGTACCCAGCGCGTCGGCCACGGCCTGGGCGGTCTGCTTCGTCCTGGTCAAGGGCGAGGAGACGATGGGGGCGGCCTCGCCGTCTTCGGAGACGAGGCCCGGCCACGCGCCGAGCCGCTTCGCCGCCGCGGCCGCCTGGCCGCGCCCGCGCTCGGTGAGCGGCACATCGCCGCGGCCGGAGTAGCGGCGGTCGACCGACATCTCGGTCTGGCCGTGGCGCAGGAGCAGCAGTCGGGTGGGCGTGCCACGCGCGCCGGTCCAGCCGGCCTTGGCGACGCGGTCGGCTTCACCGGTGCCGGAGGTGGTCTTGACCTGCGGCTTGGTCGGCGCCGGGGCCTGGGTGGTCACCTTGCCGGTGCCGCTGTCCATCGCGACGTTGGCGAGGTGGTCGGCGTGGGAGTTCTCTGCGCGCGGGATCCACATGTAGGTGACACGATCGAACCCGTCCGCGAGTTCACGCGCCCGCGCGGCGAGCGGCTGCAGCGCGGCGTGCTTGATCTTCCAGCGGCCGGACATCTGCTCCACGACCAGCTTGGAGTCCATCCGCACGTCCACAATGGACGCGCCGGTCTCCGCCGCCGCGGTCAGGGCCGCGATGAGCCCCGAGTACTCCGCGACGTTGTTGGTCACCACACCGAGGAACTCGTGGCGCTCGGCCAGCACCTCGCCGGTGGCGGCGTCCTTCACGACCGCGCCGTAGCCGGCCGGGCCCGGGTTGCCCCGGGACCCCCCGTCGGCCTCGACGACGACCCGGTCGGTCACAGGCCCGACTCCAACGTACGGACCAGGATCGCCCCGCAGTTCTCGCACTGGACGACGGTGTCCTCGGCCGTCGCCTTGATCTCGGCGATGGTGTTGCGGTCCAGCTCCAGCTGGCAGGCGCCGCAGCGGCGAGCGCGCAGCAAGGACGCGCCGATGCCCTTGTGGTCCAGCACGCGTGTATACAGCTTGAGCACCGGCTCCGGGAAGCGCGGCAGCAGCTTCGCGCGGTCTTCGTCGCGGCGGGCGCGCGTGGTGTCGAGGTCCTTGAACTCCGCGTCGCGGCGCTCGATCGCGGCCGCGACGCCCGCCTCGGCCTTGTCGACCTCGGCGCCGGTGCGCTGCGCGTCGAGCTCCAGGGCCTCGCGCTGCTCCATGAGCTCCAGCAGGTCGTCTTCGAGCGCGCTCTGGCGGCGGCCGAGCGTCTGCAGCTCGTGCTCGATGTCGGTCATCTGCTTGGCGTTGACGGAGCCCGACTCCAGCAGCTTGCGGTCGCGGTCCTCGCGGGCCCGCACCGACTCGACCTCTTTCTCCTGCCGGGCGATCTCGCGGTCGAGGTCCGACGCGGCAGTCTGCACGGACACCAGCGCGTCGCGCTTGTCGCGCACGGTCTTCTCGCCCGCGTCGATCTCGGCGAGCTCGGGCAGGGTGCGCCGGCGGTGCGCGGTGCGCGAAAGCTCGGCGTCCACCTTCGCGAGTTCGAGCAGCTGGCGCTGGACGGCGGGGTCGGCCTTCACGGTGCTCCTTGTTGAATTGACTCGGCGGAATTGGTGGTCATGCGGGGAGTCAGCTAGCGGGGGTCGCGCGGACGGTCCACGGGTCGGTGCGCCTCGTGGAGACGTGACTGTCGACGTTACCCGCAAAGGCCGCGTCGACAAGGGCCGAGGCCTGCGCGCACCAGGGCCATTCGCTGGCCCAGTGCGTGAGCCCGACCAGCGCGGGCCCCGAGGCGGCGAGGTGCTCGCCGGCGGGGTGGTGGCGCAGGTCCGCCGTCACGTACGCGTCGACGCCCTCGGCGGTGGCGCGCGCGAGGTAGGAGTCGCCCGCGCCGCCGGACACCGCGACAGTGCGGATCGGCCGATCCGGGTCCCCCGCGCCCAGTACGCCCGGCACCGTGGCCGGCAACGCCTCGGCGACGCGCTGCACGAACACCGCGAACGGCTCGGCTTCGGCCAGGTGCCCGATCCGCCCGATGCCTGTGCGGCCACCGGGTTCCTGCGGGTCGAGCGGCCGGTCGACGGTGAGGCCGATGGCGTTCGCGAGCGCGTCGGACACGCCGGGGTCGGCCGAGTCGGCGTTGGTGTGCGCGCAGTAGAGCGCGCGGCCGCCGCGGATGAGGCGGTGCACGAGGCCGCCCTTGACCGTGTCGGCGGGCACGCCGTGCACCCCGCGCAGCAGCAACGGGTGGTGCGCGACGATCAGCTGCGCGCCCAGGTCCTCGGCCTCGGCCACCGTCTCCTCGACGGGGTCGACGCAGAACAGCACCCGCGTGACCTCCTCCGCCGGGTCCCCGCACACGAGCCCGACGGCATCCCACTTCTCCGCGAGGCGCGGCGGGTAGTGGCGTTCGAGGACGTCGAGGATCTCGGCTAGGGCAGGCACCACGGGATCTTCCCACGACGGCGGCGGCGGCCCCGGGACCCCGAGGCGGCGCGACGCCCCCGGCGTCCGAGAAGTCACCGGGGGCGTCCGCCCTCCACCGTCGCTGCACCATCGGACGGCGAAGGTTGGAACCCGGCCGCCGCACCGAGGTCGGGGCACCAGGGCGGCGGCCGGGAGCTGGGTCGGGTTGGTCAGGTGTGGGTGGCGTTCTCGGCGGCTCGGTCCTTCGCGGCTCGATCCCCGGCGGGCTGGTGCTCGGAGGTCGGGCCTTCGGCGACCCTGTCTGCGGCGGCGCGGTCCTCGGCAGGTCGGGCCTCGGCAGGTCGGGCCTCGGCGACGCGGTCTCGGGCGGCGTCCTCGGCGAGCCGGTCGTCGGCGCGGCGGGCCTCGGCGGTGTGGTGGCCGGCGGCGCGGCGGCGGCGGGCCACGAGGATCGCGAGGCGGATCAAGGCGTCGCCGCATTGGGCGGTCTTGGCGAGGTCGTCGATGGTGCGCCCCTGTTCGATGCCGGTCAGGGCCCACGCGGCGAAGTCGGCCACGGTGCGCCGGCCGGCGTCGTCGATGATCTGGCCGGTGTCGCGGTCGGTGTCGACTTCGTGGCCGTCGTCGGTGATCCACCAGCCCACGGTCATCGCCTCGCCCGGAAGCACACGCGGCAGTCGCGGGACTTGTCGCGGTCGTCGGCGAGTTCGTCCGATGACAGTTCCGACCGGAAGGCCCAGCGGGCCGGGATCATGAAGCTGTTCAGCACGCAGCCGGGCTGGAAGGTGCCGCGATCGGGGTCTTCGAGTTGCGATCGCAGGTATCGGTGGTTACGGGTGTCGACTGCCCAGAAGTGCACCGCGTACAGCCCCCGTTCGACCATCGCCGGCGATAGTTCGCCCGAGATCCTCACCGTCATGCCCCGCTCCCCGTCGCCGCATCTGATCTCCCGCTCCAGCCGGTGCCGCCCTGGTGCCATGCGGTGCCGAGTGAAGCCGGGAAACTATGATCGATGGCACCGTTCGGCACAATGCACCGATCGGGGTAACCGTTCGCAACGCTGTGTGTGGTTTTCTGTGGCGCATGGCTGGGACGACTCCGAGAGCGCGCGCCGTCGGCGCCGAACTCCGCAGGGCTCGCGAAGACGCCGGGCTCAGTGCGCGCACGCTGGCCGCGCGGATCGGAGTCGCGCACACCACGATCGGCCGCTGGGAGTCCGGCGAGCGGAACCCTCGGCCGATCGATGTGGCGACGGTGCTCGGGGCGCTCGGCACGGACCCCGACCTGCGCGAAGAACTGGTGGAGCTCGCGCGCGACAGCGACGGCCGGCACTGGGTCGCTTCGGGTCTGCCCGAGCAGCAGCGCCAGCTCGCCGCCCTGCTCGAATTGGAACGCGATGCGGCGCGAATCGTGAACGTCTCGCCGCTGATCGTTCCAGGGCTGCTCCAAACCTCGGCGTATGCGCGCGCCATCATCGGTGCAGGCGGGGTACCGGCGAGTGACGTCGAGACCCGAGTCGCGGTTCGCATCGGGCGCCGCGACGCGATCACACGGCGCGAAAACCCGGTGGAGCTGCTCGCCTTGTTCGACGAAACCGCGCTGGGTCGCAACATCGGCGGGCCGGCGGTCATGGCAGAGCAGCTGCGCGCGCTCGATGAAGCGAGCCGCTGGGGCAACGTGACGGTGCGCGCCATCCCGGAGTCCGCGGGCTGGCACCCCGCACTGGAAGGGCCGTTCGTGCTGCTGGAGTTCGCCGACCGGACGCCCGTGGTGCAGATCGAAAACCGGCGATCCGCTCTGTTCTTCCACCAGCCCGCCGATGTCGAGGCCTACCAGCTGGCGATCGATAGAGTTCAGGACGTTGCGATGAGTCCCGAAGAGACACGAACGCTCATCGCTGAGGTCCTCGGCAACTTGGAGACAGCGGCATGAAACAGCAACATTTCACCGGCTGGCGGAAGTCGAGCCGGTCGCAGAACACCTCGGACTGCGTGGAGGTCGCGGTGGCGACCGACGTCGTCGGGATCCGCGACACGAAGGACCGGCCGGCCGGGCACCTGACGGCCACGCGTGACGGCTGGTCGGCGTTCCTGGCGCAGCTCGGACGCTGATCCGTAACGGAAAAACCCGGAGAAAGCCCTCCAGCGATCCGAGAACCCTGGAGGGCTTTCTCGTGTCCGAGCCACCCACCCGAGGAGTGAAGGAAAACCCGTGCTGACTGTGGTGTTCGTGTGTTCAGGCAACATCTGCCGCTCGCCGATGGCGGAGCTGGTGTTCCGGGCGAAGCTCGCAGAGGAGGGGCTGGAGGACGTCGTGAAGGTGTCGAGCGCCGGCACCGGGCCGTGGCACGCGGGGGAGCCCGCGGACCGGCGGGCGCAGGCGACACTCCGTGCGCACGGTTACCCGACGCAGCACGTCGCGTCGGAGGTGAATGACGAAGACCTGGAGGCCGATCTGCTGCTGGCGGCGGACGAGGGGCACCTCGACTTCCTGCGCGGGCGCGTCGAGGATCCGGCGAAGGTGCGGCTGCTGCGTGAGTTCGACCCGTCGGCGAGGGTCGGCGCGGAGGTGCCGGACCCGTATTACGGCGGTGACGAGGGCTTCGAGGACGTGCTGGCGATGATCGAGCGCGCGATGCCCGCCCTTCTCGACTGGGTGCGCGCGCACGGTTAGGACCGGTTTGTCCCGGGGAAAATCACAGGTGGGAGAGGTCGCCGCGCACCCGGTGGGGGCGACGGCCTACCGTGGAGGGGTGCGGTTGCGGTTTCTGCTCCGGCCCGGCTGGCTGGCACTGACGGTGGTGGTGTTCACCTTCGCCGTCTGCTGCTACACCCTTCTCGCGCCCTGGCAGTTCCGGCGCGACGCCGAGCAGGAGGCCCAGAACAACGCGCTCACCGCGTCGTTCACGGCCCAGCCGGCGCCCGCCGCCCAGCTGATGCCGGCCGACGCGACGCCCGACCAGCAGACGGAATGGCACCTCGTGTCGATCACGGGCACGTACCTGCCGTCGGCGGAGGTCGTGGCGCGGTTGCGGACCGTGCAGGGTGAGGCCGCGTTCGAGGTGCTCACACCGTTGCGCGCGGCCGACGGGACCGTCTACCTCATCGATCGCGGTTATGTGCGGCTCGACGACCAGTCCGGCGTGCTCCCCTACGCCGTCGCGCCCGGAGGCCAGGTGACCGTGGTCGCGCGCGTGCGCAGCGACGAGGTGGACCCGAAGCACCGCGACGCGTTCTCCGACGCGTCGACGAAGGGGAAGCTGCAGAGCTACACCGTCGATTCACAGGTGGTGGCGCGCTCGTCCGGCCTGAAGATCCGGCCCGGCTACTTCCAGCTCGACGAGAACCAGCCCGGCGTGCTCGGCGCGCTGCCGCTGCCGCAGCTGGACTCGGGGCCGTTCTTCTCCTACGCGTTGCAGTGGCTGGCGTTCGGCAGCATGGCGATCTTCGGCTGGCTGTACTTCACGATCCGGGAGCTCAAGCCCGGTGGCGCCCTGACCACGGAGAAGCCGGAGCGCACGCGCCGAAAGTCCGTGGCGGAGATGCTGGCCGAGGACGAGGAAGAGTTCACCCCCTCGGCGTAGCCAAAGCGGTTGCCAAGTGGTCACCTGTTCCAGGCTTAAACTGGCCCTGTTTCGGGGCCACTTCGCGGGGCGATACTCGGTGTCATGCTGATCCACCCTTGGGACGCCGGAGACGACGCGGAATGGCGACAGTGGCTCAGGAGCCACGACTTCGGCCAGCTGGTGGCCGGTGGTCGCGGCCGAGACGTCCCGGTGGTCGTCCCGACGCACTTCACCTTCGACGGCGAGGCCACCGTGTGGCTGCACCTCGCGCGGCCCAACCCGGTGTGGCCGCTGCTGGAGGAGCACCCGCGGGCCTTGCTGACGGTGGTCGGCGAGTACACCTACATCCGGTCGGACTGGAACACCGCGGACGATCCGGCGGTGGGCGTGCCCACGTCGTACTACGCGACCGCGCAGCTCGCCTGCGACGTGCGGATCGTCGACGATCCGGCCGAGAAGGCGGAGGTGCTCAACCGGCAGCTCGGGCACTTCGAGCCGGGCAGCGGCCGCACCCCGGTGTCCTCGGTCGACGCCCCCGACCGGCGGCTGCTGCCGGGGATCCGCGGGATCGAGCTGACGGTGACGTCGGTGCAGGCGAAGTTCAAGTACGGCGGCAACAAGACGCCGGCCGACCGGGAGCGGATCTCGGGGAAGCTGGCGGCGCGGGGCGGGCCGTTGGACGCGGCCGCGCTGGAGCACCTTCAGCGGCGCAGCTGACTCACTTGCGACCGACTCACTTGCGACGACGACGGCGGCGCGCGCCGACGAGGAGGGCCACCGTCACCGAAGTCGCGCCCGCCAGCCAGCCGACGACACGCGACAGCTCCACCGCGCGCGTGACGTGACCGGCGTCCGGGTTGCGGCCGACGCCCAGCACGGGCAGCTCGACCACCCCCTGCGGGTACACCGTGCGCCCACCGACACGGATCTCCAGCGCACCGGCGAACGCGGCCTCCACGCGGCCCGCGTTGGGGCTCGGGTGGGCGATCGTGTCCCGCCGCCAAGCCCGCCACGCGCCGCCCGCGGAGCCGCCGACGACGGGAGCGGCCAGCACAGTGAGGGCGGCCGCGACACGCGTCGGCACGAGGTGGACGAGCTCGTCGATCCGGGCGACCAGCCAGTGACCCGCCGAGCCGCGCGCGAGGACGCTGATGGTCCGCGACGCGAGCAGCCCCGGCACCCCGGCAAGCGCTCCCCACAGCAGCGGCGCGACGACCACTTCGGACGTGTTCTCGGCCAGAGTTTCCACGGAGGCACGGGAAAGCGCGATCATGCCGAGCCCGTCGGCGACTCGCGGGTCCAGTTCGGACAGTGTGCCGCGCGCGGGTTCGAGGCGGCCCTCTTCGAGGTCGCGCGCGAGCTCCGTGCCCTGCGTCGCTAGGCCGGCGGCGCCGACGACGGCCCAGGTCGTGACGGCCGTGACCACGGCCTGCACCACAGGACGGTCGCGCGCGGCGCGTTCGGCGACCAGCCCGACCGCAACGACGGCACCCGCCAGGCCGAAACCGGTGACGGCGGCGCGGGCGGACATCGAGGCGGCGAGCTCTCCGGCGGGCGCACCGACAGCCTCGGCGCCGGCTGCAAGCGTGACAGTGGATTCCCCAGGCATCCCAACAGCAACACCGCCCCCCGCGCGAAGCGCAGCGGCGGATTCACCGCCCTGCCCGGCGCCGGAGCCCAGCGTCGCCAAGCGACGGAACGCCGTCACCGGCGGGCGGTGCCGGGGGTTGCCGAGGACGCCGTCGGCCGCCAAGCCGAGCATCAAGCCGATCGCGCGTGCCGCGCTCACCAGTAGCCCCCCGGGAACGTGGTTTCCGGTGTCGCCGCCGGGCCGATGCCCGGCCGGCGAAACGCCGGTGATTTCAGTGCGTGTGGTTACTTCCCGCCGAGATTACTCGACACCGCGGCGGCGATTTCGTCCCGTGCCTGGTCCACGATGTCGCGCATCGCGCGCTCGGCTCGATCGGCGTCGCCGGCGTCCACGGCCACGGCCACTTCCACGTGCAGCGCGACGGCTTCGGGCTGCGGTTCCTCGGGCATCAGGCCGTGGGAGGTGCGGCCCGCGAGCACCTCGGCGACCACCGAGGACAGCTGCGCGAACATCGGGTTTCCCGACGCGGTGAGCAGCAGGTCGTGGAACGCGATGTCGTGGCCGAGGAACGTCGTCAGGTCGCGCGCCCGCGCCGTCTCCTCCAGACGGTGGCCCAGCGCGTGCAGCCGGCCGCGGTCCTCCGGCGTCGCGCGCAGCGCCGCGAACCGCGCGGCCGACGGCTCGACGCCCGAGCGCAGCTCCGTCAACGTCCGCAGCGCCGTCGCGCGCCCGGAACCGTCGAGCTGCCAGCGGATCAGGCGCGGGTCGTAGTGGTTCCACCCGGCCGGGCCGCTCACGATCACGCCGACGCGGCGGCGGCTCGTGGTGAGCCCCATCGTTTCCAGCACGCGCACGACTTCTCGCGCGACCGTGCGCGAGGCGCCGAAGCGTTCCTGCAGCTCGTCGGAGCGCAGCACGGCGCCGGGCGCCAGCTCGCCGTTGGCGATCGCCGCGCCCAGCACGTCGAGGACTTCCTCGTGCCGATCGCTCCCCATCCGGCCAACTTACCGCTCTGATTCGATTAAGTACTACTTCTTCGTGAATAAGTAGTACTTTTGGGTTTGACTCGTGCGGACACAAGGAGGTGCGGATGACCGTCATCGTCGTGATGGGTGTGTCCGGCTCGGGGAAGACGACGGTCGGCGAGGCGCTGGCCGAGCGCCTGGGCGTGGAGTACGCCGAGGCCGACACCTTCCACCCGAAGGCCAACATCGAGAAGATGACCGCCGGCCACGCGCTGACGGACGCCGACCGCGAGCCCTGGTTGCAAGCGATCGCGCACTGGATCGCGGCGCACCAGGAGTCCGGTGGAATCGTGTCGTCGTCCGCGCTGAAACGCCGCTACCGCGACGAACTGAGAGCCGGCGGCAGCGTCTGGTTCCTCCACCTCCACGGCGATCGCGACGTGCTCGCCGAGCGCATGCAGGCCCGCAAGGGCCACTTCATGCCCGTCACGCTGCTCGACTCCCAGCTCGCGGACCTCGAACCGCTGCAGCCGGACGAGCCGGGCCACGTCGTCGAGATCACCGAACCTCCCGCCGCTCTCGTCGAGGCGGCGCTTCACGCGTTCCAGGAGCGTGCATGACCACCACCCTCGCGGCCGGTTGGACCGGCCACGACACCCGCCTGATCCTGGCGACGGTGCTCGCCATCGCCGTGATCGTGGTGCTGATCAGCAAGCTGAAGCTCCACCCGCTGCTGGCGTTGACGATCGGCTCCGGCGTGCTCGGCCTCGTGGCCGGTATGCCCGTGGACAAGCTGTTGAAGAGCTTCGAAAGCGGCGTCGGCAGCACGGTCGCTTCGGTCGGGTTGCTGATCGCGTTCGGCGCGATGCTCGGCAAGCTGCTGGCCGATTCCGGTGGTGCGGACCGGATCGTGGACACGATCCTCGGGCGCGTGCACGGCGGCGGGCTGCCGTGGGCGATGGCGCTGGTGGCCGCGTTGATCGGGCTGCCGATGTTCTTCGAGATCGGTCTCGTGATGCTGATCCCGGTGGTGCTGCTCGTCGCCAAGCGCAGCGGGAAACCCGTGCTGCTGCTGGGAATCCCGGCGCTCGCGGGCCTGTCGGTGCTCCACGGGCTGATCCCGCCGCACCCCGGCCCGCTGGCCGCGGCGGGTGCGCTCGGCGCCAACGTGGGCATCACGCTCGCGCTCGGCCTCCTCGTCGGCATCCCGACGGTGGTCATCGCCGGCCCGCTGTTCGGTCGCGTCGCGGCGCGGTGGGTGCCGGACGCCACGCCGCCGCAACGCTTGGTGCCCGCGTCCGAGAGCACCGAGGTCGACAAGCGGCCCAGCTTCGGCGCGACGCTGACCACGGTCCTGCTGCCGGTGGCGCTGATGTTGCTGAAGGCGCTCTCGGACATCCTGCTGGGCAAGGAAAACGCCGTGCGCCGCGTGCTCGACTTCGTCGGCGACCCGCTGGTGGCGCTGCTGCTCGCGGTCCTCGTCGGCATGGTCACGCTGGGCCGCCCGGCGGGCCTGCATCGCGCGAAACTGTCGTCGATCATCAGCGACTCACTCGCCCCGATCGCGGGCATCCTGCTCATCGTGGCCGCGGGCGGTGGCTTCAAGCAGACGCTGGTGGACGCCGGCGTCGGCGGCGTGATCACCAACCTGTCCACCGGCGCCCACCTGTCGCCGCTGCTGCTCGGCTGGCTGGTCGCCGTGGCGATCCGTCTGGCGACGGGCTCCGCGACCGTCGCCACGGTGTCCGCCGCCGGCATCGTCGCGCCGCTCGCCGCCACCCTCGACCCGACGCACAACGCCCTGCTGGTGCTGGCCATCGGCGCCGGTTCGCTGTTCTTCTCGCATGTGAACGACGCCGGGTTCTGGCTGGTCAAGGAGTACTTCGGGATGTCCGTGGGGCAGACGCTGAAGACGTGGTCGGTGATGGAGACGGTGATCTCGGTGGTGTCGATCGCGTTGATCCTGCCGCTGGGCGCCTTGCTTTAGGGCGTGCGCGACGGATAGGCGCCGTCGAGGGCCCAGGCCGGATACTCCGGCCGCAGCGCGCTGACGGCGTCCAGCTCGGCGAGGTCCTGCCCCGTGAGCTCCAGGTCGACGGCGGCGAGGTTCTCGCGCAGCTGGTCGGGCCGCTTGGCGCCGACGATCACGCTGGTCACCCCGCGCTGCGCCAGCACCCAGGCCAGCGCGACGCGGGCGACGCCGACGTCGTGGCGGTCGGCGACCTTACGCAGCGCGTCGACGATGTCGTAGCCGCGCTCGCGGTCGATCGGCGGGTTGTCGGCCTGGGCGCGGCGGCCGGAGGCGTCGTGGCTGTCGCGGGTGAACTTGCCGGAGAGGAAGCCGCCGGCCAGCGGGCTGTAGACGAGCAGGCCGAGCTTCTCCTCGTTGACCAGCGGCAGCAGCTCTCGCTCGAGATCACGGCCGACGAGCGAGTAGTACGCCTGCAGCGACACGAACCGCGGGTAGCCGCGCAGGTCGGCGACGCCGAGGGCCTTGGCGAGCTGCCATGCGAAGGTGTTGGACGTGCCGACGTAGCTGATCTTGCCTTGGCGGACGGCGTCGTCGAGGGCGGCCAGGGTCTCGTCGAGCGGCGTCAGGTGGTCGTGGGCGTGGATCTGGTAGAGGTCGATGTGGTCGGTGCCGAGGCGGCGGAGGCTGTCCTCGATCGCCTGGCGCAGGTGCACGCGGGAGAGCCCCACCTCGTTGGGGCCGACGCCCATGCGCGAGTACGCCTTGGTGGCGAGCACCACGTCGCGGCGGCGGCCCTTGAGGATCTTGCCCAGCAGCTTCTCGGTCTCGCCGCCGGCGTACATGTCGGCCGTGTCGATGAGGTTCACGCCCTGGTCCAGAGCGATGCCGACCAGTTCACCCGCCGCCTTGAGGTCCAGCCCGCCGATCACGTCCCAGGGCTGCCGGCCCGAGCCGCCGAACGTCATCGTGCCGAGTGCGATCCTGGACACGAAAGTTCCGGTGGCGCGGTTCAAGGCGCTGGTGGGGTTGTCGCCGATGGACTACCTGCTGCACCGGCGGATCTCCGGCGCCACCCGGGAGCTGGCCGAGGGCCGCACGGTCGCGTCCGTCGCGGCGCGATGGGGGTATGGCTCGGAGAGCGCGTTCAGCGCGGCGTTCAAGCGGGTCACCGGGGTCTCCCCCGCGAGCAGCCGAACCCGCTGATCAGCACAAACGCCAGACCCTGATTCGAGCACGGGTTGACATGTGACCTGTTGGTCACCTATTCTTGCCGGGTGCCTGACGACGACCTGGTGTTCAAGGCGCTGGCGGATCCGACCCGCCGGGGTCTGCTGGACCGGCTGTTCGAGCGTGACGGCCGCACGCTCACGGAGCTGGAGTCCGAAGTGGACATGACGCGGTTCGGGGTGATGAAGCACCTCAAGCTGCTCGAGGAGGCCGGCCTCGTCGTCACGCGCAAGGAGGGGCGGGAGAAGCTCCACTTTCTCAATTCCGTGCCGATCCGGGAGATCCACGACCGGTGGATCGACAAGTACACCGAGCGCCACGTGTCGGCGCTGATGGAGCTCAAGAGCGATCTGGAGAGGGAGCCACCGAAATGACCGAGACCAAGACCGTGCAGGTCAACCGCGTGTACATCAAGGCGACGCCGCAGGCGATCTGGGACGCGATCACCAAGCCGGAGTGGACGCAGAAGTACGGGTACTCCGGGCTGGC
This sequence comes from Amycolatopsis sp. DSM 110486, assembly GCF_019468465.1. Classification (NCBI taxonomy): domain Bacteria; kingdom Bacillati; phylum Actinomycetota; class Actinomycetes; order Pseudonocardiales; family Pseudonocardiaceae; genus Amycolatopsis; species Amycolatopsis sp. DSM 110486. The sequence continues at coordinate 4,969,885 of NZ_CP080519.1, read as the reverse complement.
CGAGTTCGACCTCAAGACGGGCGGCAAGCACCGCACCAAGCCGACGCAGGAGTTCATCGACGCGGGGTACACGAGCGACCTGCTGGACGGCGAGGTGCTCGAGTCCGACCCGCCGCGCAAGCTCGTGATCACGTGGAAGCTGCTGATGGACCCGAGCCTCATCGCGGAGCCCTACACCACGCTCACGTACGACATCGAGGAAACCAAGACCGCCGGGACCAGACTGACCGTGACCCACGACGTCACGGGCGCGCCCGGGCACGCGGCGCTGGTGTCGGGCGCGATGGAGAACGTCGACGCCGGTCCGGGCGAGAACGCCGGTGGCGGCTGGGCCTGGGTGCTTTCCGACCTCAAGTCCGTGCTGGAGACCGGGAAGAACATCGTGGGCTGAGCCCGGCCGACGGCGGCGGCGGTGTCCACACGGGACACCGCCGCCGAACGCGTCAGATCCGTTGCGTGGCGGCCTTCAGCGCGGCCTTGGCCTCCGCGGAAGCACCCAGCTCGTCGAGGCCGAACAAAGCCGCGCCGACGACGGGGTTCACGTCGACCACCCGCACCACCGCCCGCGGAGCCACCTTCAGGCAGCGCCGCTCGATCTCGGAGATCACCGACGGGCCGACGCCCGTGAGTACTCCCCCGCCGAGCACCACCTCGGGTGCCGACTGGGTCAGGTCCAGCTGCCGCAGGATCACCGCGGCGAACACGCTGACCTCCTCCACGAACCGCGTCACGACCTGCTGCGCGACCTCGTCGCCGGCGGCGGCGACGTCGAACAGTAGCGGGCACAGCCCGTGGATCCGGACGGAGTCGATCTCCTTGAAGTGCAGGCCCTGCACCACGTCGAACACTCTCGAAACACCGAAGAAACCCGAAACCGCCGCCTGTAGAGCCGTAGAAGGCCCGCGGCCGTCTTCCGCGCGCACGGCCCACCACAGGGCTTCCTCACCGAGGCGGTAACCGCCGCCCCAGTCACCGGAGATCTTGCCCAGCGCGGGAAAGCGGTGCACGCGCCCGTCCGGGCCGACGCCGGCGCCGTTGATCCCGGCGCCGCACACCACGGCCACGCCCGTGCCGTCGGAGCTGCCTGCGCGCAGCAGAGCGAGCACGTCGTTGCCCACGTGCAAGGTGGAGCTCCAGCCGCGCGCGAACAACGCGGCGTGCAGTGCCTCTTCCTCACGCGGAAAATCCAGCCCCGCGAGGTAAGCCGAGGTGTGCACGCCGAACGGCCGTGTCGTCGGCAGACCCGCCGACGTCAAGGCCGAAAGCACCAGCGTCTCCAGCGCCGCGACGCAGCCGTCGACGCCGACGTTCTGCGGCGAGGCGCCGGGGCCGCGCGATTCGGCAAGCACGTCGCCCTCGCGCGACACCACGAGCACCTCGGTCTTGCTGTTCCCCCCGTCGATCGCCACGACCGCGGGCCCGGCTTCGCTCATCCGCGCGCCCACGGCAGGAAATCACGGTTGATCGACACGAGGGAGTCGGCCAGCTGGTCGGCCTTGGTGTACTGGCCGACGAGCGGGTGGGCCAGCAGCGCGTCGGCCACGCGGTCGCGTCCACCCTTCACGGCGGCTTCGAGCGCGAGGTGCTCGTAGGCCGTGACCGCGGCGATGAGGCCGGCGAAACGCGGTTCCACCGTCTGCTGCGGAATCGCCCGAGCACCGTCCGAATCCACAGTGGACGATACCTCGATCACCGCATCGTCGGGCAGGAAGGAGAACGTGCCGTCGTTGCGCACGTTCACCACGTGCTCCTCGGCCGGCCCGCCCGCCGTCAGCGCGTGCACGAGCTGCACGGCGGCCTCCGAGTAGTACGCGCCGCCGCGCTTCTCCAGCGAATCCGGCTTGGTGACCTGCTCCGGGTCGAGGTAGATCTTCAGCAGCTCCTCCTCGACGTCGCTCACCACCTCGGCGCGCGGCCGCTCGGTGAGCTGCTTGGCCACCTGCGCGTCGTGCGAGTAGTAGTACTTCAGGTAGTACGACGGCACGGCGTTCATCCGGCGCATCCACTCGACGGGCGCGGTCACCTCCTCGCCCAGGAACTCCGCGTGCTTGTCCAGCAGCTCGGGCAGCCGGTCGACGCCGTCGACGAGCACGCCGCGTTCCCAGCTCAGGTGGTTGAGTCCGGTGTGGACGAGCCGAACGTCTCCCGTGGATGCACCGAGCAGCTTGGCGAACTTCCGCTGCAGGTTGATCGCGACGTTGCACAGCCCCACCGCGCGGTGGCCTTCCTGCAGCAGCGCCCGCGTGACGATGCCGACGGGGTTCGTGAAGTTCACGATCCACGTGTCGTCACCGGCGACCTTGCGCACGCGCTCGGCGATGTCGAGCACCACCGGCACCGTGCGCAGGGCCTTCGCCAAGCCGCCCGCGCCGGTCGTCTCCTGGCCGACGCAGCCGCACGCGTGCGGGAACGTCTCGTCCGACGCCCGCGCCTTCTGCCCACCCACCCGCAGCTGGATGAGCACGGCCGAAGCGCCTTCGACGCCTTCCTCCAGGTTCGCGGTGGTGCGGACCCTCGCCGGGTGCCCGGCGTGGTCGAGCAGCCGCTGACTGAACCCGCCGACGGTCTCCACGCGGTAGGCATCCGGGTCGATCAGCACAATCTCGTCGACATCCAAAGTGGACCTTCGGCCCGCGATGCCGTCGACCAGTTCCGGCGTGTAGGTGGACCCGCCACCGACGACTGCCAGCTTCATCCCTTGACTCCCGTGAACGTGATGCCCTTGACGAACGACTTCTGCGCGAACACGAACAACACGATCACCGGCGCCATGATCAGCGCGGTCGCGGCCATCGTGAGGTTCCACTCCACGTGGTGCATGCCGCGGAACGAGGCGATGGCCAGCGAAAGTGGCCAGTTGTCCTGGTTCTCACCGGTGTAGAGCAGGGGTCCGAAGTAGTCGTTCCAGGTGAACAGGAAACAGAACATCGCGGTGGCCGCGATTCCGGGCTTGGCCATGGGCAGCAGCACCCGCGTCATGGCCCGGAACTCGTTGCAGCCGTCGATCTTCGCCGCTTCCAGGTAATCCTTGGGAATGGTGAGGAAAAACTGGCGCAGCAGGAAGATCGAGAACGCGTCGAAGAAGAAGTACGGAACGATCAGCGGCACGAGCGTGCCGGTGAGGCCCATCCGCACCCACAGGTCGTACAGCGGCACGACGGTGACCTGCGGCGGCAACATCATCGCGGCCACCGTGAGCATGAAGAACAGGTTCTGCCCACGCCATTTGAGCTTCGCCAGGCCGTACGCCGCCGGGATGGCCGACACGAGCGCGCCGACCGTCGCGAGCGACGAGTACAGCAGACTGTTGCCGAAGTACTCCAACAGAGGCGCCTTTCGGAACACCTCTACGAAGTTCTCGAAATGCCATTCCGTGGGCCACAGGCTCGACGTCATCGCCTGATCGCTCTTCATCACCGCGGTGAGGAACACGAACAGCAGCGGCAACACGAAGATCACACCGAGCGCGATGCCGATGGCGTGGGTCGCGATGAAGCCCAGCCGCTTGTCCCACTGGCGCCGGAACCGGACCCTCGGGGGCACGGACGCGGGTGGTCGGGTAGGTGCCGAAATCGTCGTCATGCCCCCACTCCGTTCTTGCGGGAGACCCGCACCCGGTCGGGGCCATGAACCGGCTGGCGCGAGTATATGTTCATGCCCCCTCCTCCTGGTGCTGGGATTTGCGTAGCTGTCGCACCAGCACCCACGTGAAGCCCGCGGACACGATGAACAGCAGCACGGCCATCGCCGCCGCGTAACCCATGTTGAAGTAGCGGAAACCCTGTACGTACAACCAGATCGGATACGTCAGCGTCGAGTTCTCCGGCGCGCCGATGAGTTTCGAGTTGCCGGCCACGTCAGCAGTGCCCGCCGAGGCGGACGACGCCACGATGGCTTGGGTGAAGAACTGCAGCGCGTAGATCATCGAGTTGACCACACCGAAGAGCAGCACCGGCGAGATCGTGGGCAGCGTGACGTGCCAGAACTTGCGGACCGCGCCGGCGCCGTCGAGCTCGGCGGCCTCGTACTGCTCGGTCGGCACGTCGAGCAACGCGGCCAGGATAATGATCATCAGCTCGCCCGAACCCCACAGTGCCAGCAGCGTGAGTGACGGTTTCGACATCACCGGGCTGTTGAACCACAGCCCGCCGTCGATGCCCACGAGGTGCAGGAACCGGTTCACCGGGCCGAACTGCGGGTTGAACACGAAGACGAACGCGAGCGTCGCAGCGGCCGGCGGCGCGAGCGTCGGCAGGTAGCACAGCGTGCGCACCAGGCCGACGCCCGACTTCAGCCGCGAGATCACCGACGCGACGCCGAGCGAGAACAGCACCCGGCAGATCGTCAGGATGATCACGAGCCACAACGTGTTGTACGCGGCGGTCTTCACCAGCGGCTCGCTGGTGAACATGCGCACGTAGTTGTCGAACCCGATCCACTGTGGAGGGTTGATGAGGTCGTAGCGGGTGAACGAGTAGTACACCGTGGCGATGAGCGGGTACCCGAAGAAGATCAGGAACCCCAGCGTCGCCGGCGCCATGAAGTAGAACACCGTGCGACGGCGCTTGGCCCGGCGGGATCCCGCCCGCACCTTGGTAGGTGCAGGCGGGATCGTCGCCTCGGTGGGGAGGACTTGCGCCGAGGTACTCTTTACCGCCGAGGCGCCATCAGGCAGAGTCATCCGCCCGATCCTTTTTGTGCCAGCTCGTCATTGACTTGGGCGTCGACCTGCTTGAGGCCGGCGTCGAGATCGGGCACGGAGCCGGCCTGCCACTTCTCGGCGAAGTCGTTGACCGCCTTGAGGAAGGCGTCACCGATCGGAGTGGACGGGTTGGCGACCAGTTTGCCGCTGCCGTAGATGTCGAGGAACGTCTTGAACTGCGGCGGCGCGTCGAGCTTCGGCGAGGACAGCGAAGCCGTGGTGCTGGGCACGTTCTTGAGGCCGTTGGCCATGTCCACGAGCGTGTCGGTGTCGAGCGTGACCTGCTTGATCAGCTCCCACGCGGCGCCGGGGTTCTTGGCGCCCTTGGGGATCGCGATGATCGTGCCGGTGGCGAAGCCGGCACCGTAGTGGTCGGCCATGCTGTCGAGCACCGGCGCGGGCGCGGTGGCGTAGTTCAGCGTCGGGGTCTGGTCCTTGATGAACGCGGTGCGGAACTCACCGTCGTACATCATCGCCAGCTTGCCCTTCTGGAAGCCGTTGTCGGCAGAGTACTCGTCGCCGAGTCCGGCCTTGAACTTTTCGACCTTGTCGTGGCCGCCGTAGAAGTCGATGAGCTTCTTCTGGAACTCGAACATCGCCTTCCAGCCGGGGCTGGACGAGATCGACGACTTGCCGTCCGGGCCGATGAACTGCGCGCCGAAGTTCGGGGCCCAGTACTGCGCCTGGTTGGCGTAGAACGGCATCGCCGGGATGAAGCCCATCGTCTTGATCGAGCCGTCCGGGTTGAACTCGGTGAGCTTCTTCGCGTCCTCGAACAGCTCGGTCGTGGTCTTCGGCGGCGAGGAGATGCCGTGCGCCGCGAACATGTCCTTGTTGTAGTACAGGCCGTAGACGTCGGCGAGCATCGGCATGGCGCAGCGCTTGCCCTGGTACGACGTGTAGTCACGCACGGCCTGGGGGATCTGGTTCACGTCGATCTTGTCGCGGTCCAGGTACGGCTTGAGGTCGGTGAAGCTGCCGGTGGAGCACCACGCGCCGAGGTTGTCGGTGTAGAAGGAGATGGCCACGTCGGGCGGGTTGCCGCCGCGGATCGACTGCGTGAGCTTGTCGTCGTCCTGGTTGCCCTCGTGGTTGATGGTGATGTTGGGGTACTTGGCCTTCAATTTGTTCAGCGCGGCCGTGACCACGCCGTACTCGCGGTCGGTGAACTTGCTGTAGACGGTGAGGGTGAGCTTGTCGTCCTTGTTCGGCGGCGCGGCGGCGTCGCCCGAGCCGCTCGGCGCGGCCGCGCCGCACGCGGCGGTCGCCAGCAGCGTGGCGGCGGCCGCGGCGGACAGCAGCAGAGAACCACGCCTTCGCGCGATCCTCCGGATGCGGGTCGTGGGGGCCATGACCCTCCTCCTCATGGTGGTTACTCGGTCGGGGACGGGGCAGAGCTCGGGAGTGCCGTCCGAGGCACTCCCGCTGTGTCCTCCAAGGGCCGACGCGACCCGCGGAGCGTGGGGGTGACGACGCCGAAGACGTCTTCACGGGCGGTGGCGAGCGCGGACTGCAACGCGCCCGCCCGCACGGCGTTGCCCTGCACCGAAGCGAGCGCGACCGGGGTGCGGGGCAGGACCAGTTCGTGGAGTTTCCGTGCGACTCTCTGGGCGAATTCGTCGCCACCGGCGCGGCTCGTGTCGCCCGAAAGCAGGATGAGCTGCGGGTCGGCCACGGCCACGAGGCTCGCGAGACCGCCGGCGACGCGGCGGGCCAGGTCGTCGAGGAAGGGTTGGTGGCTTTGGGTTGTCGCTTGGATTACTGCTTGCGGGCCTGTTTCGGCAGTGAGGCCGTGCGCGTGGGCGAGCCTTGCGATGGCGGGCGAGTCCACGAGGTTGCCGAATCGCGCGCCGGCCTCGGGCCAGTGGTCACCGGTGTCCACAGTGGACGGGTCGGGCACGCGCATCCAGTCGATCTCGCCGCCACCGCCGGTCGCGCCGCGCAGCAGCCGGCGCCCGATGACCACGGCGCCACCGACACCTTCGGAGAGCCACACCATCACGAAATCGTCGACTTCCTGGGCTTTCCCGACCGTCATCTCCTCGACGGCCACCAGGTTCACGTCGTTCTCGATGGTCACGGCGATCCCGAGCTCTTCGCTCAGCCTTGCCGGCACGTCGAACCCCAGCCAGCCGGGGATGTGCGGCGCGGAGGAGAGCAGGCCCGTACGCGGGTCGAACGCGCCCTGCGCGCCGATCACGACGTTGGCCAGGTCATCGAGGTTCTTGCCGGCTTTCTTGGTGACGTGCTTGAGCGCCTTGCCGAACGTGCCGATCACGTCGGCGCCCTCGTGCACAGGCAGCTCGACCTGGTACTCGGCTTCGACCGTCCCCGCGACATCCGCGATCACGAAATCGGCGACGTGCGGCGTGAGATCCACGGCGGCCACGTGAGCGAGGCTGCCGTTGACGGCCCACAGCTGAGCCCGCGGCCCGCGTCCGCCACCCGCGCGTTCGCCCGCTTTGCCCACGAGATTGTCCTGCTCGAGACGCGTGAGCAGCTGCGCCGTGGCCGGCTTGGACAGCCCGATCACGACCTCGAGCTCCGCCCTCGTGAGCGGCCCGCCGCGCAGCAACGCCTCGATCGCCGCGCGATCGTTGATCTCGCGCAACATCCTCGGGCTTCCGGCGCGCACTCGTGGCCCCTTAATTAGGATACTTTACAGACGGTTTCGGGCGACTGTAGTGAGCGGGGCCACATCGCGTCAATGGTCATCCGGAACGAGCGGGTAACACTTCGAGTCCAGGAGGTTTCGGACGCGGCGGTGGGTGATGGGGTGGATGCTCAGCGTGCGCGCGGCGTCGGAGGCAGATCTCCGGAGGCCGTCAACCGCCGTAGAAGTCGCCCAGCGAGGTGCGGGTGTAGGAAATCAGCAGGTCAGCCTGGGCGAAGCCGGCGGGCAAGCACCCGCGCACGCCGTCAAGGAGCTCGCCGAATCCGACGGGAGGCGTCACCACGTGGGCGAGCGGATGGTGTTCGCGCAGCTGCTTCATCAGGTCGGCGATGTGGATCACGGCGGCATCGGCGTCGATCTGCCACAGCCAGGCCAAGATCTCGCCGTACGCGGCCGGCGGACGCGCGACCGCTTCCCGGGCGGTGGTGCGGAATCGGTCGATCAGCACGGTGGCTGTTCCGGCGACACTGGCTTGCCTCAGCGCACTGAGGACGCTCCGCGGAACGACGACGGTGTCCATGCGCCCCATGCTGACACCGAGCAGCCGTGGTCGACGGAGGCTCGCCGGGCGCAGCCGGTTCGAGGAAACGACGGCACAGGGAAATCACGCTACTGCGAAACGACAAAGGCCCTCCCCGGCTCAAGCCGGGGAGGGCCGTGTCACGAGCGAAACCGAACGTCACTCCTCCGCGTCAGCCCACGCCTTCAGCATCACGCGGGCGATCGACGAGTTGCCCGGCAGAATGATCTCCGACGCACCACCCGCGATCGGAGTCGGGACCGCCGCCCCGCCCGCGCTGTTGCGGAAAGCGGCGCGGACCTCGTCGCGGGAAACCCACAGGGCTTCTTCGATCTCGCCGTCCGCGGGGACCAGCGGGGCGGAGCGGTCGGCGCGGGCGGTGAAGCCCAGCATGATCGAGCGCGGGAACGGCCAGGGCTGGCTGCCCAGGTAGCGGATGTCCGTGACGGAAGCGCCCACTTCCTCGCGGATCTCCCGCGACACGCAGCCCTCCAGCGACTCGCCGGCTTCGACGAAGCCGGCGAGGACGGAGTAGCGGCCCGCGGGCCAGACCGGCTGGCGGGCGAGCAGCACGTGGGAGCCGTTGACGCCGTCCTGGTCGTGGACGAGGCAGATCACGGCCGGGTCGGTGCGTGGGTACTCCTCGTGGCCCTTGGCCTCGCACTTGCTGGCCCAGCCGAACTGGATCAGGTTCGTGGGTGAGCCGTCGCGGGTGCAGAAGCGGGCCTGGCGCCGCCAGTGGCGCAGGGCCTGCGCGGTGGTGAACAGGCCGGCCGAGGTGTCGTCCAGCTGGTCGCCGTAGCCGCGCAGCTCGACCCAGATCTCGCCGTCGACGCGCGGGACCTCTTCGACCACGCCCCAGCTGCCGGACATCTGCACGGTGTCGACGTCGCCCTCGGGGCGGCCGGGCAGCGACCAGTAGTCGGTGTCCTCCCACTCGCCGAGGAACACCGCGTCGGCCGGGGGTTCCGTGCCGAAGTCGATGGCCTTGCGGGCGGCCAGCGAGGAGCTGCCCTCGGCCACCGGCGTGCGGCCGGTGTCGTCGAGCAGCACCACGCGGGCCTCGGACCACTTGGAGACGAGACGCTCCGGGTTGGTGCGCAACGTCTCCTGACGGTCCACAGTGGACCGCGACAGGGTCGGCAGCGACTCCAGGGTGAACGGTACGGTCATCAGTCGGCCGTCTCCGAGCCCACCGTCACGTCACCCAGCGCGGTCAGCTTCGGCGCGAGCAGCTCCGCGTCGCCGACCACCACGCCGGTGAACCGCTTGGGCGCGAAGTACTCCAGCGCCACCTCGGCCACCTGCTCCCCCGTCACGGCCGCGAGGCGCGCCGGGTGCTCCTGCAGCCATTCGACGCCGAGGCCCGTGGTCGCCAGCGCCATCAGCTGCCCGGCCAGACCCGACTGCGAAGACGTGGAGGTGAGCAGCGAGCCGATCGCGTACTGCCGCACCGACTCCACCTCCTCGCCCGTCGGCGGCACGAGACCGAGGCGCCCCAGCTCGTAGCGCGTTTCGAGCAGCGCGGCGGCGGTGACCTCGTTGGCCGTGTCGGCGTCGACGTTCACCACCGCGTTCTCGCCGGTGAACTCGAAGCCGGAGTGGGCGCCGTAGGTGTAACCCTTGTCCTCACGGATGTTCTCGACCAGGCGCGAGGAGAAGTACCCGCCGAAGGCCAGGTTCGCCAGCTGCAGCGCCGCGTACGACGGGTGCGTGCGGGCCACCGTCTGGGCCGAAAGCCGGATCTGCGACTGCACGGCGCCGGCGCGCGGCACCAGCAGCACGTTGCCGCCGGTCAGCTCCGGCAGCGGCGGAAGCACGAGAGCCGAGCGGTCCGAGGCCCAGCCGCCGAGCGCGCGGTCGAGCTCGGCCGGCACGGTGTCGGGGTCGATGTCGCCCACGATCACCAGCACGGAACCACGCGGCAGCACCGAAGCCGCGTGCAGCGCCCGCACCTGCTCGGGAACGACGACAGCAACATCAGAAGCCTGCGGGACCTCACGCGTGACGGGGTGGTCGCCGTAGCGCTGCTTCTGCAACGCCTCCCGCGCGATCGTGCGCGGCTGCGTGCGCGACACCGCGATGCGCTCGATCAGCCGCTCGCGTTCACGGGTCACCTCGGCCTCGCCGTAGGTGGCGCCGGTCAGCACGTCGCCGAGCACGTCGAGCAGCGTCGGCAGGCCTTCAGCCAAGGCGGAACCGTTGAGGTACAAGCGTTCCGGGTCCACGCCCGCGCCGAGGTCGCCGCCGATCAGCGCCAGCTCCGCGTCGATCTCCACGCGGTCGCGCTTCGCGGTGCCGGTGAGCAGCGTCTCGGCCAGCACCTCCGCGGTGGCCGGGTGCAGCGCGTCCTCACCCGCGAACGGGATCCACAGCCGCACCTCGACGAGCGGGACCGAAGCCTTGCGCACGGCCAGCACGCGCAGGCCGTTACTCAGCGTGGTGTCCACATGGGACAGGTCGGTGGCGGCGCGCTGCGCGCCCAGCTCGGGCAGCGGACGCGGACCGGTCGCGGTGCGCCCGATCTCCTGCGCGCTGCGATGCGTAGCCGAAGTCACTGCTCGTCCATCCCTTCGGAGTTGGCGGGCTTCACGACGAGCACGGCGCGCGCGTCGGGGCGCAGCGCCTTCGCCGCGGCCGAAACGGCTTCGCCGGTGACCGCCGACATGCGGTCGGCCAGCCGGTGCACCAGCGACGCGTCGCCGTAGAGCAGCTCGAACGCACCCAGCGCCAGCGTGCGCGACACCAGCCGGTCGTGTTCCGAGTGCAGGCTCGCGGCCCAGCGCGCGGTCACCTTCTTGAGCTCCTGCTCGTCGGGCGGCGTCGTCGCGAGCTCGTCCAGCACCTCGTCGAGGGCGGCCAGCACGCGCTCGCGATCCACGTCCGGCGGGTGGATCGCGGTGATCGTGAACGTGTCGGGGTCGCGCGCCTCGAACGGGCCGAACAGCCCGGCGCCGGCGCCGATGTCGACCACCAGTGGCTCGCGGTGCACCAGGCGCTGCTGCAGGCGGGAGCCGTCACCGTCGGTGAGGACGCCGGCCAGCACCAGATACGCGAGGTAACCGTCGAGGTCGTTGATCGGGTCGGGCATGCGGTAGCCCACGGCGATCGCGGGCAGCGGCGCGTGCGCGTCCTCGTGCTCGCCGTGCAGCTCCGTGGTGGGCAGTGGCTCGGCAAACGAAGGCCGCACCGGCGCAGGCCGGTGCGGCACGTCGCCGAAGTGCTTTTGGATGAGCGCCTTGGCGTTCTCCACCTCGAAGTCGCCGGCGACGGTGAGCACCGCGTTGGCCGGCGAGTAGTAGGTGTCGAAGAAGGCGGCGCAGTCGTCGAGCGTCGCGCCTTCGAGGTCCTCGAACGCGCCGTAGCCGTCGTGGGCGTTGGCGAACGTCGAGTACAGCACCGGCGGCAGGAGGATCCAGGGGAACCCGCCGTACGGGCGGTTGCGCACGTTGAGGCGGATCTCCTCCTTGACGACCTCGATCTGGTTCGCCAGGTTCTCCGCGGTCAGCTTCGGGGCGCGCATGCGGTCGGCTTCGAGGAACAGCGCGCGCTCGAGGGCCGCCGACGGCAGCACCTCGTAGTAGTCGGTGTAGTCGGGGTGGGTGGACCCGTTGAAGGTCCCGCCGCTCGACTGCACGTGGCGGAAGTGGGCCAGCTTCTCCAGGCTTTCACTGCCCTGGAACATCAAGTGCTCGAAGAGGTGCGCGAAACCCGTCAACCCCTCCGGCTCGGAGCGAAAGCCCACGTCGTAGTGCACGCTGACCCCGACAACAGGCGCGGTCGGGTCCGGGGCGAGCACCACGCGCAGACCGTTGTCAATCGTGAAACGGACGAGCTCGGGATCGGCCATGCCCCCACCCTACGCAGAGGACCCGACCCTCGGCTCGGCTGGTGGCACCCCTCCCAGCGCATGGGGCGCGCTCTTGGTCGCGGCGCCGAGCGCGGCCAGGAAAGCGCTGGTCCGGGCGGGTGTGGCGGGGGCGCCGAACCAGTACGCCTGAAGCGAACAAACCGGTTCCGCGAGCGTGCCGAGCCAACGGTCGGCTTCGCCGAGCGCGACGGCGTACGGAAGGGCGCGGGAGAAGATCAGTTCGGTGACTTCCGCCGGTGTGGCCAGTTCGGTGCGCAGGCCCCGGAGTTGGTCGCGCAGAAGGCTGCCGTCCTGCGTGCGCGGAGGCAACCATTGGGCGAAGAGGGCGAGCGCGGCGCCAGTGGCGACCACGACCAGGCCGAGCTGGGCGTAACCGGCGGTGAAAGCGAGCAGGGCGGTGAGGAAGACGCCGTAGAAGCACAGGCGGGCGGCGATTTTGGCAAGCAGGGCCGGCCGGCGCGTGAGCCAGCCGCGGCGGACGACGGCGGTGCGCAGTTCGTCCTCGATGTCCGGCGTGATGGCCGACAGCGGCGCCGAATCGCCGGGGACAGCGGTTTCGTAGACCGTCCGTTCGAAGGCGGTGAGGTACTCGTCGGGTGGGTTGCGGCGGTGGAGAGTCCAGCCTTCTTGCCCGTCTTCGCCGACCCACAGGTAGTTGCGGACGCAGAGGTCGAGCACGGTGACGGCGACGTCGAGGTCGTCGGTACGGCCGGTGAGCAGGAACCCGACGTGACCGGGGAGCACGCCCTGGGGTGAGGAGAACTGGCCGTCGACTTCGAGCCGGACCGGGAGCACGGCGGCCCGGTCGCGTCGGCGCAGGACCCGCAGCGTGACGAGGCCGGCGATGACGAGCGCCGCCAAGGCGAGCCACGCGGCCAGGATCGGGGTGGTGACGAGGAAGGCGCCGGCCACGGACTTCGCGGGCACGAGCTGTTCGGTCGCGGGCACGGTGCCGGCGGGCAGCTCCGCGGTGAGCTCCACGCGGTCGCCCGGCGCCAGCTTCGACACCGACACGCGCGTGAGCCCGGAGTGGTCGAGCTGCGCCGCACCGCACGGGGTGGCGGAGCCTGGCGGGCCCGCCAGGCAGACCACGGCGTCGGGCAGGTTCGGTGCGGCGAAGGTCGCGCGCAGCAGCTCCAGGCGGGTGTCCCAGCCGCCGGCGAGGTCCCAGGTCAGGTGCTCGACGCCGAGCGTCCTGCCGACGGTCCCGGCCACGGTGTAGCGGACCACCGAAGTGCCGCCGCGCAAGTCGACGACGATCTGGTCGTCCGTGGTCTGCGTGCTGCCGGAGCCCTCGATGCTGAGGTCGCGCACGGTGAGCACGCGGTCGTGGCCGGCGTCGGCGGAGGTGCGCAGCGGAAGGGTGCGCGTCATCGTGGTGCCGGCCGGGACGGAGACGGCCTCGGTGACGGACAGGGTGCCGTCGCGCTGGAGTTTGAGCGTGACCTCGGCGCTTTGCGGCAGGGCGGGCAGGTCCTGGGCTTGGGCCGGGGTCGCGGCGAAGACGAGGGCCGGGATCGCCAGGACGACGGCGAAGCTGCGGAAGCTACTGTGCCGATCGTTACCGATCCGACCACAGTCACGGCCGAATGACTTCGCGGCAACGGTTACGTGCCGCGCGGGGGTCGGCCTACTTTTGGCCGGATCAGTAACCATGGCTGAGCACCTCGCAGCGGTTCTTGCCACGACGACGGTGCAGCCACGTCGGCACGGCGGCGATCAGCAGCAGGACCAGGGCGAGCACGGGAATGCCCGGGCCCTTGAAGAAGTCGGCCACCGGGGAGACCGCGACGAACCGGGCGTTGGCGGGCAGCGCGCCGGGCGGGATCTCGACCGCGAGGTCCACGCGCTCGCCGCGGCGCAAGCCGTCCTGCTCGACGCGGGCGATGCCGCCGGCACCGAGCTCGGAGAACGTGCAGTGGCGCGCCGAGCCGATCGCGCCGGCGTAACAGTCCACTGTGGAGATCCCCGGGGCGCTGAACGCCGTGGTGAGGCGGGTGAGGTCGGCGTCCCAGCCGCCGGTGACCTGCCAGCGCAGCTGCCCGCCGCCGGCGACGGCACCGTCCACTGTGTACGACAGGGTGGCGGGGCCGGTGTAGGTCGCGACGAGGCCGTCGGAGTCCTCGTCGAGGTGGCCGGAGCCGGTGAGGCGGGCGTCGCGGACGGTGTAGACGCGGTCCTCGTCGTCGGTGGTGGCCACGCGCAGGGCGATGCGGTGGGTGGCGGGAGTGCCGGTGGTGACCTGTTCGGTGACCGTGACGGAGCCGTCAGGGTGGGCCGTGGCGGTGACGTCGGCGGTGAGCCCGGCGAGCGCCGTGGCGAGTTCCAGGAGCATCGGGTCAGCTCGGCGGGGTGAAGGGGTTCTCCGGCTCCGGCTCCCGCTCCGGCGGGGCCGGTGGCGCGGGCTGTTGCGGCGAGTACTGCTGGGCAACCGGCTGGGACGCGTGCTGGGCGGCGGGTTCGAACTGATGGGGCTGGGTCTGCTGCGCAACCGGCTGGAACTGCTGCTGCGGCTGAGGCGCGACCGGCTGGAGCTGTTGGGCCGTCGGCTGGACTTGCTGCTGGTACTGCTGAGTCTGCTGGGCGGCGGGTTCGAACTGCTGCGGCTGAAACTGCTGAGACGGCTGCCGCTGCTGGAACGGCTGCGGCTGGTACGCCTGCGGCTGCGGCCCCGCGTATACCTGCTGTGCCAGCCGCGCCTGGTCGCGGTTGCGCCGTTCCGCCAAAACCGCCGAGAGGAACACCCACGCCGGCATCCCGTACGGCACCGCCACCCCCACGGCGTGGGCCGTCTGGTCGGCAAGCCCCTGGCCGAGCGCGTGGGCCGCGTCGGGCCGCAGCTCGTGGAAGCGGTTCAGGTACTGGCGCGCGGCGAGCGCCAGGTCGTCGGGCAGGCGGCTGAGGTCCAGCTGCGCAGCCCAGCCTTCGAGGCCCGGCGGCATCACGACCTGGGCCTGAGCGCTCTGCGGCACGCGTTCGCGGATCACCAGCGTGCCGGCCAGGTAGTCGCCGACGCGGCGGCCGTTCGACGAGCTCAGCGAGACGATCACGGCCACCGCGCCCAGGAACCCGAGAGCCCAGAAGTCGACGAAGAAGCCGGCGAGAGCGCGGGTGAGGGCGTGGCGGAAGCGGATGGGGCCGCCGTCGAGCCGGACCACGCGCAGTCCCAGCGCCATCTTGCCCAGCGACTTGCCGCGGGTGAGCGTCTCGAACAGGACCGGGTAGCCGATCACGATCAGCACGAACACCGACAGGAACAGCGCGATCGTGAGCGCCGGGTCGAGGTCGGACGAAGTTGCGGCCACGGTGACCACGACGATCAGCAGGAGCGCGCCCTGCACGAGCACGTCGAGCAGCATCGCGGCGCCGCGGCTGGCGAGCTTGGCCACCCGAAGGTCGAGGACCACAGCCTCACCGGTGACGAGATCGGACTCTTCCTGCACCGGGCCAGCCTAGTTGCCGGTCCGGCCAAAAGTAGGCGGGCACCCAACCGAGCGCCGCCTGCATGTCGCAACGTTTCCGCCGTGGCTGTGGCCGGATCGGCAACAGACGGCCCAGTTGCCGGTCCGGCCAAAAGCAGGCGGGCACCCAACCGAGCGCCGCCTGCAAGTCGCAACGTTTTCCGCCGTGACTGTGGCCGGATCGGCAACAGCCACGGCGCAGTGAGCCCTAGGCTGGGGTCCCAGGAGGTGATCCGGTGGATGTCGACGTCTTCGTCGCGGCGCACGGCGCGGAGTGGGCCCGGCTCGGCGAGCTCGTGCGGCAGCGCAGGCTGTCCGGGGCCGAGGCCGACGAACTCGTGACGCTCTACCAGCGCACGGCGACGCACCTGTCGATCATCCGCTCGACCGCGCCCGACCCGGCCCTGCTGGCACGGCTGTCGGCCCTGGTCGCGCGGGGCCGTTCGGCCGTCACGGGCTCGCACAGCCCGGCGTGGCGCGAGGTGGCGCTGTTCTTCACCCGCCGTTTCCCGGCCGCGGTGTACCTCAGCCGGCGCTGGTGGATCCCCGCCGCGCTGGCGTCGGTGGTCGTGATGGCGGTGCTCGGCGTGTGGATCGCGAGCGACGAGTCCGTGCGTTCGGCGCTGGTCTCCCCCGACGAGATCAAGGCCATGACGGCGCCCGGCGGCCAGTACGAGACGTACTACTCGACGGGGCCGGCGAGCTCGTTCGCCGCGAAGGTGTGGACGAACAACGCGTGGGTGGCCGCGACCTGCCTGTTCCTGGGCGTCGCGCTGGGCCTGCCCGTGATCAGCGCGCTGTGGCTCAACTCACTCAACGCGGGAATCGCCATCGGCCTGATGTCCTCGGCGGGCCGCGGCGACGTGCTGCTCGGCCTGCTGCTGCCCCACGGTCTGCTGGAGCTCACGGCCGTGTTCATCGCCGCGGGCACCGGCCTGAAGCTCGGCTGGACCGTGATCGACCCCGGCCGCCGGTCCCGCAGCGCCGCGCTGGCCGAACAGGGCCGGTCCGTGGTCGTGATCGCGCTGGGGCTGGCGTGCGTGCTGCTGGTGTCCGGCGTGATCGAGGCCTTCGTGACGCCGTCGGGCTGGCCGACGTGGGTGCGCATCGGCATCGGCGCGGTCGTGGAACTGCTGTTCCTGACCTACGTCTTCACGCTCGGCCGCCACGCCGCGCGTGACGGCGAGCGGGGCGACCTCGACCGCCGCTACACCGGCGACGCGCTGCCGGAAGCGGGCTAGCAGAGGCAGCTGCCCTCGAAGGCGATGGAATTGCCGTCGTCGAGGGTGGCGCTGCCGGTGAAGCGGATGTCGAACTCGCCGGGTCGGTGAGGACGAGCTTCGGGCTCGTGGCTTCCCCGTCGGCGCCGGTTTTGGCTTGTGCGGTTTCCTTGCCGCCTTCGAAGACCAGCACGTTCCGCGCCCGGGCGGCGTGGACGTAGAAGGTGACGGGCACGTCGGGCGCCGGCTGGCCGTTCTCTCCGATCACGCGGACCACGAACGGGTTTGCGGGGTCTTTCGTGGCCAGGTGCTGGCCGTTGCCGGACAGGATGGCGAGCGTGCGGCCACCCGCCGCCCACGCGTTGGACAGGCCCGGCAGCGAACAGACTTCCTGGTACAGCCGCGCACCCGGCGTCGGCGCCTCGGCGGTGAGGCAGCGCGCGGAGGCGACGTTCGCGATCGTCACCAGCCCCGGGTTTCCCGCGACACGGCGCCACTGCTGCTTGTGGTCCCCGTCGGCGCAAGCGGCCGGCAGCACGCCCACGCCGTCGACCGGACTCTGCGCGGCGAGGCACTGTCCACTCGCGACATTGCGGTAGTGCTGGGAACCCTTGTCGTACGTCCAGGCCGCGCTCGGATCCTTCGCGTCGGCCAGCTGCACCTTGCCGCCGACGGTGGCGAGCGAGACGGTGCCACCACCGTCGGCGAGGTAGACGGGCGCGCCGTCGGCCGCATCGGCGACCCCGCCGGACCCGATGAACAGCAGCACCACCACGAACAGCAGCCGACGCACGCAAGCACTCCCTCGAGCCGAAGTTGCTTCCGGCTTAACAGCACCGGCCGCGGCGGACCAAGGGGAGCCACTCCATCGGGTGCGGATCACGTGCTGGCCCGCGTCGGCCCAGAACCCGACTCCCCTACAGCCGGCCGGCGGCTTTCAGCGCCAGGTACCGGTCCGCCAGCGCCGGGGGCAGGTCTTCCGGCACGGCGTCCACCACGTCGACGCCGCGGCGGCCCAGGCGGGCGGTGACGGAGGCGCGTTCGGCCAGCGTGCGCTCGGCGGCGGCGGCATCGTAGACGGCTTCGGCGTCGCCGCGGCCTGATGCCATCTCGGCGACGCGCGGGTCGGCCACCGACGCGACGATCACCTGGTGCCGGGAGGTCAGGGAGCTCAGCACGGGGAACAGGCCCTCTTCGAGCGGTGCCGAGTCGAGGCCTGTCAGGAGCACGACAAGGGCGCGGCGGCGGGTGCGCTGGAGGATTTCCGCGACCATGCCGCGGGAGTCGGTCTCCACAAGGGACGGTTCGAGCGGCGCCATGGCGTTCACGAGCGACGGCAGCAACGTCGTGGCCGACGAGCCCGGCACGGCGGCGCGCACGTGGCGGTCGTAGGCCAGCAGGTCCACGCGGTCGCCGGCGCGGGAGGCCAGGGCGGCGAGCAGCAGCGCGGCGTCCATGGCGGCGTCGAGCCGGGGTGCGTCGCCGACGCGGCCGGCGGAGACGCGGCCGGTGTCGAGAACGAGCACCACGTGGCGGTCGCGTTCCGGGCGCCAGGTGCGGACCATCACGTCGGCCGCGCGGGCGGTGGCGCGCCAGTCGATGGAGCGGACGTCGTCGCCGGCCACGTATTCGCGCAGGGAGTCGAACTCCGTGCCCTGGCCGCGGATCATCACGGCGCTGCGGCCGTCGAGCTGTTGCAGCCGCGCCAGCCGTGACGGGAGGTGCTTGCGGCTGTGGAACGGCGGCAGCACACGCACCGACCACGGCACCTCGTGCGAACCCTGGCGCGCCGCGAGGCCGAGCGGTCCCGCCGCGCGCACGGTCACGCGGACTGCCCGGCGGTCTCCTCGGCGCGTCGGCAGCATGGCGGTGTTGAAGAGCCGGCGTTCGCCCGGTGGCACGGAGATCCGGTGCCGGTCGTCGGCGCCCGCGCTCGGCGGCCACGCGTCGCGCAGCAGCCCGACCACCGCGCGCCGGCCCGGGTTCGTGACGGTCAGGGCGACCTCGGCAGGCTCGCCGAGGCGCACGGAAGTGGTGCCACTGCGCGAAAACCGCAGCGCACGCACGCTGCCGGCGAACACGAGGTCCACGGCAACCAGCACGAGCAGCACCACGACGACGCCGAGCACGCCGGCCGCGGACGGGAACAGCAGCCCGACCACCAGCGCACCCAGCAGCGCCAGCAGCCCGAGCCGCCCGGTGAGAGCCATCGCTCAGCGCGGCACCGGCACGGAGGCCAGCACCCGGTCGAGGACCCCATCGGCGGTCACGCCCTCGAGCTCGGCCTCGGGCCGCACGTCGAGCCGGTGCCGCAGCGCGGGCCGGGCCAACGCCTTCACGTCGTCCGGCGTCGCGTAGTCGCGCCCGGCGAGCCAGGCCCACGCGCGCGTGACGGCGAGCAAAGCCGTTGCGCCACGCGGGGAAACGCCGATGCGCACGGCCGGCAGCTCGCGCGTCGCGCGGCACAGGTCCACGACGTAACCGATGACCTCGGGCCCGATCGTCACACGGGCCACGGCCCGGCGCGCGGTCGCGAGCTGCTCCGCGCCGGCGACCGGGCGGAGGCCCGCGGCGGCGAGGTCCCGCGGGTCGAAGCCCTGCGCGTGGCGCCAGAGGATGCCGATCTCGTCCTCACGCGAGGGCGCCGGCATCGTGAGCTTGAGCAGGAACCGGTCCAGCTGCGCTTCCGGCAGCGGGTAGGTGCCCTCGTACTCCACGGGGTTCTGCGTCGCGATCACCATGAACGGGTCGGGCAACGGCCGCGGCGTGCCGTCGATCGACACCTGCCGCTCCTCCATCGCCTCCAGCAGCGACGATTGCGTCTTCGGCGGCGTGCGGTTGATCTCGTCGGCCAGCATCAGGTTCGTGAACACCGGGCCCTCGCGGAAGGAGAACTCGCCGCTGTGCGCGTCGTACACGAGCGAACCCGTGACGTCGCCCGGCATCAGATCGGGCGTGAACTGCACGCGCTTGGTCTTCAGGTCCAGCGACGCCGCCAAAGCCCGCACCAGCAACGTCTTCGCGACGCCGGGCACGCCCTCCAGCAGCACGTGGCCGCGGCAGAGCAGCGCCAGGATGAGCCCGGTGACGGCCGCGTCGTTGCCCACCACGGCCTTGCCGACCTCGGCGCGCAGGGCGATCAAGGCCGCTCGCGCGTCTTGAGCCTGATTCGGCGCCTGCGTCTGTTCGGTACTCAAGACCGCTCCACCTCTCGTTCCACGCTGTCCAGTTCGTCCGCCAGCCGGACCAGCCCGGCTTCGTCGGCCGGGGGCGGACCGTAGAGCACGCCGCCGACCTCGGCCGGGTTCCGGCCCGTGCGCGCGCTTACCGTCTCGACGACCGCGGCCGCCTCGGCGTCACGCGGCAAGCCCAGCGTCGTGCGCAGCCGCGCGCGGGCCGCTTCCCGCAACGTCTCCGCCGCGTGCCCGGCCGCACCGCCCCGGCGGTACAGCCGCGCGCGGCCCTCGGCCGTTTCCGCCGCGCGCACCACGATCGGCAACGGTTCGCTCACCACCGCGCCGAGGCGGCGCGCGCGCCACAAAGCCAGCAACACCACGGCGATCCCGGCCGTCAAAGCGCCGTAGCGCCAGCCGGGCGGGATGAGTTCGTAGAAGGACTTCTGCCCACCGGCGAGCGCGGGATCCGTCGGCGACGGCACGTACCAGACGAGCCGCTGGTGGTCGCCCAGCAACCGCATGCCGAGCGCCGCGTTGCCCTCGTCGGCGAGGCGGTCGTTGGTCAGCGGTGCGCCCGTGCCGAGCACGGTGACGGTGCCCGAACGGTCGGCGACCTGCACGAACGTCGGCGCGTCGCCGTCGCGGTAGCACTGGCGGGCTTCGGGGTCGTCGGTGCGGAAGCGCGTGCCGCCGAGCGTCACGGGACCGGCGCCGACCGCGGCGCCGACCGTGCAACCCGGGTCGAGCGTGGCGACGTCGGTGCTGCCGACCGCGCTCACCGTCGGGAGCACTTTGGACAGTGACTCCGGCCCCGGCGCCAGCAGCACGAGGTGCGCGACGCGGCGGCGCAGGTCGACGAGGCCGTCGCCCGGAACCTGGTCCGGCGAGGTGATCACGAGCGTGCCGCCGTCGACCTGCTCCAGCGCCTCGGCGATGGTGTGGACGGGGTGGACGTCGACGCCTTCTTCCTGCAGCAGGTGGGAAAGGGCGTGGCTGCCGTTCGGTTCGTAGGAACCCGGCTCGAGCTCGCCGCTCGTCTGGTCGCCGCGGCTGAGCACGAGCGCCAGCGCGACGAGCACGATCAGCAGCAGGAGCGCGAGCGGAACCCGCACGCCGTGCCAAATACGCCGGAGATCAGGCGAGACAGAAGTGCTCACGCGCCCACCAGCACCGGCCGCTCACGGCGGACGCGGTCGTCGAGGTCCGTCAGGGCGCGATAGGCGGCTTCGGTGCCGGGGCGGCCGCCGTAGTGCACGTCGTCGAACTGCCGGGCGCCCGCCGCGAGGTCGGCGGCGAGGGCGGGCAGCAGCGCGCCCGCTTCGGCGGCGGCTTCGTCGGCCGTGCGGCCGGTGCGCGAGTCGAGCAGCGCCCGTTCTTCGAGGCCGCGCACGATGGCGCGGAAGCGCTCACGCACGGCGTCGGCGAACTGTCCTTGTGCGGCAGCCTGTTCGGCCGCCTTGCGGTACTCGTCGGCGCTGCGACGGCGGCCCGTGAAGACCTGCCGCGCCGCCTGCGCCGCGCGTCCGACCTTCCCGACGCGCAGCCGCACCACCACGATCAGCACGATCAGGAGCCCGATGATCAGCAGCAGACCCAGCGGCCCGCCCGGCACGCCGGACAGGCTGTTCAGCAGCTCGCTGAACTTCTCGCCCAGCCACTGCGCGACCTGCTGCAGCACACCGGGCCGCGCGGCCGCGTACGACGGGTCGCTCAGCTCCTGGATCGCCCGCAGGCGGGCGGGGTCCCGGTCGATGTCGACCGGGACGTCGGTGAGCAGGAACGTCACCACGCCTGCCGCGGCGCCGGCGGCGGGTTGAGGCCCGCGGCGCGCGCCAGCTCGATGTCCATGCCCTCGCGGCGCATCCGCTGGTCGATGTAGAGGACCACCGTGACCAGCGCGATGAACGGCGCGACGATCGTCCTCGCGATCACCACGCCCACCGCGCTCAGCACCAGGCCGCCGGTGGTCTGGACCGGCGCCGCGGCCTGCGGGTCGAACAGGCCGGAGAACGCGCCCGAGCCCAGGTCGAACGGGATGGCGATGATCGCCGAGATCAGGTAGCCGATCACGGCGGCGAGCAGCAGGATGCCGAGCACGCGCCAGAACGCGCCCGACACGAGCGTGCGCGAACGGCCGAACGCCTGCCGGATCGTGCCGCGCTCCAGGATCAGCGCGGGGCTGGCGAGCGCCCAGAACACGTACGGGATCACGGCCGGCAGCAGGCAGAAGATCGCGGCGACCATGGTGGCCAGCGCATACAGGACCGTCAGGCCCAGCAGCGGAAGCAGCCGCGGCGCGGCTTCGCGCAGCGCCGTGCGGAAGTCGACGGGACGGCCGAGCACGGCCTTGCCCATGACCACCGTGAGGAAACCGGTGAGGAACGTCTGGCCGAGCAGCGTGATGATCAGCGTCGGGATCAGCGACAACGCGGTGCTGCCCAGCAGGTTGTACATCGCGTCGAGCGCTTCCTGCTGCGTGGCGGCCGGACCGAGCGTCGCGACGCGGTTGAGGTCGGGCTGCACCACGAGCTGCACGATGAGGTTCAGGCCCGCCACGAACACCGCGATGACCGCCGACGTGCCCAGGATCAGCGCCGGGTAGCGGCGGATGGCGGTGATCGCGCCGTCGAGGATGTCGCCGACGTTGAGCGGGCGCAACGAGATCACGCCGGGTTTGCCGAGGCCGTGCGGGGTCCAGCCGCCCTGCTGCCCATAGGCGCCGGCGGGGTACTGCGGCATCGGCTGCCCGTACTGCTGACCGGGCGACTGCCACTGACCACTGGGCGGCGGGGTCTGCTGCTGCCCCGGCGACTGCCAGCCGCCGGACGGCGGGGTCTGCGGGGTCTGGGGCTGCTGCGGCGAAACGCCGCCGGTGCCGGGTGTCTGCTGCGAGCCTTCGGGCTGCGCGGTGCCGGACGCGGGCGTGCCGGAAGCGGGCGTGCCCGTGGAACCGGTCGCTTCAGGACTGGTCGGTTCGGGACGCTGGAAACCCTGGCTCGGGGTGGGCGCGTCGTCGGGTGCGCCGGACCCCGGCGAACCGGGTGTGTCTGTCATCGAAGCCCCTCGTATTCACGACCCGTCACTTGCTGCCGCTCACTCTTCCAGAGGCGCCCAAACCGGGCCAGACCTGGGGTGACACCCGGGTCGGGTGACGGCGTCGGCACGAGTGGTGCGTACGCCCCCCGTTCCCCCGATATGCTGAACGGAAGCCGGGGGCCGCCCGGCCCGTGCCGAGACCCTCCGGGACTGCCCTGATGACGCAACCGCCTTACGGCCAGGTGCCGCCTCGCGGGACCGTTCAACCACCGCCGGTCCCGGGTCACGGGCCTGGCAGGCAGGGACCCGCGGGCCCCCCGCCCCAGGGTCCGACGATGCAGGGTCCGTCCCAGGGACCGCCGCAAGGGCCGCCGCCGCAGAGCCCGTGGATGGGCCAGTACCCGCCGCAGCGCTTCCCACCACAGCACCAGAAGAAGTCGCCGGGCGCGATCATCGGGATCGCGCTCGGTGCCGTCACGGTGCTGGTCCTCGGGGTCGTCGCGATCGTCGCGCTGAACCGGCCGAGCCAGAACGTCAACGCCACCGGCTACCAGAACCCGCCGGCACCCGCGCCGACCAGCGCGTTCGAGCTGCCGCCGAACAACGGCTCGTCCTCCACCGCGTCCTCGGCGCCGACGGAGTCCTCCGAACCGAGCTCCGCCGGCCCGCAGAAGATCCTCAAGCTGGCCGACCACCCGATCCTGCAGGACCCCAACGCCGGGCTGCAGAACCGCGTCTGCGACCTGCCGACGTGGCAGAGCACGCAGTCGGGCGCGGAAGCGTTCTTCACCTCGGCCAGCAAGTGCCTCGACGCGGCGTGGGGCCCGTTCCTCCAGGCCTACAACCTGCCGTTCACCCCGCCCGCGCTGCACTTCCCCACCGGGCCGAGCTTCGAAACCGCGTGCGGCACGATCCAGGTCGGCATCGCGACGGCGGCGTACTACTGCGAGGACAACCTGTACGTGCCCTTCGCGGGGCTGCAGACCGACCAGTACGGCAACAACCCGGGTGTTTACCTGGCGTTGTTCGCGCACGAGTACGGCCACCACGTGCAGGAGGTCGCCGGGATCATGGACGCCGCGTGGCAGAAGATCTACGCGGCCGGCCAGAACAGCCCCGAGGGCCTGGAGATGTCGCGGCGCAAGGAGCTGCAGGCCCAGTGCTTCTCGGGCATGTTCCTCGGCGCCCACGTGGACCAGGGCGGCACGATCACCCGCGACATGTACAACAAGGCCTGGAACGACCAGGAGACCCGCGGCGACAACACCTCCCACAGCCACGACCACGGCACCAACGCGCACTACGCCTACTGGTGGCGCCAGGGCGCGAAGGCCAACCGGATCGCCGACTGCAACACGTTCGCGGCGCCTTCGTCCTTGGTCAGCTAGGCGGTCAGTGCAGCAGGGCCAGCTTGCCCGAGCCCCTGATGACCAGGAACGCGTACGTGCCGCCGGCGAAGCACGCGAAGACCAGCAGCACAAGCGCGACCGGGCCGCGCGAGTCCTGAGCGCCCGCCGAGGTGTCGGCCGCGCTGACGGTGATCGGGCCGTCGGCCGGAGCGTCCACGGGCACGCCGACCTCGACGCGTTCGCCCTTGGCGTGGCCACAGCCGTTGAGCGTGCCCTGGCGCGGCTTGCCGCCCAGGCTGAACGTGACGGACTCGACCGGGTTCCCCGCCGAACACGCGGCCGGCTGAGTCACTTCGGCCTGCACGGGCGCGCCGGCCTCGTCGCCCGCGATGCCGAACAGGCCGGGCCCGGCGAGCCACGCCAGCACCACCACGAGCACGCCGGCGGCAGCCGGGATGCCCACCTGCAGCCACCTCTGGACTGAGGTCTTGCTCGTGAGGTCGGAGAGCTGCACGCCGCCATGGTTCCAGATCCACGGGGCAAAACCCAGTGAGGTCCCGACCATCGGCGTCACCCTCCGCCGATCGGCCGTCACCCAGTGGTCAGGAAGTCACGGATCAGGATTCGACCTTGTCGGCCGAGGTGACCTTCTTGACGTACAGCAGCCGGTCGCCCGGTTCGATCGCATCGGCCTGCGGGGCGTCGACGCGGTAGAGCACGCCGTCGCGGACCACGCCGAGCACGATGTCGGGCAGGTGCCGCGGCGAACCGCCCTCTTCGGACGGCTCCACGGCGCGCTCGGCGATCGCCAGCCCCGACTCCGGCGTGATGAGGTCCTCGACCATGTCGACCACGAGCGGCGTCGACGTCGCCATGCCCAGCAGGCGCCCGGCCGTCTCGCTCGAGACCACGACCTGGTTCGCGCCCGACTGCTTGAGCAGGTGGACGTTCTCCGCCTCCCGCACCGACGCCACGATGTGCGACTTCGGCGCCAGCTCGCGCGCGGTGAGCGTGACCAGCACGGCGGTGTCGTCGCGGTTCGGGGCAACGACCACGGCCTTCGCGTGCTGCACGCCGGCCACCCGCAACACGTCGGCCCTGGTCGCGGAACCGTGCACGGTCACCAGGCCCATCGAGCTCGCCGCCTCCAGCGCCTGCTGGTCGGTGTCGACCACGACGATGCGGCTGGGCAGCACGTCCTCGTCACCGAGCAGCGCGTTGACGGCCGAGCGGCCCTTGGTGCCGAATCCGACGACGACGGTGTGGTCACGCACCTTCGTCCTCCACTTCTGGATCTTGAATGCCTGCCGGGAGCGCTCCGTGAGCACCTCCAGCGTGGTCCCGACGAGGACGATGAGGAAGAGCACGCGCAGAGGCGTGATGATGAGGACGTTCACGAGCCGCGCCGAGGCCGAGGCCGGCGCGATGTCGCCGTAGCCGGTCGTGGAGAGCGAGACGGTGGAGTAGTAGATCGCGTCGAGGAAGGACACCCCGTCGCCGTTGACGTCGCGGTAGCCGCCGCGGTCGGCGAACACGATCAGCACCGTCGCCAGCAGGGCGAGCAGCGCGCCGATGATCCGCTTGACGATCGAGCGCATCGGGCTCGTGGTGAACTCCGGCATGCGGATCACGCCGACGAGCTCGTGGTCGGGGCGATCGTTGAGCCGGACGTTCAAGGGCAGCCGTTTCAAGGCTTTCATGCACCGGCTCCCCGCGGGTGTTCGGCGTCACTCACAGCGGGGAGGATAGCCGAAGGTCATCGCCCGCACACCCGTCGCGCTGATCACGTTGTGGCAGGCTGGACGCATGTCCGACTCGAGCAGGCCGCAACGGCCCGCGTACTGGCTGGCCGGTTTCCTCGCCTCCGCGGGCCTGACGCACTTCCTGCGCCCCAAGCAGTACGACGCGCTGGTACCGGAGGAGCTCCCCGGTTCGCGTCGCGCGTGGACGTACGTCTCGGGCGCCGCCGAGCTCGGCGTGGCGGCGGCCATCGCGCTGCCCCGGACCCGCCGGCTGGGCGGGCTCGCGGCGGCGCTGCTGTTCGTGGGCGTGTTCCCCGGCAACGTGAAGATGGCGCTGGACTTCGAACGCAAGAAGCTGGCGGCGCCGGTGCGCGCGGCGGCCTGGTTCCGGTTGACAGCACAGTGGCCGCTCGTGAAGTGGGCGTTGAAGGTTCGCGACAACGCCTGAGTCATTCGCGCGGGACAGTCATTCGCGCGGGACACGGCGGAGCAGGTCCCTCAGGCCTTCGGCGTCCAGGAGGTCGGCGGGGCTGAGCGTGTGCCCGTGGCGGACGTAGTGGAACGCGGCGCGCACGCGGTCCACCGGCACGTTCTTCAGCGCCGCCCACGCGAGCCGGTACGCGCCGAGCTGCACGGCCAGCGCGGGCAGGCGGTCGGCTGACGGGACGGAGCCGGTTTTCCAGTCCACCACGGTCCAGCCGCCGTCGGGATCCGCGTAGACGGCGTCCATCCGGCCGCGCACGGTGATGCCCTCGACGTCGGCCGAGAACGGCACCTCCACGGCCAGCGGCACGCGCTCGGCCCACTCGCTGCGTTCGAAGGCTTCTTGCAGTACTTCGAAATCGGAGTCGGGGGCCTCGCCGACGTCGGCGGCGCCGGGCAGGTCGTCGATCTCCAGCAGGCCCTCGCCGGAGAAGCGCTGTTCGAGCCAGGTGTGGAACGCGGTGCCGCGGCGGACGAAGGTGTTGGGCGGCAACGGAAGCGGGCGTCGTAGCTTCCGGGCGAGCGCTTCGGCGTCGGCGGCGAGCTCCACGAGCTGGCTCACGGAAAGCTGGGTGGGGAGTACGACTCGGTCCACAGTGGCCTGGGCGCGGGCGCGTTCGGCGAGCAGCACGTCGGTGTCGGCGGCCCAGCCGTCGGGGTCTTCAGGGTCGACCTCGTCTTCGTCGTCTTCGGCGTCTTCCTCGTAGGTTTCTTCGTCCGCGTAAGGTTCTTCGTCGAACTCGTCGGGTTCGGGCGGGAGCGGCACCTCGTCGTCTTCGGCGACGTCGAACAGTTCCGGCTGCTCGGGTTCGGCCTTCACCGGCGCAGGTTCTGTCTCTTCGGGTGCTTCGGGCAGCGCCGCCATCGCCGCGAACACCATCTCGACGCCCGTCGACACCCCGGTCCGCCGGTCGCCCAGCGGGTCGACGGGCCAGCTCGCCTTGCGGGAGTCCGCGACCAGCGGGTTCTCCTCGTCCTCGGCGGGCTCGTCGGCCCACGCGTCGAGCACGCCGATCGGCGGTTCGGCCGCGCGCAGCACGTCGGCGATCTCCGTGAGGAACACCGACGGTCCCTTCGCGCGCGTGCTGCTTTCGTTCCACCAGTGACCGGACACGATCAGCGCGCGTTCCGACCGCGTCAACGCGACGTAGCAGAGCCGGCGTTCCTCGTCGGCCTCCCGCTCGACGAAACCCTCCTCGTGCAGTTCGAGGGCCTCCTGCACCTCCTTGCGGTCGAAGCCGTCGGAAACGCGCAGCTCAGGCAGGTCGGCCGAGTCGCCGCGCAGCAACGCGGGCAGCGACGTCGCCGTGCGCAGCCACGACGAGGACCGGCGCTTGCTCGGGAACACCTCCGCGACGAGGTGCGGCACGGCCACGACCTCCCACTCCAGCCCCTTGGCGGAGTGCACGGTGAGCACCTGCACGCGGTCGGGCACGACCTCGACCTCGCCGGGCGTGAGGCCGTCTTCGGCGTGGGCAGCGGTGTTGAGGTAGTCCACAAAGGACAGAAGGGTCGCGGTCGGCGCGGTCTCGGCGTAATCGGTGACGACCTCCGCGAACGCGTCGAGGTGCGCGCGGCCGGCCGAGCCCGGCCGGGCGAGGGACTCGACGTCGAGCAGCATCGTGCGTTCGACGTCGGCCACCAGCTCGGGCAACGACTGGTCGAGGCGCCGCCGCAACGCCGCCAGCTCCGAGCCGATACGCCGGATTCGCCGGTAGCCGTCCGCGGAGTAGCGCTCGGGCTTGCCGGGTTCGTCGACGGCGTCGATGAGCCCGGCCTGCTCGGCGCGTTCGGTGACCAGCACGGGTTCGTCTTCGGAATCCGCCTGTGGCACGGGCGAAGACAGCTCCCCCGCGCGCCGCCACAGCGCGGCCAGGTCCGCCGCCGCGAGCCGCCAGCGCGCGCCCGTGAGCAGGCGGGCCGCCGCGCTGCCGGCGAGCGGGTCGGCCAGCACCCGCAGCGTGCTGACGAGGTCGGCGACCTCCGGTTCGTCGAGCAGCCCGCCGAGACCGACGACCTCGACCGGCAGCCCGCGCATCCGCAACTCGGCCGCGATCGGCGCCATGTCCGCGCGCCGGCGCACCAGCACGGCGGCCGTCGGCGGCTTGCCCGTCTCCTCTTTCTCGGCGAGCCAGCGCCGAGCCAGCGCGTCGGCCACCCACTCGCGTTCGGCTCGAACATCCGGCAGCAGTGCCACGGCGATGTCGGCCGGGCCGGCGCCCTCACGCGCCCGCAGTGGCTCGACGCCGAGGCCGCGCGCCCGCAACGGCTCGGCCACGGCGTTGGCCAGGTCCAGGATCTGCGGCGGGTTACGGAAGCTCGTGAGCAGGCCGAACTCGTGCGCGGGCGCGAGCCGCCCTTCGGCGTGGCGCGGGAAGTCGGTGGTGAAGCGCGGCAGGTTGGCGGCCGAAGCGCCACGCCAGCCGTAGATGGCCTGCGCCGGGTCGCCGACGGCGGTGACCGGCATCGGCGCGTGGTCTCCCCCGCCGAACAGCGACCGCAGCAGCACGCGTTGCGCGTGGCCGGTGTCCTGGTACTCGTCGAGCAGCACGGCGCCGTAGCGCTCGCGTTCACCGGTGATCACGGCCGGGTAGCCGTCGGCCAGCTGCGCCGCGAGCGACATCTGGTCGGCGAAGTCGAGCGCGCCCTCGGCCCGCTTGCGCCGGTGGTAGGCCTCGACGAGCGGCAGCAGCGCGAGCCGGAACCGTTGCGCAGCCATCACTTCCTGCAGCTTCTGCGGCAGCGCCGTCCGCTGGCCCTTGGCGCGCGGAGCGTTCTCGATCACCTCGCACAGCCACGTCGTGTACTGGGCGAGCCGTTCGGTCGACACGAGGTGCTCGCCGAGCTCCCCGGCCAGCGCGAGCAGCTGCGCCGTGACCGAGGACGGCACGCGGTCGGTGTCGAGGTCGTCGTCCCAAGTGGACACCACGCGGTGCGCGAGCTGCCACGAAGACGTCTCCGAAAGCAGCCGCACGCCCGGCTGCACCGGCAGCCGCAGGCCGTGCTCCGACAACAGCCGCCCGGCGTAGGCGTGATAGGTCAGCACGGTGGGCTCACCGGCGACGACCGTGGCGCGCAACCCGCCCGACGGGTCGAGCTTCTCCAGCAGCCCGGACCCGGCCAGGCGGCGCAGCCGGGCGCGCACGCGCTCGCCGAGCTGGCGCGCGGCCTTGCGGGTGAACGTCAGGCCCAGCACGCGTTCGGGGCTCACGATCCCGTTGGCCACCAGCCACACCACGCGCGCGGCCATCGTCTCCGTCTTGCCCGCACCGGCGCCCGCGACGACCAGCGACGGCTCCACGGGCGAGGCGATGACCGTGGCCTGCTCGGGGGTCGGGCGGTGCAGGCCCAGTGCGTCGGCGATCTCCGCGGGCTCGACCGGGTTGGCGATGAGCCGCAAGCTCACGGGCCGGTCACCTGCCTGCCCTCGGGCCGCAGCGGGCAGCAGCTGCGGGCGGGACAGCGGTCGCAGTCGGGGTTCTCGTGGGCTTGGTAGCCGGGCCCGGCCGCGGCGGCCGCCGCGGAACGCACGAGGTCGAGCCACTGCCGGCCGCCGTCGTCGTCGAGCGGCGGCTGGTCGCGTTGCGTGGCGCCGGTCTTGTTGTTGGTCTTCGCGACGTAGACCAACCGCGCACCACCCGGGGTGTTCTTGCCCTCGATCGCGCCGAGCAGCACGGCGAGCTGGTACGCGGCGAGCTGCGGGTGCTGCTCGGCGTCGGCGCTGGACACGGGCACCTTGCCGGTCTTGATGTCCACGATCACCGGGCGGCCGTCCTTGTCCAGCTCCACGCGATCGACGCGGCCGCGCAGCATCACGCGCACCTCGTCGTCGCCCATCGGCAGCTCGACCTCGATGTCCTGCTCGACACCCGCCTCGATCAGCTCCTTACGGCTGCCCTCCAGCCACGCGACGAAATTGCGTAGCATCTGCTCCACGCGGTTGCGCTCGCGCCGGGAGAACCACGGTGCGCCGGCGTCCACGCGCACCCACGCGTCGTCGAGCGCGGCCTGGATCTGGTCTTCGGTGCGCCCGCCCGCGACGGCCTGCGCGAGGCCGTGCACCAGCGTTCCCGTGACCGCGGCGAGCTGCGCGGGGTCGCTGCCGCCGTGGCGTTCGACGAGCCAGCGCAGCGGGCACTTCACCAGAATTTCCACTGTGGACGGTGAGATCCGCATGAGGTCACCGGGTTTGTGCACCGGTTCGTCGGTGGAAGACGGCAGCAGGCCGTACCACGTGCTGGGGTGCGCGCCGGGCACGCCGGCGTCGGCCAGCCGTGCGAGCTGCTTCGCCGCGCGGGCACGACGTTCGGGGTCGGCCTTGTCGTCGCACACGACCTCGCGCAGCTCGCCGACGAGCTCGGCCAGCACCAGCGAACGGCCGGGTGGCTTCATGCGGGAGTCGAGCGCGCCGTCGTCGGCGCCGTTCTCTTCCAGGTCGTCGAGGAAGCGGGACGGCTGCTCGTCCTCGCCCGCCACGGCCGTGACCAGCAACGTCCGGCGTGCGCGGGCGGCGGCGACGTAGAACAGGCGCCGCTCCTCGGCGAGGATCGGGGCGATGGCGGAGACCTTGTCGCCGTCGTCTACTCCCGACAGCAGGTCGACGAGCCGTTCCACACCGAGCACGGAGCCGCGCAGGCGCAGGTCCGGCCACGCACCTTCCTGCACGCCCGCCACGGCCACGACCGTCCACTCGCGACCCGCGGCCGCGTGCGCGGTCAGCAGCGACACGCCCTCGCCCGGGATCGCGGCGGGCGCCAGCGTGTCCCCCGCGATGTTCTGCGACGACAGGTAGTCGGCGAACGACGCGACGCTCGCGCGCGGCAGCCGGTCGACATAACGACCGGCGGCGTCGAACAACGCGACCACGGCGTCGAGGTCACGGTCGGCCTGCGCACCGAGCGAGCCGCCGCGGTCGACGAACCGCAGCAGCCGTTCCTGCAGGCCACTGGCCTCCCACAGCTCCCACAGCACTTGTTCCACGCCTTCACCGCGAGCGACCGCCTGGTGCGTGACGCTCAGCAGCTTGCCGACGCGCCGCACCGGCGTCGCCTCGGCGTCGGCGAGCCCGACCAGGATGTCGCCGCCGCGCAGGGCTTCCACGAGCAGCTCGTCGCTGGAGCGCTGGCCGCCGCCGGCCAGCTCGAGCCGGCGCAGGCCGCGGCGGACCCGGCGCAACGCGAGCGGGTCGGCCCCGCCCAGCGTCGAGGACAGCAGCATTTCGGCGAGGTCGACGTCGAGCAGCTCCGGTTGGGCCGCGATCCGCAGCACGGCCAGCAGCGGCCGGACGGCGGAGTGCTTGGCCAGCGGCAGCTCTTGCGTCGCCGAGCCGATCGGCACCCCGGCCGCGCGCAAAGCTCGTTGCAGCACCAGGAAAGTCCGCGCGGGCGAGCGCACGAGCACCGACATCTCGGACCACGGCACACCGTCGATGAGGTGGGCGCGGCGCAGCTGGTCGGCGATCCAGCTCGCCTCGGCGGCCGGCGTCGGCATCAGCCGAACGCGGACTTTGCCCCCGCGTTTTCCCGGGGGAGAAACGAGTTTCCGGTGTTGCGACGCGCCCGGCAGCGTGGCGCCGAGCTTCGTCACGGCCTCGCGCACGGCCGGGGCGAGCCGGTGGGAGGTGGTGAGCGTGACCGTGCGGTCGCCGTCAGAGTCCGCGTCGGCAAACAGCCGGGGATCGGCTCCGCGGAAGGAGAACACGGACTGGTCGGGGTCACCGGCCACCACGAACTCGGCCGCGGTCTGGCCGATCTGGCGGATCAGCTGGACCTGCAGCGGGTCGAGGTGGTGGGCGTCGTCCACGAACAGGTGCCGCACGCGGCCGCGTTCGCGCTCGCGCAGCTCCTCGTCGTCTTCGAGAGCGAGCAGGGCGGAGGTGACCAGCTCGGCGGCGTCGAGCGCGGGCGCGCTGCGGACGCCGAGCGCATTGCCGCCCGCGCCCTGCAGCTGCGTGACCTCCTCGTACTGCGCCCAGAAATGCCCAGCCGCCACCCACTCCTCGCGGTCCTTGCGGTGGCCGAGCGCCACGAGGTCCTCGGGACCGAGCCCTCGCTCGGCCGCGCGCATCAGCAGGTCGCGCAGCTCCTCGGCGAAGCCCGGCACGAGCAGGGCCGGACGGAGCTGGTCGGGCCAGTCGGGGGCGCCGATCTCTAGATCGCCCTGCAGCAGGTCGCGCACGACGACGTCCTGCTCCGCGCCGGCCAGCAACCGTGGCGGCGGCAGCTCTTCGGCGCGGGCTTCGAGGCGAAGCAGCGAAAACGCGTAGGAGTGCACCGTGCGCACGAGCGGTTCACTCACCGTGCGCGGCAACACCGACGACTGCTCGGGATCGGCCGTGAGGCGGCGCGTGATGTCGGCCCGCAGCGCGTCGGCCGCGCGGCGTGAAGCGGTGAGCACGAGCACACTCTCCGGGTCGGCGCCGTCGGCGATGCGGCGCGCGGCCGCGGTGGCGAGCAAGGTCGTCTTGCCGGTGCCGGGCCCGCCGAGCACGCGGAGGAACCCGGCGGGTGCGGACAGCAGCCGGCGCGCGCCTGCGTCCCAGGTGAACGTGGGTGCGCCGACGGCGGGCGGGCGCACGAGCCGCGCCCTGCCCTGCGCCGTTCTCCGCCCGTTCACGCCTACGATGGAAGCACGCTGACACGCACGGGTGGCGCACCGGCACGCAGTTGCGCGACCGGCGGTCGAAACTGTCGGTGGCGTGCGGCACAGTGCTCGGGTGGACGACGAACTTCACGAACGGATCCGGGCTGTGATCAGCGACGTGCCGGCGGGCACGGTGGCGACGTACGGTGACATCGCCGCACTCAGCGGCGCTCCTTCACCCCGGCTCGTCGGGCGCGTGCTCGCTGAAGACGGGCACGACCTGCCGTGGCAGCGGATCCTGCGCGCCAACGGCACTCCGGCGCCGCATCTGGCCCACCGACAGCTCGAACTCCTGCGCGCGGAAGGCGTGCTCGCCGACGGCCAGCGCGTGAACCTGCGCGAGTACCGCTGGCGTCCCGACGGGCTGCCGCAGGAGGAGGAACCCGAAGGTCTGTTTTAACCCCGCCACTTAGGTTAGGTTTGCCTAATGGCATTGCTGACTGCGCACCGCGGCCGGGTCACCGCGGTCCGGCGGGTCACCCCGCACATGGCCAGGGTCACGTTCGACTGCGCCACGCTCGCCGCGACCGAAGGCTTCGGACCCGACGCTTACCTGAAGGTGTTCTTCCCGCTCGACGGTCAGGACGAGCCGCAGCTGCCGCCCCCGCCGACGAGCGGCGACGTGGTGTCCTGGTACCAGTCCTACCTCGCGATGCCCGACGAGGTCCGGCCGCCGATGCGCACCTACACCGTGCGCGCGTTCCGGCCCGCGCTCGGCGAGGTGGACATCGACTTCGTGCTCCACGACGACACCCTGGGCCCGGCCTCGGCGTGGGCCGCGCAGGCGGCGGAGGGCGACCGGGTCGCGTTCGTGGGGCCGCACAGCCTGTACGAGGTGCCGGAAACCGCCGAGTGGCAGCTGCTGGTCGGCGACGAGACGGCGCTGCCCGCGATCGGCGCGATCGTGGAGAACCTGCCGCGGTCGACACGGGCTTCGATCTACGTCGAGATCCCGGACCGCGCCGAACGCCAGACGTTCGACACGGCCGGTGGCGTCGAGCTGCACTGGGTCGTGCGCGGCACCCGGCCCCACGGCGAAGCCCTGCTCGATGCCGTGCGCGCCGCGAACCTGCCCGGTGGCGCGCCGTACGCCTGGGTTTCGGGCGAGGCCAACGTCGTGAAGCACGTCCGCCGGCACCTCGTGCGCGAGCGCGGCTTCGACAAGGACACGATCTGTTTCACCGGCTACTGGCGCCACGGCCTCAGTGAGGAAGCGGTCGGGCGCGAGCGCGTGGCTGCAATTTCCTGAGCTGTGGCTTCCTGAGCTCAGACGGCCAGGATCTGTTCGCGCAGGATGTCGGCGTGGCCGCAGTGGTGGGCCAGCTCCCGCAGCACCTGCAGGTACACCCAGCGAACGGTGCGCGGGCCGGACCGGTGGCCGGTCACGACGGCGTCCAGCGCCAGATCCGCGACCACCGTCCGGGCCGTGGCGCAGGCTTCCCGGTAGGCCGCCGTGACCGAGGCGACGGTGTCGTCGTCGGCGAGCCGGAACGACTCGTCCGGACTCCGCACCAGCCCGAGCTCACCGCGGGACGTCCCACCGACGCATTCCTCGAACCACACCCGCTGCATCCAGGTGACGTGCTTGAGCAGCCCGAGCGGCGTCGTGGCCGACGCCACGAGCCGACGGCGGGCCTGCTCCTCGGTGAGCCCGTCGAGCGTCATCTCGATGCCCACGCGGTATTCCTCGATGAACGCCTCGAGCTGAGTGCGTTCGTCGTCCAGCGGCACCGCGAACGAACCCCTGAACTCACCCATCAAGCCCTCCCCAACGTCGAGACCACCAGCTTCACCAAAGCACCGAGCCGTTGCCGGTCCGGTTGGCACGTCGGAATGCCCTGCGCTTCGAGCGGGGCCGCCGTCACCGGGCCCACGCAGAAGGTCTTGATCCGGCCCGCGCGCACCACGTCGAGGGCGCCGGTGCCGGCGGTCAGGGTGAGGAAGTTGGTGGCGGCCGGGGCGCTGGTGAAAACGAGGGCGTCGACTTCGCCCGCCTGGATGTCATGTGCCAGGGAGAGGACCGGGGCAGTGTCGGCGGGTGAGTGCCAACGGTAGGGCTGCACCGCGACCACCTCGGCGCCGACCAGCTGCCCGGTGAACTCCGGCAGTGGAGCGCCGTGCAGCTGGACGGCAACGCGGGAATCGACCACACCCGCGGACACCAGCGCGGCGAACAGCTCGGCGTTGCTCTCCCCCGGCGCCGAGAACTCCTCGCGCAGCCCCGCTCCCCGCACCGCGCCCACGGCTTTCGGGCCGCGCGCGAAGATCCGCGACGAGCCCAGCGTCGTGAGCAGGTCGTTCTTGAGGCCCCAGCCGTCGGCGGC
This sequence comes from Amycolatopsis sp. DSM 110486, assembly GCF_019468465.1. Taxonomy (NCBI): domain Bacteria; kingdom Bacillati; phylum Actinomycetota; class Actinomycetes; order Pseudonocardiales; family Pseudonocardiaceae; genus Amycolatopsis; species Amycolatopsis sp. DSM 110486. The sequence continues at coordinate 4,934,685 of NZ_CP080519.1, read as the reverse complement.
GGCAAGCCAGCCGCGGAAGCCGGCACCGGTCGTGACGGCCGTGAAAGCAACCGGCGCGGCGAGCACGGCTTCGGTGCTGAGCCGCAGCTCGGGGTCTTCGGCGAGGGGCACGATGGTGATCGTCGGCGCGTGGCGCACCTGCGCGCCGTAGCGGAGCAGTGCGGAGATGAGGTCCTCGGCGCGGCGCTCGGCCGTGACGCCGATCCGCACCCCGTCCAGCTCACCCATAGGTCGCGCCCATCTCCCTGATCGCCTCCGCGAGCTGCGCCCGCAGGTCCGCTGGCTCGAGCACCTCCAGGTGCGGCCCGAACCGCAGCAGCTCGCCGATCGCGGGTTCACCCGGCTCGACCGGCAGCCGCATCGTGAGCCAGCCTTCCTCATCGGCGACCGCGCCGCCGTCCAGGGCCTCGCGCAGCGCCCGCGCCCCCACGCTGCCCGCGTAGAACGGCAGCAGACCCTGCGCCCGCGGCGACAGGCGCACGGTCGCGAGCCGCGGGTACATGCGCCGCTCGAACTGCTCCGACCACTCCTGCCAGTAACGAGGCAGGTCGAAATCCGCCGGTCGCTCGAAAGCCTCGCCGAGGTCCGTCAGCTCGAGGATCCGGGAAATCCGGTACGTGCGATCGGACCCCTCGCACCGGCCGGCAAGGTACCAGTTTCCCGCCTTGAGAATCAGGCCGAGCGGCTCCAGCACGCGCTCGACCTCGCGTTGGCCCCAGCGTTCGTAGCGGATCCGGACGCGGTGGCTCGACCACACGGCGTCGGCGACCGCGGACAGCACCGGCAGGCTCTCGATCCCGCGGTGCCACCCGGGCACGTCCAGGTAGAACCGCTCGGCGACGCGACCCGCGCGGCTGCGCAGCTCCTTCGGCAACGCGGCATACAGCTTGAGCTGCGCTGCCGCCAGCACCGTGCCGAGGCCCAGCTCCGCCGCGGCCACGGGCAGGCCGGCCAGCGAAAGCGACTGCGCCTCCTCCTCGGTGAGCCCGGTCAGCCGCGTGCGATAGCCGTCGACCAGCTGGTAGCCGCCGGTGCGGCCGCGGTCGGCGTAGACGGGCACGCCGGAAGCCGACAGCGCGTCGATGTCGCGGTAGACCGTCCGGACGGAGACCTCCAGCTCGGCGGCCAGCTCTTCGGCCGTCATCCGGCCACGGTTCTGCAGCAGGAGCAGCACCGTGAGCAGCCGGGACGCGCGCATGAATCGAGTATGACCGAAAATCCTGACACAAGCTGACAGGTATGGGCGGTTGAGTGGGTCCCATGAACACGTTCAGCATGAAGAACTGGGACGAACACCTCGCCAGCGGCAGCGAAGGCGGCCCGCGCGTGGCCTACGCGCACGCCACGATGGAGTACAGCGGCGTGATCGAAGGTGATTCGATCTGCGATTACCTGCTGTACTACGCGGGCGAGGGTTACGACGGCGGCGGCACCACGTCGCCGAGCTTCGAACGGTTCGACGCGACCGTGGACGGTCGTCGCGGCACGTTCGTGGTCCGGCACGAGGGTGGCTTCGACCCGAAGGGCATCTGGTCGAAGTTCGACGTCGTGGCCGGCTCCGCGACGGGCGAGCTCACCGGCCTGACCGGGTCGGGCACGGTGAAGGGCACGATGGGCGAACCGACGGTGTCGTACACCTTCGACTACGCGCTGAGCTGAAGGAGGCCGCTGTGCTGGAGGTGTCACGCAAGCAAGTGATGGCGTACCGGGTCGCGCGGCACGGGCTGCACCGGGACTTCGCGGACCCGGTGGCGTCGCCGCTGTTCGACCTCGGTCTGCAGGACAGCATGCGTGACACCGCCCTGCTCGCCCTCTCGGCGCGGTCTTCGACACCGGTGGAGCCGACGTCCCTTGTGGACGATCCGCGCGTGGTGCTCGTCTGGTCCCACCGCGGCGCCCCGCACTTCCACCGGCGCGAAGACCTGCGCGAGCTCGTGACGTCGCTGATCCCCCTCGACGACGCCGACGCCCTGGCCCGGATGCTGTGGCAGAAAAAGGAAATCGGCGCGACGGGCGTGCCCGCGTCGGAGGTGCTCTTCACCGCGGCGCGGGCCATCCGCAAGGTCGTGACGCAGCCGATGTCGAAGGGCGCGGTGAGCGCCGCCGCCACGCGCGAGCTGCCACCCGAGTACTCCCGCTGGTGCCGCCCCTGCAACGCCACGCACATCCAGGAGCAGCTCATGCGCCTGGCCACCCTCCACGGCGGCGTGCGCCTGGAAGCCGACCAGTCCCCGGCGACGCTGGCGCCGTTGGAAGACCGTGGCCGCATGCGCACTTCGCCCGACGCGGCGGCCGTGTCGCGCGTGGTGCGCGGCTACCTCGTTGCCAACGGCCCCGCCACCCAAGGCGACGCGGCGGGTTTCGTGGGCACGGCGAAGACGGCTCTGTCGGCTGCGTGGCCTGATGATCTGGTCGAGGTCAAAGTGGACGGTCGCCGGGCGTTCCTGCCCGCCGATCAGGTGGCTGCGCTGGAGAATCCGCCGTCGCCGTCGGTGGTTCGGTTGCTGCCGCCGCTGGATCCGTTCACGCAGGCCCGTGACAAAGCCGTGCTGGTGCCGGACAAGGCCCGCGCGAAGGAAGTGTGGAAGATCCTCGGCAGCCCCGGCGCGTTGCTGGTGGACGGCGAGCTGATGGGCGTCTGGCGCACCCGCGGTTCAGGCAAACGCCTGGCCGTCACGGTGACCACGTTCGACCCGCTTCGCGCGGCGGATCGGGATGCGGCTGAGGAAGAAGCTTCCCGGGCCGCCACGGCTCGCGGGTACGCGGATTTCTCCGTCACCTGGGGCTAGTCACTCCACTTCGGACAGCCGGGCCGTCAGGTCGTCGACGAACCGGTTCAGCAGCGTGCCGAACGTCCGCTGGTCCTCGATCGACCAGTCGGCCACCGCCTCGGTGAACCAGCTCAGGACGGTCTGCAGGTAGCGCCCGGCCGCGGCGACGCCGTCCGGCGTGAGCTCGATGAGGCGGGCGCGCTGGTCGTCGGGGTCGGTGACGCGGCGGACGAGCCCGCGCTTCTCCAGCGTGTTCAGGTGGCGCGTGACGTGCGGCCCCACGACCTGCATACGTGTGGCGATCTCGCCGACGCGCAGCGGCTTGCCCGCCATCTGCAGGGTGATGATCACGGTGAGCGCCGGCCGGTCGAGGGCGAGGCCGGCCTGCTCCATGGCGCGTTCCCCGAGGTGGCTGCGGTTGAGCACCGTGCTCAGCTGCATCAGGCGCGGCAGCACCGTCATCGGGTCGAGCCGGCCTTCTGTGTCGCTCATCACACCTCTTGCATACCTAAGTTAGCTATATAGTTGCCTCGAGCGCAGGAGTCGTCCAGGGCCCGTTGCGCTCGCGAGAAGCATACCTAACTTAGCTATCGAGGGGCACCATGACCACCGTCCTGATCTCCGGCGCCAGCATCGCCGGCCCCGCGCTGGCCTACTGGCTGCGTGAATACGGCTTCGACGTCACCGTCGTCGAGAAGGCCGAGGCCCTGCGCGGCGGCGGCTACCCCATCGACATCCGCGGCACCGCCCTCGGCGTGGTCGAACGCATGGGCCTGATGCCGGCCGGCGCCGCACGTTCGACCTGGTCATCGGCGCCGACGGCCTGCACTCGGGCGTCCGCGCGCTGGCGTTCGGCCCGGAGGAGCAGTTCCACCGCTACCTCGGCTACTGCTTCGCCGGTTTCACGATGCACAACGACTTCGGCTTGGCCCACGAAGGCGTCCTCTGGTCCACCCCGGGCCGCGGCGCCGCCCTCTACGCCGTGGGCGACAGCGACACCATCTTCGGCTTCCTCAACTTCACCCGCCCCGAGCCACCCTTCGACGCCTTCCGCAACCCGGCCGCCCAGCGCGAGCTCGTCGCCGAGGTCTTCGAAGGCGACGGCTGGGAGATCCCGCGCCTGGTCGCGGCCATGCGCACGGCCGACGACCTGTTCTTCGACATCGTCAGCCAGATCCACCTGCCTCGCTGGTCCTCCGGCCGCGTCGCCCTCGTCGGCGACGCCGCCCACGCGCCGTCGTTCCTCACGGGCCAGGGCTCCAGCACCGCGCTCGTCGGCGCCTACGTGCTGGCGGGCGAGCTGGCCTCGCACGCCGACCACACCGCCGCGTTCGCCGCCTACGAACAGACCGCGCGCCCGTTTGTCGAGGCCAACCAGGCCCTCGTCACCGTCGGCAACGCCACCATGTTCCCCGCCACGCCCGAAGCCCTTGCCGAACGCAACGCCGGCCTGCGCGAACTCACGACGCTGCCCGTCGGCCCGGGCCGCCCGGAGCACAGTGCACTGGTACTGCCGGACTTCACCGGTCGACGGCCGGCCGGCAGCCGCGTCTGACCGGGTTACGTCCTTTTCGGACAGTCCGGTGCGCGCTCATCCTCGAAGCTCGGCAGAGCCGAACCTCGCCACGTAGTGCCAGACCCGCTTGAGTGCCTGCTCGTCGTGCCGGCCGGCGCGCGACGCGTCACCGAGAACACGGGGATCGAGGCGGCCGTCGCGGGCCAGCGATTCCCCGAGCCGCACGACCTCCGAGCCTCGGTACTCCGGATGCCGACGCAGTTCGCTCGTAGCCAGGACAAAGCCCCCGTGCCATTCGACGGCGCACGGCAACCGGGCGGCAGCGGCCTCGATCGGAGTGCCGCGGTAGCAGGGGTCCAGCACCACAGCTTCGACGTCGGCGTGAAGATCGAGCACACCGTGGACGTGCGCTTCGACGTAGTCGTCGAGCGGATCCGGGTCGTCCGCCAGGGCTGCCGCGATCAGTGCCCACAGGCTCGACGCGACGCCGAATCGCCGGGGTTCGAAGAAGCTGTCGGGGTAGCAGAACGTGGTGCGAGCCAGAACCGGCCCGGCCAGGCGCAGGTGGGCCGACCCGAAACGCGGTGAGCCACCGATCCGGCGTCGGCGGAAGTTCAGCGAACCGTACTTCGGCCGCTGCGCCGGCGGTGCGTCGTCGTAGGCCCCGGCGAAGATCCGGCTCTCCCAGCGCCAGCGGGCGCCGCCGGGGTGCGCGGTGAGGCCCCCGTTGCCCGTGCCGGTCTCGAACTGCGACCGGTACACCGCGTCACGAGCCAGCAGTTCCAGAATCGGTGTCCCTGCGACGAGCCGATCCGGGTGGAAGTGCAGGGTCACTCGCCACGACGGGTCCGCGGGCGCACCGGCCGCGAGGGTTGCCATGTGGGCGATCGCGGTCTCGTGCGGCTGCGGCATGGCTCCAGTATCCGCGCCGGCCTCACCGGTCGACGGCCAGCCGGTAGCCGCGTTTGACCACGGTCTGGATCACGGCCGGGCCGCCGAGGGCGGTGCGCAGGCGGCCGATCGCTGTCTCCACCGCGTGTTCCTCGCCGCCGCCCGGGAGGGAGGTGGTGAGTTCGCGGCGGGAGACTACGCGGCCGGGTGAGTGGGCCAGGGCACGGAGCAAGGCCATGGGGGCGGGGGCGATGTCGTGCCAGTCGCCGTCGAGGAGGACGGCGTGGCCACGCAGTTCCAGCGCGTGGCCGGCGACGGAGAGGCACGGGGTGCGGGCCAGGAGCGCGTCGGCGACGGTGCGGGCGAGGGCGCCGAGGCGGGAGCGCGCGGGCTGGACGGTGGGGATGCCCAGCGCCGCAAGGGGTGCGGCCGTGATGGGGCCGACGCAGGCGACGACCACGCGCGACGTCAGGGCGTCGACCAACGCCGGCAGACGGCCGGTGCGGCGGGCCAGGGCGAGCGTCGAAGCGGCGGCCGGCGCGGAGGTGAAGGGCAGGGCATCGACGGTGCCGTCGAGCACGGCGTCCACCAGGCGGTCGAGCGGGCCCGGGTCGGCCGGGCCGACCCAGCGGTAGACGGGGATCTCGATCACCGACGCACCCGCCGCCCGCAGGGCCTCGGTGAAGAACGGCAGGGGCTCGCCGTGGAGCTGGACGGCGATCGTCAAACCGTCCACACCGGACGCCAGCAGGTGCTGCAGCACGCCCGCGTTGCTTTCGGACGGTGGGGAATAGTCCTCCGACAAGCCCGCGGCCCGCAGGGCGCCCGTGGCTTTCGGGCCACGGGCGACGAGGCGGGCGCGGGCAAGGTGGGCCAGCAGCGCATCGCCGAGGTTCCAGCCCTCGGCGGCCTCCACCCAGCCACGGAAGCCGATGCCGGTGGTGGCGACCACTACATCCACGGTGGACCCCAGCAGCCGCACGGTGGCCGCGTGCAGCTCCGTGTCGTCGGCGAGCGGGACGATCCGGATGGCCGGGCCGTACCGAACGGCAGCCCCCTTGCGCACCAGCAGCGCGCCGAGCTCGTCCGCCCGGCGCGCCGCGGTGATGCCGGCTACGAAACCGGCCAGCGGGAGCACGTCCGTCACGGGGAGCCCACCTCGACGATCCCTTCCCGCACGCGCACGCGATAGACCGGCACGGAAACACCCGGCGCGTCCAGACACTGTCCGGTGTGGAGCGAGAACCGTTCCTTGTAGACCGGGGACGTGACCACGGGCTCACCCCCGGCGTCGCCCACGATCCCGCGCGACAGCACCGCCGCGGCACTGCACGGATCCCAGTTGGACAGAGCGAACCACTGCGAGCCGACGTGGAACACGGCCACCTGCTCGCCCTCCACCAGCGCCGCCACGCCGGAGCAGTCGCCCACCCGCGAGACCGCGCACACCGCCGTCCAGGTCCGTTCGATCGATGTCGTCATCGCCGCACCTCCGGAACGCCCAGCAGTACCGGAACCCGTTGGAGGCGCTCCGGCCGGAACGAGATCGACGGGTCCGGCGTGCCCGGCGCGTTCACGAACGAGCTGAACCGCGCCAGCTTCTCCGGATCCTCCAGCACGCCGCGCCACTCGTCTTCGTAGTCCGTGACGTGCTTGGCCATCGCGGCGTCGAGGTCCTCGCAGATGCCGAGGCTGTCGTCCACGATCACCGCGCGCAGGTGCTCCAGGCCGCCGTCGAGCTCCTCCAGCCACGGTGCCGTGCGCTGCAGCCGGTCGGCCGTGCGGATGTAGAACATGAGGAACCGGTCGATCGTCCGGATCAACGTCGGGGTGTCCACATCGGACAGGAACAGCTGCGCGTGGCGCGGGGTGGCGCCGCCGTTGCCCCCCAGGTAGAGGTTCCAGCCGTGCTCGGTCGCGATCACGCCGAAGTCCTTGCCGCGTGCCTCCGCGCATTCCCGCGCGCAGCCGGAGACGCCGGACTTGATCTTGTGCGGCGAACGCAACCCGCGGTAGCGCAGTTCCAGCTCGATCGCGAGGCCGACGCTGTCCTGCACGCCGTAGCGGCACCAGGTCGACCCGACACACGACTTCACCGTCCGCAGCGCCTTGCCGTACGCGTGCCCGGACTCGAACCCCGCGTCCACGAGCCGCCGCCAGATCTCCGGCAGCTGGTCCACCGTCGCGCCCAGCAGGTCGATCCGCTGGCCTCCGGTGATCTTCGTGTACAGCCCGAAGTCCTTCGCGACCTGCGCGATCACCATCAGCTTCTCCGGCGTGATCTCGCCACCGGGGATGCGCGGGACCACGGAGTAGCTGCCGTTGCGCTGCAGGTTGGCGAGGAACTTGTCGTTCGTGTCCTGCAGCGTCGCTTGTTCACCGCCGAGGATGTGGCCGTTGCCGAGCGTCGCCAGGATCGACGCGACGGCCGGCTTGCACACCGCGCAGCCCGAACCCGTGCCGTAGCGGCTGACCAGCTCGCTGAACGTGGTGATGCGCGTGGCCCGCACGATCTCGAACAGCTCCGCCCGCGAGTGCGCGAAATGTTCGCAAAGCGCCGTCGACTGTTCGACTCCGCACGCGTTGAGCAACTTCGCCAACATCGGCACACACGAGCCGCACGACGTGCCCGCTCGCGTGCACGCCTTGAGCTTGCCGACCGAGTCGCAGCCCTCCTCGTGGATGGCCCGCGTCAGCGCACCCTTGGAAACGCCGTTGCACGAACAGATCTGGGCCTCGTCCGGCAACGCCTCCACTCCGACCGCCGCGCCGCCGCCGGCCGGCGCGAGCAGCGCACCCGGCTCCGCGGGCAACGGACGGCCGACCAGTGCCCGCAGCGTGTGGTACTCGGCCGCGTCGCCCACCAGCACGCCGCCGAGCAGCGTCCGGCCGTCGTCGGTGACCACGAGCTTCTTGTACGTCCCTGCCACGGCGTCGTTCACCGCGACTTCCAGCGCACCTTCGGTTGCCGCGTGCGCGTCGCCGAAGCTGGCGACGTCGACACCCATCAGCTTCAGCTTCGTGGCCGTATCGGGCTCCGGGAACGACGCCGCTCCCCCGGTGAGCCGCGCCGCGACGACCTCCGCCATCGCGTACCCCGGGGCGACGATCCCGTACACCCGCCCCTCGACGGCCGCGCACTCGCCGATCGCGAACACGGCCGGATCGCTGGTGCGGCACTCGGGGTCCACCAGCACCCCACCGCGTTCGCCCACGGCCAGGCCACACTCACGCGCCAAGTCGTCGCGTGGGCGGACACCCGCGGAGAACACCACGAGGTCCACGTCCAGCTCCGTACCGTTGCCGAGCTTGGCCAACAGCCTTGACCCGTCAGCCTCGAGGGCGTCCGTCGCCGTTCCCGTGTGGACAGTCACGTCGAGCTGCTGGATGAGCCGGCGCAGCAGCGCGCCACCACCCTCGTCGACCTGCAGCGGCATCAGCCGCGGCGCCATCTCCACGACGTGCGGCGACAAGCCCATGTCCCGCAACGCCTTCGCGGCCTCCAGTCCGAGCAGCCCGCCGCCGATCACCACCGCGGACCGTCGCCCACGGCCCGGCTTCGAGGCAGCCACCCGGATGGCATCCAGGTCGTCGATCGTCCGGTACACGAACACACCCGGCAGCTCCCGCCCCGGCACCGGCGGCACGAACGGCCGCGAGCCGGTGGCCAGCACCAGAGCGTCGTACTCCTGCACGCGACCGGTCGCGGTCGTCACCGTACGAGCTGCCCGGTCGACCGCCGCCACGGCGTCACCGAGGCGAAGATCCACAAGGGAATCGTCCGCGTAGTCCGCGCCCGGCAGGGCCAGCGCGGCCGGATCCCACGTGTCCACATAAGACGTCAGCGCCACCCGGTCGTACGCGGGCCGGTTCTCCTCCGCCAGCACCACGACCCGCCACTCGCCGGCCGTGTCCGCCGCGCGCAGCGCCTCCACGAGCCGGTGCGCGACCATGCCGTGCCCGGCCACCACGAGTGTCCTCATCAGACCTCCGCCCCGGCCAGCGCGACCTGCGCCCGCACCGCGGGCTTGCGCAGGTACACCACCCACGTCACGCCCACGCACACCGCGTAGAACACCAGGAAGCCGACGAACGCGGGAATCCCGCTGTGCGCGTCGGCGAACGACTGCCGGAACGCGAGGTTGATGAACAACCCGCCCAGTGCGCCGATAGCCCCCGCGAGCCCGATCAACGCACCCGACAGGCGACGGGCCTTGAGCAGTTCCGCGGCCTCGTCACCACCGAGGTCGATGGCCGCGCGCGCCTTCACCTGGAAGATCGCGGGGATCATCTTGTACGTCGAACCGTTGCCGATGCCCGTCAGGACGAAGAGGACGATGAACGCGACCGTGAACAACCCCAGCGAGTTCGCCGACGAAGCCAGCACCAGCACCACCGTGGCGAGCGCCATCAAGCCGAACGTCGCGAACGTGACCCGGCCGCCGCCGAGCCGGTCGGACAGCCGGCCGCCCAGCGGCCGGGCCAGCGAACCGAGCAGCGGCCCGAGGAACGTCACCGCCGCCGCCTGCAACGGCGTGCGGCCGAACTGGTTCTGCAGCACCAGCCCGAACGCGAAGCTGTAGCCGATGAACGACCCGAACGTGCCGACGTACAGCAGCGACATCACCCACGTGTGTCCATATCGGACGACCTCACGCATGGCCTTGGTGTCACCGCGGACCGTGGCGAGGTTGTCCATGAACAGCGCCGCGCACAAAGCCGCGATCACGATCAGCGGCAGGTAGATGAACAGCACCAGCCGCGGCGCGGTCGCACCCACTGTGCCGATCACCAGCAAGCCGACCAGCTGGATCACCGCGACACCCAGGTTTCCGCCGCCCGCGTTGAGGCCGAGCGCCCAGCCCTTGTACCGCTCCGGGTAGAACGTGTTGATGTTCGTCATCGACGACGCGAAGTTCCCGCCGCCGACGCCGCCCAGCGCAGCCATCAGCACGAACGTGCCGAGCGACGTTCCGGGGTGCAGCACGATCGCCGTCAGCACCGTCGGCACCAGCAGCAACGCCGCGCTGAAGATCGTCCAATTGCGACCGCCGAACTTCGCGACGGCGAACGTATAAGGCAGCCGCATGATCGCGCCCACGAGCGTCGGCGTGGACACCAGCAGGAACTTGTCCGCCGCCGAGAACCCGTACGCGGGGCCCATGAACAGCACGACGACCGACCACAGTGTCCAGATCGAGAACCCGATGTGCTCGGCGAACACGGAGAACCACAGGTTGCGGCGGGCGATCCGCTTCCCGGTCGTCTCCCAGAAGGTCTCGTCCTCGGGTGTCCAGTGCTCGATCCAGCGATTCTTCACGGCGTCCTCCTTGGCAAGAGAGAGTCGGGTGCTCACTGCGCCGCCAACCAGCCCGCGACGGCCGACACGGTGTCGTGGCAGCCGCCGCAGCCGGTGGTGGCGCGGGTGGTGCGGGCGAGCGCGGCGACGTCGGTGGCGCCACCGCGCCACGCGTCGACGAGCCGGCCCTTGGTCACGGCGTTGCACCGGCAGATCAGCGCCGACGCCGGCAGGTCGGCAGGGCTCGCGGCGGCCGGCGCGCCCGCGGGCAGCGCGCGGCCGAGCAGCACGGCGAGCCGGTCTTCGGGCAGCGGGATGCCGCGGTCGTGGAACTGCGTGACGGTGGCCGCGGCGTCGGGCAGGCCGAGCAGGATCGCGCCGGTCACGCGGTTGTCGCGGACCACGAGCTTGCCGTAGCGGCCGCCGGACGGGTCGTCGATCGTGAGCACGTCGGCGTCGTCACTCGCGTGCGTCTCGCCGAGCGCGGTCAGGTCGACACCCCGCGCCTTCAGCCGCGTGACCACGCTCGTGCCTCGGTAGCGCGCCGCGGTGTCGGCGCCGGTGAGGAGGTCCGCGAGCACCGCGGCCTGCTCCCACGCGGGTTGCACGAGCCCGGCCGGTGCGTGTGCGTGGCGCGCGCAGTCACCGAGCGCGTGAATGCGGCCGTCGCTGGTGCGCAGCAGGTCGTCGACGAGCACGCCGCGGTCCACCGCAAGCCCGGCGGCCTCGGCCAGCGCCGTGTCCGGGCGGACGCCGGCGGCGACCACCACGAGGTCGGCCGGGACGAAGCTGCCGTCGTCGAGCTTCACGCCGTCGCCAGGCAGGTGGCGCGCGGCCGTCGCGTCGAAGCGGAAGGTCACGCCCAGCTCGGCGAGCCGCCGCGCGAGCACGCGGCCGGCGCCGGCATCGAGCTGGCGTTCCATCGGGTGGCCGTGCGGGTGCACCACGGTCACATTCGCGCCGCGCCCGGCGAGGCCCCGTGCGGCCTCGAGGCCGAGCAGCCCGCCGCCGAGCACCACGACCGGAGCACCGGGCCGGGCGGCGTCGAGGATGCGGGTGCAGTCGTCGAGGGTCCGGAACATCGCGACGCCCGGCCCCGGCTCGAGCCCTTCGACCGGCGGGAGCCACGGCGTGGCGCCGGTGGCGAGCACGAGCGCGTCGTACTCCAGCGGGCCGTCGGTGGTCTCCACACGACGGTTCGCGCGGTCGACCCCGGTGACGGACGTGGCCAGCCGCAGGTCGACGCAGGACCGAGCCGCCCAGTCCTCGTCGTGCAGCCGCACCGTCGCCGCGCTCAGCCCGCCCGCGAGCACGGACGACAGCAGCACCCGGTTGTACGCGGGATGCGGCTCGGCGCCGACGATCGTCAGCCGTACCCGCTCCGCCGACGGGTCCCGGCGCCGCAGCTCGTCGGCCAGCCGGGCGCCGGCCATGCCGTAACCGGCCACGACCACGTGCCGGGCTCTCATGCGGCCACCCCGGCATCCACTCTGGACAGTGCGACCGCGCACACCTTGAACTCCGGCATGCGGCTCACCGGGTCGAGCGCCGGGTTCGTCAGGAGGTTCGCGCGCCCCTCGCCGGGAAAGTGGAACGGCAGGAACACCAGGTCGGGCCGCAGCGAGGCGACGCACCGCACGCGGGCGACCGTCTCCCCGCGTCGCGAACGGACCAGCGCCCGCTCCCCCTCGGCGAGGCCCGCGCGGGCGGCGGTGTCGGGGTGGACCTCCACGAACACCTCGGGCACGACGTCCACCAGCTCCGGGATCCGGCGCGTCTGGGCGCCGGACTGGTAGTGCTGGAGCACCCGGCCCGTGGTGGCCTGCAAGGGAAACTCGGCGTCCGGCAGCTCCGCGGGCCCGGTGTGGTCGACGGCGGCGAACCGAGCGCGGCCGTCCGGGTGGGCGAAGCGATCGAGGAACATCCGCGGGGTTCCGGGGTGCTCCGCGGAAGGCACCGGCCAGTGCAGCGCCTCACCGGAGCGCAGCCGGTCGTAGGTGATGCCGGAGTAGTCCGCCGTGCCGCCCTTGGAGGCCGCGCGCAGCTCGTCGAACACAGCCGGGGCGTCCACCGGGAACCGCTCGGCGGGCTGACCGAGCCGGGTGGCGAGCTCCCGCAGCACGTCGAGGTCGGACCGGACGCCCACCGGCGCGTCGACGGCCTTGCGGCGCAGCAGGATCCGGCCCTCGAGGTTGGTGAGCGTGCCGTCTTCCTCGGCCCACTGCGTCACGGGGAGCACAACGTCAGCGCGCTCGGCCGTCTCCGACAGCACGAAGTCGGCGACCACGAGGAGGTCCAAAGCGGACAGCCGATCTTGGACGCGGCGGGACCGCGGCGCCGACACCACGACGTTGCTGCCGAACACCAGCAACGCCTTCGGCCCGCCCTCCTGCCCCAGCGCCTCGAGCAACTCCGTCGCCGAACGCCCCGGCCCCGGCAGGCTTTCCGGCGCGACACCCCACACTCCGGCCACGTGCTCGCGCGCGGCCGGGTCGTCGATCTTCCGGTACCCCGGCAGCTGGTCCGCCTTCTGCCCGTGCTCGCGCCCGCCCTGGCCGTTGCCCTGACCGGTGAGGCAGCCGAACCCGGAACCGGCGCGACCGGGCAGCCCCAACGCCAGCGCCAGGTTGATCCACCCGCTGACGTTCGCCGTCCCCGTCGCGTGCTGCTCGGTGCCCCGCGCAGTCAGCACGTACGCGTTGTGCGCCTCACCCAACATCTCGGCAGCTCGGCGTTGATCGGCCGCCGCAACCCCGGTCACGCGCTCGGCCCGCTCCGGCCACCACGCAGCGGCGAGGCGCCAGGCTTCGTCGAACCCGTTCGTGCGAAGATCCACATAGGACTTGTCGAGATGCCCCTCGGCGACCACCGCGTGCAGGATTCCCGACGCCAAAGCCAGATCCGTCCCCGGTGCCGGCGCGAGGTGCAGGCTCGCGAGCTCGGCCGTCGGCGTGCGCCGCGGGTCGATCACGATCAGCTCGGCACCGCGCAGGTGCTGCACGAACGGCGGCATCGTCTCCGCCGGGTTCGCCCCGGCCAGCAGCACCACGTCCGCTTCGGCCAGATCCGTGACGGGGAACGGCAACCCGCGATCGGCCCCGAACGCCTTCAGCCCCGCCGCCGCGGCCGACGACATGCAGAACCGGCCGTTGTAGTCGATCTGCGACGTCCCCAGCGCGACCCGCGCGAACTTCCCCAGCAGGTAAGCCTTTTCGTTGGTCAGCCCACCGCCGCCGAACACCGCGACGGAGTCGGGCCCGTGCGACGAACGCAGCTCACGCAGCTTCGCCGCCACGAGGTCCAGCGCCTCGGCCCAGCTCACCGGCGTCAGCTCACCGTCACGCCGGATCAGCGGTGTGGTCAGCCGATCGCCGGAACGCAGGAGCTCCCCGGACGTCCAGCCCTTCTGGCACAGGCCACCCGCGTTGACCGGGAAGTCGCGCGGAGTGACGCGCGTGCCGGCCAAGCGCATTCCGCACTGCAGCGCGCAGTAGGGGCAATGCGTGTCGACGTGCGGCACGGGCGCTCCTCGGGGTCGGCGATGGCCCCGACGCTAAGCACGCCGTGTTACCTGGAGATGCCTGATTGTTTCAGGCAGTTGACATCACTCGCCACTTTCCGCGACCTCACGGTGAGGTCGGAAAAACTCAGAGGATCGCGCTGACCTCACGCGCCGCCGCGCGCAGACCGTCGAGCGCCGCGCCCGTCGAACGCGGGTTCAACGCGTTGGCCGCCAAGCGGAACAGCACCGCGCGAAGCAGCAGCTGCGGCCACTCCGGCAGGTGCGCCCAGCGGTCGAGCAGCTCGCCGGTGGCGCCGCCCCACGCCAGGGCGTCGACGGCCACGATCGCCGCGCCCCACTCGCCCGGCCGGTAATACGGCACGAAGTCGACGATGCCGGGCGCCGCGTCACCGTCGAAGAGCACGCCCGCGAGCAGCTCGCCGTGCGCGACCTGCAACGGCAGCTTGATCGGCCGGCGCGACGGCGCGAGCACCTCGAACCAACGACCGCCCTTGGCCTCGTCGAGCGGGCGATCGAGCTCTTCCCACGCGATGCGGTCGGCCACCGCGTCGAGGTCGTCGCGCGCGGACAGGAAATCGGGCCGCGGCAGGTCGGCCGTGGCGCGGTGGAGCTTCACCGCCGCGAGCATGGCGCCGTCGACGTGGTTCTCGGCCGCGCCCGAGACGTAGCGCCACGCCGACCAGTCGCCGACGATCCAGCGGCCGTCGCTCGCGCGCACCGGCTTCGCGATCCGCAGGCCTGGGTCGTCAGCGTGCTCCAGCGCGCGGGCGGTCCACAACGTGCGCGAGCGGTCGGAAACCGGCTTCAGCACCAGCTCGCCGCAGCGCCAGGCCGTCGAGTCCGGCAACGCCGAAACGAGGCCGATGTCGCCGCCGAAGGCTGCGCACACCCGCTCAGGTGGCCGTTCGAGAGTGGACCTCACGAGAACCGAAGGTACCCGCCTGTGCGCGCCACGAACGAGAAGACGCGCTGGTCACGGAACGCTTTCATATTTCCGACACACCCGCCGCCACGCGCCCAAAACGCCAGGAAGGCCTCCCCGGCGAACCGGGGAGGCCTTCCTGCGCGGGAACCGTCAGTAGGTGGGCAGGCTCGGGTCGATCTGCTTGGCCCAGGACAGGATGCCGCCACCGAGGTGCGTGGCGTCCTTGAACCCGGCCGCGTGCAGAGCGGCCAGCGCCTCCGCCGAACGCGCACCCGACTTGCAGTGCAGCACGATCGGCTTGTCCTGCGGCAGCTCGGCCAGCGCCTCGCCCGAGAGGATGCGGTCCTTCGGGATCAGCGTCGCGCCCTTGATGTTCACGATCTCGTACTCGCCGGGCTCGCGGACGTCGATGAGGGCGAAGTCGTCGCCGTTGTCGAACTTGGCCTTGAGCTCCGCCGGCGTGATCGTGCTGCCCGAAGCGGCCTGCGCGGCCTCGTCGGACACCACACCGCAGAAGGCTTCGTAGTCGATCAGCTCGGTGATCTTCGGGGTCTCCGGATCCTTGCGGATCTTGACCTCGCGGTACTTCATCTCCAGCGCGTCGTAGCTGATGAGCCGCCCGAGCAGGGGCTCACCGATGCCGGTGATGAGCTTGATCGCCTCGGTCACCATGATCGAGCCGATGGACGCGCACAGCACGCCCAGCACACCACCCTCGGCGCACGACGGGACCATGCCCGGAGGCGGCGGCTCCGGGTAGAGGTCGCGGTAGTTCAGGCCCTTGCCGTTGGGCGCGTCTTCCCAGAAGACGCTGACCTGGCCTTCGAAGCGGAAGATCGAGCCCCACACGTACGGCTTGCCCAGCAGCACGGCGGCGTCGTTGACCAGGTAGCGCGTGGCGAAGTTGTCGGTGCCGTCGAGGATCAGGTCGTACTGCTCGAAGATCTCGAGCGCGTTCGCCGACTCCAGCCGCTCGACGTGCAGGTACACCTTGACCAGCGGGTTGATCTCGGCGATCGACTCCTGCGCCGACGCGGCCTTGAGCTTGCCGACGTCGGACACCCCGTGGATGACCTGGCGCTGCAGGTTCGACTCGTCGACCACGTCGAAGTCGATGATGCCGAGCGTGCCGACACCCGCCGCGGCGAGGTACAGCAGCGCGGGGCTGCCGAGGCCGCCGGCACCGATGACCAGGACCTTCGCGTTCTTCAGCCGCTTCTGCCCGGTCACCCCGACGTCCGGGATGATGAGGTGGCGGCTGTACCGGGCCACCTCTTCCTTCGTGAGCTCCGCAGCCGGCTCAACGAGCGGCGGCAGTGCCGTGTCTGACATCGGGTCCTCCATACTCGCGTGGATCGCGTAGTCAATCCCAGTATCCACAACGCCCACAGGCAAGGTGGGCTTCCCGGCGTCCGGATCGTGGGACGAGGGTTGCTTTGTACGGCGGGACCGGTTCTACGCGGGCGGCGTCGGGTTCGGCCAGGCGTTGGGCACGCAGACGTGGTGGTCGGAGGCCACCTTGCCCTTGTCGCCGCCGGGGATGTTGTTGAGCATCGCCACATAGTCGTCGGCGACGCCGAACGACTGCTGCATCATCACGGGCGCCGGGTCCCCGGTCGCGGGACAGCCGACGTGGATGTTGCCGAGCGCGTGGCCCACCTCGTGGTTGATGGCGTACTGCCGGTAGCCCGTCATGTCCGCGCCGTAGGCCTTCGCGCCACGCACCCAGCGGGCGAGGTTGATGAGCACGCGGCCCATGCTGCGGCGGTAGCAGGAGGCCTCGAACTTGATCTGAAACCCGCACGCGTCGGCGCGGTGCGTGGTGTTCGGCGTGGTGAGGCTCACGCGGAAGCTCGGGTCGGGGTAGCTCGCGTCCACGCGCTGCAGCCGGATCTTGCCGTTCCACGTCCAGCTGCGCGGGTCGGACAGGATGCCCTGCACGGCCGTGGCGAAGCTGTCGTCGCCGGCGTAGCTGGACGGGTCGATGCCGTCTTCGACCTCGACGGTGTAGGTGTACAGCTTGCCGCTCTTGCCGACCGTCGGGCCGGAGCCCGGCACGACGTGCCAGGTGCCCTTGCCGCTCTCGGTGTAGTTGCCGCCCGTGGGCAGCTCGGCCGTCGGCACGTTCACGTCCGCCGGCTTGGCGGGGTTCTCGGGGATGGCCTGGCCGCCGTCGATCGCGCCGGCCGCCGCGTCGCCCACCGCCGATTCGCCGGTGCCCGCGGTGGTGGTCGAACCGGGCTCGGCCGGGCTGGTGGCCGTGTTCACCACGACGAGCGCGGTGATGACGACCAGGATCGGCAGCGCGTACACGCGCCAGCCGTAGGTCTTCACGAACCCGCCGACGCCGCGCTTCTTCGCGGCCGGCCTGCGGGCGGCGGGCTTCTCCTCGTCACCCTTCGGCTGCCACGACGCCTTCAGCGGCTCCGCGCTGGTGCGCCGGGAGCCGGGGCGGTAGCGGTCCTCGCCCACGCGCTGGGCGGGCGGCTTCGACGGCCGGAACTGGCCGACGCGCGGGGAGCCCGTGTCCGTGAGCGATGCGTTCCTGGAGCTGGTTGACGAACTACTCGACGAATTCTTTGACGAGGCCGACGTCGCACGCCTGGCTGAACCGGCGTACGAGGCTCGCCGGTCGTCTCCTCGTGCGTCCTTCGGCCGGTCCACCGCCCCAGGGTGCCATATCCGAACCGTGATGCTCTCGGCGACCGGCTGATGACCGAGAGATGATCTGTCACTCGTTCGGACTACCAGGTGCCCTTTTCGGCGGCCTCCCACAACCCCAGAACGGCCCGCGCTACGACATTCGGGCGTTCCATCTGAGCCACGTGCCCGGTTCGGGGAAGGACCAGCAGCCGGGCGTGTCGGAGCAGCCGCGCGGTGCGGGGCGCGCGCCGCACGGAGATCACCCGGTCGTGAAGGCCCCAGACGACGAGTGTGGGGATGCTCACCCGCGCCGCGACGGACCACAGCGACGCGTCACCGACCGCGCTCCAGCGCCGGAAAATGCCGAACGTGCTGCGCGCCATCGCGGGCGCGGCCCAGGCCAGCGCCGCGCGGGCGCCGTGTTCCTCGGTCAGCTCGTCGAGCCGCTGCTCGGGGAACTTCGCCAGGTCGTAGAAGCACAGCTTGATGACCTGCGCCGCGCGTTCGCGGGCCGTCATCGAGGCCAGCCGGCGGCGCACGCGCGCGCCCACCACCGGCAGGTACGCCAGCGCCATCAGCGGGTCCGACAGCCGCCGCGGGTCCGGGCGGCGGTCGGGCATCGCCGGCGAGATCAGCGTGAGCGTGCGGACCAGCTCGGGGCGCGCCGCGGCCACGAGCAGCACGACCGCGCCGCCCATCGAGTTGCCGACCAGGTGCACCGGCCCCGCGTCGAGGCCCTCGATGTAGCGCGCGACGACCTCGGCGTGCTCGTCGAGACTGAAGTCGAAGCCGGCGGCGGGCTCTGAAAAGCCGAAGCCCGGCAGGTCGATCGCTCGGCCGCTCGCGGTGGGCGCGAGCAGCGCGGCGAGGTCGGTCCAATTGCTGGACGACCCGCCGAGCCCGTGCACGTAGACGGCGACGGTACCGTCGGGTCCAGGGGTGCGGCGTACGTTCAGCGAAACACCGC
The DNA here is from genome assembly GCF_019468465.1 of Amycolatopsis sp. DSM 110486. Classification (NCBI taxonomy): domain Bacteria; kingdom Bacillati; phylum Actinomycetota; class Actinomycetes; order Pseudonocardiales; family Pseudonocardiaceae; genus Amycolatopsis; species Amycolatopsis sp. DSM 110486. The sequence goes on along the minus strand of NZ_CP080519.1, from coordinate 4,916,150 downwards.
CCACGTCCTCGACAACGCCAGGCCAGGGCGGCAGCACCGGCTCGAGCGCGGGCAACGGCGCCGTGGACAGCGGCACGTGAGTCACAGCCGGGCACACCGCCGTCGCGGTCGCCGGGCGCGTCGTGGATGTGGTCACCACCCCAGGATGCCCGACACTTGGCGTTCCGGGCGTACCCGCGAGTAATCTCAAACCCGCTTCACGCGGCGGTGCTACTGCCCGGCGAAGCCGTGGACGGGAGGAAGAATGACGGAAATGGCGCGACTGCAGCAACGAGGCGTTCGGCTGCCCAGGACCGAACGCCGCGCCCAGCTGCTGACGGCCGCGCAACGCGTCTTCGCCGAAAACGGCTATCACGCCGCGGCCATGGACGAGATCGCCGAGGAGGCGGGCGTCAGCAAGCCCGTGCTGTACCAGCACTTCCCCGGCAAGCTGGACCTCTACATCGCGCTGCTCGAAAGTCACGTCGACGACCTGGTGAGCCGCGTGAAGGGCGCGCTCGACTCGACGAGCGACAACCGCCAGCGCGTGCCGGCCACGGTCGGTGCCTTCTTCGACTTCGTGAGTGAAGACGCCGGCGCGTTCCGGATGGTCTTCGAGAGCGACCTGCGCGGCGAGCCGGCCGTGCAGGAGGCCGTGGACCGCGCGGTGTCCGCCAGCGTCGAGGCCATCACCGAGACCATCACCGCCGACGCCGGCCTGGACGAGGACAAGGCCCGGCTGCTCGCCGTGGGCCTGGTGGGCATGTCGCAGGTCTCGGCGCGCTACTGGCTGCAGCACAACCAGTCGATGTCCCAGGAGGAAGCCGTCGCGCTCACGGCCAACCTCGCGTGGCGCGGCATCGGCGGTGGCTTCCCGCTCAAGGACGGCTGACGCGCTTGGCCCCGCTCGTGGTGGCCGTCCCCGGCACGCTCTGCAGCCCGGCGGTCTTCGGTCCCCTGGCGCGGGCGTGGCCGGGCGTCGTGCACGCCGTGGACTGGATGTCGGCGCCCGGGCCGTGGCGGATCGAGGACGTGGCCGAGCGGATCGCTTCGCGGATCGACCGGCCGGTGCTGCTCGTGGGGCATTCGACGGGTGGCTGCATCGCGTTGCGGCTCACGGCGAAACACCCCGAACTGGTGGCCGGGCTGCTGCTCGCGAACACCGGTGCGCACATGCGGGGCCACGGTGACGTCGACGGGATCCTTCAGACGATTTCGCAGGCTTGGGGGCCGGAGCTGCACGCGGCGGTGCTGGACCGGTCGTTCGCTTCACCGTTGCCGGTGGAGCTGCGTGACGACCTGCTCGCGTACGCCGCGCGCGTGCCGCAGGAGGCCGCGCTGGAGGTGCTGACGAGCCAGCGCGATCTCGACCTGACGCCGGAGCTCGCGTCGATCCGGTGTCCGGTGCGGGTGCTGCACGGCGTCCACGACCGGGCTCGGTCCGTGGCGGACGCGCGCTACCTGGTGGAGCACCTGCCGGACGCGGAACTGACCACAGTGGACACTGGGCACACCCCCGTGTTCGAGGATGTGCCCGCGACCGTCTCGGCTTTGAAGTCCCTTATGGAGCAGGGGTCCTAGCCGGCAGCAGGGTCTTGATCCGCGCGGCGACTTCGGCCGCGCGTTCCTGCGGAAGCATGTGGCCGGCGCCCGGGTAGCGGATGAACTCGGCGTCGGGCAGCTCGTCGGCGATCACCTTCGCGTGCGGCAGCGGGCACAGCCGGTCTTTCTCCCCCGCCAGCACCACCGCGGGCACGGTCCGCAGTGCGCGCAAGGCCACGCGGCAGTCGTGCACGGAGATCGCGTCCTGGAACTCGCCCAGGCTCGCGGGATGCGCGCACAGCAGCTGGTCGACGACGCTGTTCACGTCGCCGCGCTTCGGATTGTCGCCGAACACCAGGAACCGCGCACCGGACCGCACCATCGCCGGGCTCAACGGCAGCCGTTCGCCCTTGCGGTGCGCCAGCGCCTTGGCCAGCCGCCGCTCGAACCGCGCCGACATCGCCCCTGCCGGCCCGGGCATGCCGAGCGTGATCCGGTCCATCTGGCCCGACGACGTGGCCACGAACGCCACACCGGCGACGCGCGCCTTCAGCAGGTCCGGATGACGTTCGGCGAGCGCCATGATCGTCATGCCGCCCATCGAATGGCCCGCCAGCACGAGCGGTCCGTTCGGTACGCGTTCGGCGATCAGCTCGGCGAGGTCGTCCGCGAGTCGCGGGATCGTCGCCGCCCCCCGTCGAGCCGGCGACGATCCCCCGTGGCCACGCAGGTCGTAGCGCAACACCCGCGTGGCCGGTCCGAGGTGCCGGACGACGCCGTCCCACGTGCGGTGGTCCTGCGTCCAGCCGTGCACCAGCACGAGCGTGACCGGTGCGTCTGCCGGACCGGACGTCTCGACGTGCAGGGCGGCACCGTCGCCGGCCATGAACCGATGGTCGCGCGCCGGGTCACGCAGCCGTTCGAGCGTGGTCACTTGCCCTCCGGCAGCAGGAAGGACTTCTTCCAGAAGTAGCGGCCCGGCAAGCCGACCAGGCCCGACTCCTGCAGGAACGGCATGATTTTCTCGCCGGCCCACGCGATCGTCGCGCGCCAGTGCGGGTTGTTCAGCGCCGCTTCGACGCCGTCGCGCGGGCGGATGCCGACGGCCTTGTAGACGTTGGGGTTGATGAACGCGCGCGTGACGAAGTACGAGATCAACGCGATGATGAACTGCTGGTAGGCGATCTCGTGCTTGCCCAGCTTGGCCATCCCGCGCGTGACTTCTTCGCGCGCGAAGGTCACGTGGCGCGCTTCTTCGAGCACGTGGATGCGGTTGACCATGCGCACCAGCGGCTGCACGTTCTCGTCCACCATCTGCTCGCGCTGCAGGCGGTCGAGCACCTCTTCGGCCACGAGGATCGCGCCGTAGCGGGCGGGGCCGTAGGAGATGGTGGGCATGAGCTTCGCGAACTGGCGCAGCGCCGGCACCGGGCCGTACGCGGGGCAGCCGATGCGCGCGGCCATGCGGGCGAACATCGTGGAGTGGCGGCACTCGTCGGCGATCTCGGTGAGGGCGAACTGCGCGTGGGAGCTCGTGGGGTCCTCGTCGTAGACCTCCTTGAGCAGCATCTGCATCAAGAGGATCTCGAACCACAGGCCGGTGGTGGCGACACTCGCGACCTCGTGCTTGCCGAGCTCGATGCGCTGCTCGGGGGTGAGCCCGTCCCAGAGTTTCGTGCCATAGAGCGACGAGCGCTCGGGGAGGATGTAGTTCTTGCCGTCGACGAGCGGTGCGTCCCAGTCGATGTCGACATCGGGGTCGTAGAACTTGTTCGCCGAAGACTTGAGCAGCCGGTCGGCGGTCTTCTCCCGGTCGGTCTCCTTGAGCGTCCGCGTCATCGCTCGCCCTCTCTCCTATAGCTGTAACTTGAGGTAACAGTTACCTCTGGTAGCATGACCCGGGTGATCGAACGTGTCAAGCGCTCCAGCAAGCAGTCCGGCAAGCACCCGGCTCCGGGGGAAGCCGCGACCGGTGACGCCCGGCGCGACCGGTGGCGCAAGCACCGCATTGCGCGCCGGGCGGAGTTCGTGGAGGCCGCGCTGCGGGCGCTCGACAGCCATGGTCCGGACCTGGGCATGGAGGACGTCGCGGCCGAGGCCGGCGTCACGAAACCCGTGCTGTACCGGCACTTCGAGGACAAGGCCGACCTGTATGTGGCGCTCGGGCAGCGCGGGACGGAGATCCTCTTCGAGCGCCTGATCCCGGCGATCAACGCGGAACTCGCGCCCGTGCCGCGCATCCGGATGGCGCTGGACGCGTTCTTCTCCGTGATCGAGGAACACCCGAACCTCTACCGCCTCCTCGCCCGCGGCGGCCTGCACGAGAAGACGGTGAGCGACTCCGACGTCGTCGCCGAGGACAAGGAAGTCATCGCCACCGCGCTGACGGCCCTGCTCGGCGACTACATGCGCATGTTCTCCATGGACTCCGGCGCGGCGGAACCGTGGGCGCACGGGATCGTCGGCATGGTCCAGAGCACCGGCGAATGGTGGCTCGACCGCCGCTCCATGAGCCGCGACTCCGTGGTCGAGTACCTCACGCAGATCATCTGGGCGGCCATCGACGGGCTCACCCGCCAGCACGGCGTGGTGATCGACCCGAACCTGCCGCTGGAGGAGAACAAGGTCGTCCAACTCGGACGCGCCAAGACCGACGCCCCGGCGGACAGCGACGCGGGCTGAGCTGTTTTCCATCGTTGGGAGGCTTTTCATGAGCGACGAAGACGGTTACGCCGGCACTGCGACCCTCGTCGTCGCTGGCGTGGAAATGGCTGTGCAGGTCGACCTGCGCGGCCACTTCCAGCCGATCGACGGGTATTACCACTGGTACGGGCGGATTTCCGCCTCGGGCGAGCTGACCGCGGCGGTGGGCGGCCGGAAGAAGGCTTGCACGGTCGTGGTGGAGGATCGTTCGGCCGACGGTGAGCTGTCGGATCCGGACCCCTGGGGGCGGTACCGGATCACGGGGACGTCCACGCCGCCGTTTTCGGTGCCGACGAGCTTGGAAGAAGTCGAAGCAGCGACTGCCTGATTCGGGGCCCAGCGACTCGCCAAAGCTCCCCAAGACATGAAAAAGCCGCCCCGGGCCAAAGCCCAGGGCGGCTTTTTCGTCAAACCGCGAAAACTCGAGAACCGCCAGAACTCGCGAGCCTCAGTCGCCGACGCCGAAGCCGACCTTGCGGACGTCCGAGGGGGCGATCTCGACGTACGCGATGCGGTCGGACGGGACGATGTACTTGCGGCCCTTCTCGTCGTTGAGGCGGAAGAGCCCGTCACCGGCCGTCAGGGCCTCGGCGACCAGCTTCTCCACCTCGTCGGCGGTCTGGCCACTGGACACCACCAGCTCGCGCGGCGTGTCCTTGATGCCGATCTTGACCTCCACGTGGGACCTCCGCTGGAAATTCGTTGTCGTTACGCCTGGCAAGGCTAGCCCAACCGCAGCGCTGCGGTGTCGCGCCACCGCGTGGTGAACCGGCACTTCAGCCGAGACCGAGCGCCTGCATGCGCTTCGTGTGCCCCTGCTGCAACCGCCGGAACAACCCGGCGATTCCCGACAGGTCGCCGGAGCCGGCGACGATGAGTTCGGCCAGGCCATCGCGTTCGGCGACCACGTACTGGGCCTGCGTGAGGGCCTCGCCCAGGAGCCGGCGGCCCCACAAAGCGAGCTTGTCGCGCGTCTTCGGGTCGGCCTTGATGCCTGCGGCGACTTCGCGCTCGGCGAACGCGGAATGACCCGTGTCGGCGAGGACGGTGAGCACCAGGTCCTTCGTCTCCGGGTCGAGCCAGCTGGCGATCTCGCGGTACAAATCCGCCGCGAGGCCGTCGCCGACGTAGGCCTTGACCAGCGATTCCAGCCACGACTTGGGCCGCGTCGAGGCGTGCCACGCGTCGACCTGGGCCACGAACGGGCGCATGGCGTCGTCGACGGACACGCCGTGGCCGGCGAGGTGGGCCGACAGCATGTCGAAGTGACCGATCTCGGCCGCGGCCATGGAGGCGAGCGCGGCGCGGCCGGCGAGCGTCGGCGCGGTGCGGGCGTCCTCGGCCATCCGGTCGAACGCGGAAAGCTCGAGATAGGCGATCACGCCGAGCAGGTCGACGACACCTTCGCTGATCTCTTTCGGGTCGGTCACGGCGACGAGGGTATCGCCGAACCCGTGGTCGACGCCGTGAAGAGACCGATCCCACGCCGCGCCGTCGCGCCCGGTAGTGTTGAAAAACTCCTGACCAGGTACACTGCGGAAGAATTGACAAGGCTTCCGCACGTCTTCTGGCTGCGGGAAACAGGCGGGCGACCGGCGCCACCAGGGCTGCCGGGGCTCGCTGCAATTGTGCGTGCACGCCTCCAGCGGCATTCCCGGGAGGGCGGCTGCGGCGCCGGATCCTCAAGGTGCCTGCCCAGACCCCCCGGTCGAGTGTCGAGTGACAACCGGCCTGTGCGCGCTGGTCACGAGAGAGGCGATCACCCTGACCGCAGAACAGTCCACAACCGAAGAAACCACCACCCCCGCAGTCGCGCTGGAGCACAGCGAGACCGGCCCGGCCGCGCTCGACACCTCGCACCCGCTGCAGGCGGGCGTCGAGGTCGAGCCCGAGGCACCCACCTTCGCCTCGTTCGGCGTGAAGCCGGAGATCGTGAAGGCGCTGGGCGAGGCCGGCATCGAGCGCACGTTCGCCATCCAGGCGCTCACGCTGCCGCTGGCCATGGCGGGCGACGACCTCATCGGCCAGGCCCGCACCGGCATGGGCAAGACGCTGGGCTTCGGCGTCCCGCTGCTGCACCGCGTGCAGGTGCCCGGCGACGGCACCCCGCAGGTGCTGGTCGTGGTCCCGACCCGCGAGCTGTGCATCCAGGTCGCCAACGACCTCAAGGGCGCCGGCAAGCACCTCGGCATCCGCACGCTGGCCATCTACGGCGGGCGGCCGTACGAGCCGCAGATCGACGCGCTGCGCAAGGGCGTCGACGTCGTGATCGGCACCCCGGGCCGCCTGCTCGACCTGGCCGAGCAGCAGCACCTGGTGCTGGGCAAGGTCCGCGGGCTCGTGCTCGACGAGGCCGACGAGATGCTCGACCTGGGCTTCCTGCCCGACATCGAGCGCATCTTGCGGATGGTGCCGGACGAACGGCAGACGATGCTGTTCTCCGCCACGATGCCGGGCCCGATCATCACGCTGGCGCGCACGTTCCTGCGTCAGCCCACGCACATCCGCGCCGAGGAAAACGACGCGAGCGCGATCCACGAGCGCACCACGCAGTTTGTCTACCGGGCGCACTCGATGGACAAGCCGGAGGTCATCGCCCGAGTGCTGCAGTCCGAAGGCCGCGGACTCACCATGATCTTCAGCCGCACCAAGCGCACCGCGCAGAAGGTGGCCGACGACCTGGTGGAGCGCGGCTTCGCGGCCGCCGCCGTGCACGGTGACCTCGGCCAGGGCGCTCGCGAACAGGCGCTGCGCGCGTTCCGCTCGGGCAAGGTCGACGTGCTGGTGGCCACCGACGTCGCGGCTCGCGGCATCGACATCGACGACGTCACGCACGTCATCAACTACCAGTGCCCCGACGACGAGAAGACCTACGTGCACCGCATCGGCCGCACCGGCCGCGCGGGGCGCACGGGTGTCGCGGTCACCCTCGTCGACTGGGACGAGATGCCCCGCTGGAAGCTGATCTCCGACACGCTGGGTCTGGACAAGCCGGAGCCGGTGGAGACGTACTCGTCGTCGCCGCACCTGTTCAGCGACCTCGGCATCCCAGAGGGCACCACCGGCCGGCTCCCGCTCGCGAAGCGGACCCGCGCCGGGCTGGCCGCCGAGGAGGAAGAGGACCTGGGCGGCAAGCGCCGTGGCCGTGGTGGCCGGGGCGCCGGTTCTGCTTCTGACGACGACGCCGCGCCGCGCAAGCGCACGCGGGCTCCGCGCAAGCGCACCCGTGGTGGTGCGAATGCGGCTGAGGCGGTCGAGAAGGCGGACGCTGCTGCTTCCTCCGACTCCGCTGCGTCGGGTTCAGGTTCGGGTGAGGAGCGCTCGCGCTCGCGTCGCCGCACCCGTGGTGGTGGCGGTGGGGAGTCGACCGGCCCTGCCGGCGCGGCCACCGCGTCGGCCTCGGCTTCGGGAGAAACCGGAGAAACGGGTGAGCGTCCGGCACGTCGGCGCCGTCGTCGCCGCCCCTCCGCGACGTCTGATACACCTGCGTCGGCAGACTGAGGGGACCAGCGGAGCCGACGGCGGGAGTCAGGTACGTGAGCGACCACGAAGACGGCGCACCGGACCAGTCTGAACCGGACGTTCCGGCTTTTGTACCGCCTTCGGACTCCGGGGTGGTTTCACACCGCCCCCTCGGCACCGAAGATGTTTTGCCCCCGTCGCAGAGCTCTGCGAGCACTGTGACGGGGCCTCCCGTTCGCGCGCGGCGCTCGCCGTGGAACAGCGGGCGGGACCGCGTGATCGCGGCGTTGATCGCCGTGGTCGTGGTGGTCGTGACGCTGGTTGTCGCGTTGAACAGCGACAACCTGCACACGAGCCGCGCGCTCGCTTCCCCGCCGCCGACGTTGCCGCCGGCGCCCACGGCCGTGCCGGGTTCGATGGCGCAGCTGTGGCAGGCGCCCAGCTCGGCCACGCCCGTGCCGATCGGCGAGGGCGACACCGTGACCACCGCCGACGGCGGCGAGGTCGCGGGCCGCGACCCGCTCACCGGGCAGATCCGCTGGCACTACACGCGCGAGAACCTGCAACTGTGCACTGTGGACACCGCGTGGGGGCGCGTGAACGCGGTGTACCACAAGGCAATGGGCTGCAGCGAGGTCACGCAGCTCGACCCCACCACGGGCCAGATCACGGCCCAGCGCAACGGCGACGCGGAGCTCGGCACCCAGCTCGTCAGCGACGGCAGCCACGTGACCACCACCGGCAAGCACCTGCTCGACACCTGGCGCGACGACCTCGTGAAGAGCATGGAGTACGGCCAGGTCCCGTTCATGGTCAACCCGAACAAGCAGCCGCGCACGGGCTGCACGTACGGCACGGTCGCCGCGGCCGCCGAGAAGGTCGGCGTGATCGAGCGCTGCCCCGGTGATCCCCACGACCGCCTCACCGTTTACAAGGCCACGGCCGAACACGAGGACGAGCCGCAGGTCGTCTTCAGCACCATCCTGGCCGGCTCGCGCGCCCGCGTGATCGCCATGTCCGGCGACTTCACGGCCGTGCTGCTGCCCGACCAGAAGCTCCTGGTCATCTACGGCCCGGACGGCAACGAGCGTTCCGCGTACCCGATGGACCTGCCGGCCAGTGATTTGGCCGGCGACCCCGCGGGCGGCGTCGAACAGACCACTCGCACCGACAGCGGCGTGTACTGGTTCACGGGCACCAAGACCGTCGCCCTGTCGCGCGACGACCTCACCCCGCGCTGGACCCTCGACAGCACCCGCGGCCCCGGCATCACCTTCGCCCGCCAGCTCGTCGTCCCCATCAACGGCGGTTTGGCCGTGCTCAACGAATCCAACGGCGCCACGATCCGCACGGTCGGCGTCGACCGTGGGGCGTACCGCGGGGTTGTGCGGCTTACGGCTTTGGGGCCGGTGCTGCTTGAGCAGCGCGGTCCTGTGGTTGCCGCCCTGCGCTAGCGATCGTGACGATCTCGCGGCACGGTGCCCTCGGGGTCGACGGCGGTCTCGGTGAACGTGACAACAACGCCGCCGACGACCGACTCGACCTCGTGCTACAGCCGGAGGGGACGCGGCTGGGAGACCGTGACCGGGTGAGCGGGAATCCAGTCCTCCCAAGCCTTTGCCTGCGGGTGGCACGTCTCGAACGCGAACCTTCCGCCGGGCCGTAGGACGTCGTACAGCTCCGCCGCTTCGTCCTCGGACAGCACCCGGGTCAGGCCCACCAGAACACGGTGAGCGCCACGAACGTGACCACCAGCACCCCGATGCCCGCCAGCCCGGCGGCGCGGCCGTAGCGCCGATCCGCGACCCGCTGCAGCACCAACGCGACCACCGCGGCGACAGGGTGGCCCACCAGCAACAGCACGCTCGGCCCCGGCGCCCCGGTTGCGAGGCAGACCGCGCCGACACCCAGCACGCCCACCGCCAGCACGGCCAGTCCCGCGGCGATCGACCCGGTGAACCCCCGCCACCACCGCCCGCGCGGCTTCCCCGCGCCGACGGCCTCGATCCGCTGTGGCGCCGCGACGGGCACGTACTCGGCCGGCGTCTCGGCCGAGTGCGTCGCCGTGGTCGGGTCGGGCTCGGCGTCGACGGCCGGCGACTCGGCGGCAGACGCTTCCGCGACAGGTTCCGAAGGCTCACCGTGCTCGTCAGCCTCAGCCGACGGAGGTTCGGCGTGGGCGTCCGACGGAGGGGTGCCCTCGCGAGTGGCGACGTCCGCCGCGGCCAAGGGGGCGGTGGTCAGTTCCTCGGTGTCGGGTGAGGCCACGGTGGGGGGTCCGTCCAATCGTCGGCTCGAAGGGAGGGCGGTCAAGGCGCCAGGAGGTCCCACGGTTGGGACGCGGGCGCGGCCTGCTGGCCTTCCGCGCAGCTCGGGCGGAAGTCGCACCAGGAGCAGCGGCGGTCGGGGCGGGCGGGGAACAGGGCGTCGCCATCGGCGCCTGCGTCGAGGGTATCCGTGGCCAGGCGTAAGTCGCCCGCGGTTTCTTCGGCGCGTTGGAGGTGGCGGCGGAGCGAGTCGGGCGTGTGCTCGGCCGCGGCGATCGTGCCGGTGGGCAGGTGGTGGAGCTCGACCTTGGTGCAGGGCATGCGAAGTGTGCGCGAAGAAGCGACCGCGTACATGGCCAACGCCTGCGAAGCGCGGGCCTCGTACTCGTCGGGAGCGCGTCGGCCGGTCTTGTAGTCGACGATGACCAGTTCGCCGCCGCGCCGGTCGATGCGGTCGGCGCGGCCCTCGATGATCATCGTTGGCTGCCCGCCGGTGGTGCTGACCGGCGCGGACACCCAGCGCTCGAGGCCGATCGGGTCCTCGGTGACGTCGTGGTCCTCCACGTACTCCCCGACCCAGCCCTTGGCCCGCGCCCGGTAGCGCGCGGCCTGCTCGGCGTCCTCGAACCCCGCGTCCTTCCAGTACTCGCCCACGAGCGCCATCGCGCGCTGCGCGGTGCGCTTGGCGACCGGCAAGTCGAACAACGCCCGCAACGCGTTGTGCACCACCGCGCCCAGCGTGCTGTGCGCCCACGGGCCGGTGCGTTGCGGCGTCGGGCGCTGCAGGTAGCTCAAGCGGTAGCGGCGCGGGCAGTCCTCGAACGTGCTCAGCCGCGCCGGCGACACCTTCGTGAGCCGCTGCGGCTGCTCGACGCCGAAATCGAACCCCAGCTGTTCCTTCACTCGACCCCCGTTCGGTTCCGGCGTCCACGCTACGCACCACCACCGACACTTTCCGGCGCGGGGGCGGCCCTCAGCCGAACGCCGCGGCTCCCTGCCCGGCAACCGCGAAACCGTGTCGGTGCGCGAGATCCACGCCTCGGGCAGCGACCGGCCGGCCGAGCCTAGAAGTTCCCGGCGATGAAGCCCTTCACGGAGTTCGCCACCAGCTCCACGGCGATCGCCGCCAGCAGCAGACCCGCGATCTTCGCGACGAGCGTGATGCCGCTTTCCTTGATCAGCCGGATGACCACACCCGAGAAGCGCATGCACGTGTAGATCACGAAGTGCACGGCGATGATCGCGCACCCCAGCGCGATGTAGGCGCCGAGGTGGCCGTCGGCCTGGCGGACGAACACGATCGTCGCCGCGATGGCGCCCGGGCCGGCGAGCAGCGGCGTGCCGAGGGGCACGAGGGCAACGTTGACGTCGTCGGTCGCTTCGGGTTCGTTGCCGCCCTTGCTCGTGAGCAGCTGCAGCGCGATGAGCAGGAGCAGCAGGCCGCCGGCGCCCTGCAGCGCGGGGATGCCGATGCCGAGGTACGCGAGGATCGCCTGCCCGGCAACAGCGAACAGCGTGATGACCAGCAGCGAAACCAACACCGCTTGGCGCGCCGCCTTCACGCGCGTGGCCATCGGCTTGCGGCCGACGAGGCTCAGGAACACCGGCACCGTGCCCGGCGGGTCCATGATGACGATGAGCGTGATGGTGGCGCTGATGAACAGCTTCGCGTCGAAGAACTGCGCGACGCCCATCTCAGCCCTTCACGATCTGCGACCCGGTGGCGCGCGCGACGAGCTGCTCGAACTGACCGGGGTCGGTCGTCTCCTGGCCGAGGCCGATCGTCTTGTTCGTGCCGTGGTAGTCGCTCGACCCGGTGCGGATGAGCCCCAGCTCGTCGGCGAGCTCACGCGTGCGGACGCGCGTGGCCGGCTCGTGGTTGGGGTGATCCACCTCGACGCCGGTCAGGCCACGGCGGGCGAGGTCACGCAGGGTGTCCTCGCTGATCGTCGCGCCGCGGCTGTAGGCGAACGGATGCGCGATCACCGTGACGCCACCCGCGGCGACGATCATGTCGATCGCCTCTTCGACGGGGGTGTCGTGGCGCGGCACGTAGTAGCCGCGGCGGCTGCCGAGGTACTCCGCGAAGGCCTCGTCGACGCTCGACACCAGCCCGGCGCGCACGAGCGCCTGCGCGAGGTGCGGCCGGCCGGCCGGCGAGTCGGCGGGCAGCAGGCCCATGATCTCGTCGGCGTCGATCGGGAGGCCGTCGGCGGCCATGCGGGCCGCCATCGCGCGCAGCCGCGTGCGGCGTTCGGCCCGCAGGCGCGTCTGCTCGGCGACCAGCGCGGGCGCGGTCGGGTCGAAGAGGTACGCGAGCAGGTGCACGCTGATCCGCCAGCCCGTTTCCGGGTCGACGGACACGGTGGACAGCTCGGCGCCGGGGACGAGAGTCAGCCCGGGCGGGACGGCCGCCGCCGCCGGAGCCCAGCCGGCGGTGGTGTCGTGGTCGGTGATCGCGACCACGTCGAGGCCGGACCGGACGGCGGCTTCGACGAGCCCGGCAGGGCTGTCGGTGCCGTCGGAGGCCGTGGAGTGGGCGTGCAGGTCGATGCGCATCGTGACCATTCTCGACGATGCGCTGCGTCACAGCGACGCCGGTACCTGGGACAACGCCCGCAGGTCAGCCGACGGGCTTCTTGCCCCTCGCGGCACGCTGCGCCTTGATCATGGAGAAGCGCTCGGCCTGCTTCTGCTTGTCGCCGAACACGAGCTCCGAGATCGTGTCGTAGAACTCCTCGGGCCGAGGCAGGTAGTCGATGCGGTTCAGCGCCTGGATCTGACCGGCGGACTCGACGACCATCGTCCCGTAACCGAGCACCCGGCCCCAGCCGGGCCGCTCGTAGGTGAGGTCGGTGACCTTCGTGATGGGCATCATCAGCACCTTCGTGGTGATGACGCCCTTGGTCAGCACGAACCGCTTGTCCGTGACGACAAGCCGCTCGACCCACCACTGGACCACCGCGTAGGCGAACCGCAGCACGACCAGCAGCGCGACGTACCAGAGGATGTTCTGCACCACCCACAACGACGGTGGCAGCAGGTACGAGACCAGTACGCAGACGGCGAGCAGAGCCGCCGCCTCGAACGTGTCCCAGAGCAGGACTGCCCAGTGGCGGCGGATGCGGATGACCCGCCGCTCAGTGTCGAGCAGGTACTCGTCAGGGTCGCGTGGCGCGAACATGTCTCGAGGTTATCCTCCGTCAGCCGTTGAACACGTTGCTGACGAACGAGACCACCGATTCGGCCGAGCTACGGAGGAATTCGACGATGTTGCCGACGAGTCCCGCCGCCTGATTCGGCTGAGCGATCACGAAGAACAGCACCAACGCGATACCCACGAGACCCGCAAGCTTCTTCGCGTTCACAGCGATCAATCCCGTCTCTAAACGTGGCACCGGAAAACTGACTTTCTATGTTGTACCGCACCAACCACCCACGCGGCAGGAAAGTCCCGCGCATGGGTCAGCAGGCCGTCCGAAGTGTACCGTATGGCTACTCTCCGTGTACAGCGTGACGAATCCAGGGGTTGACACTCATGGCCATCCGAGTGCCCTGCGTGGGCGGCATCGTGTTCGACGACCAGGGCAGACTGCTGCTCATCCAGCGCGGTCACGATCCGGGCAGGGGTCTCTGGTCGTTGCCCGGCGGCCGGGTCGAACAGGGCGAAACGGACATTGAAGCCGTCGTCCGCGAGCTGCGGGAAGAGACCGGACTCGACGTGACACCGCACGCATTCGTGGGCATGGTCGCCCGCGGCCCCTACGACATCCGGGACTACGAGTGCACCGTCGCGGCCGGAACCCTCACCGCCGGCGACGACGCCGACGACGCCCGCTGGGTCGACTCGGCCGAACTGGTGGAACTGGACGCCTCAGGCCTGCTCGTCGACTTGCTTTTCATCACACTGCGTGACTGGGGTGCGCTACCAAGGGCCTGAGTCAAGTCGGTGCATTTCCGCGGTGCGTCGATTGCTTGCGCGAATGTTTGTGGATTTCGTACGTCGGTGAATGGTGTTATCCCCGCACCGATCGCCGGATGAGCACGGGAAATGTGGGTTGAGCAATTCCACATCAATGCCTGTGCATGTGAGGACGCATAGGCGAGCGGTGCGCGGGTGTGACTGATGGGGTGAATGTGACACAGGTGACACAGCGTGCAGCTGGTGCGCCTGCGCGAACCGTCAGGCGGGCAGCCAGGTCATGCGCTGCCCGCGCGGCGTGGTCCGGGCCAGCGCACGGGCCACAGGCTTGCCGTCGGACCACGAGACCAGGCCGAGCACGCAGGGGTCCGACAAGCCGGGCGCCGGGGCGTCCAGGTCGGTGCGATCCGGCATCACGAGCTTGAGGCCGGCCGAGTAAGAGCCCTCCGTGACCCACCACAGGGGGCGCGTAGCCGCGAGCGAAGCCAACGCGGCCACGAAGTCGGCCCGGCGGTCGCCGAAGTAGGCCAGCGCGTGGCTGGTGAGGACCACCAGCGGCAGCTCGGGCGGCAACGTGGCCGCGGCCGCGGCCAGGTCGTCCACGCCGTCACCGGCGATCAGGGGCGGGACGTGCTTGCGCTGTTCCGCGGCGGCCGTGCGAAGGAGCCGGATGCGATCCGGCTGGTCGGCCCAGACGCAGGCTTCCAGCCAGGCCAGCTCGTCCTCGTCGGCGAGGTCGACGGGGGCACGGTCCAGACCGGCGCGCGCGGCGATGGAGACCTTCTTCGGCAGCTTCGGCAGCACCGCGCCGGGCGCGAGGTCCAGGGCGCAGTGCAGGCCGACGGCGGCCTTGGCGGGTCCGGCGACGAGCTGCTCGCCGCCGTCGCACTGGTAGCGGTAGGAGAAGCGGTCGAGGCCGAGCAGCAGACCCGCGCTGCAGCCGACCTCGAGCAGGGCGATCTTGCCGCCCGCTTCCTTCGCCGCCGCCGCGACCGCGGGGTACACGAGCGACGCGCGGCGGACCTCGTTGGTCTGGGTGTAGCGCGTCGAAATGATCTGGCGGGCCTTGTCCGCGCGCTCCAGCAGGAAGGTGCGGAACAGCGGCCAGGTCTCGTTGTCCACGCCGTCGAAACCGCCCAGTGACGGGTAGTAGCGCGACAGCGGGTGGATTGGGTCGGCCTGGATGAGGCGGTGGGCCGCGGCCAGCAGCAGGGTGCCGCGGGCCTCGCCGCCGCGGGCGTCGGTGAGCAGGCCGGCGACGTCGTCGTCCTCGGCCGACTGCGTGGCGAGGTGGTCGTACAGCGGCGAGACGCCGCGCGCCTCGACCTCGGCGAACCTGCGCAACCGCTGCTTGATCTCTTCCAGGGCGATGGCCACCCGTGTTCCTCCTCGAAACAACTCCCGGCCGGGTAACGCCGCCTGAGCCACTTGCGACACTCACCGGTGGTGAGGAGTACCCTCGACCATTGGTGTTCGTGCGTCAACGCGAGCCCCACCACTCTCCGCGTCTTACGATCGCGCCGGCCTGAAGGAGGTGAGGAACGCCCCATGAGTAGTGGCGATAGTCCGCTCCCTAGTAGTCCCAGCGTTCCCGCCGAGCCGGCCGGCCGATTTTTCTCCTGGTAGGTCCGGCGAACAGGGAACGCCGGTGATGCCGGACGGACGCTGAAGTCCGCCTGGCCGTCGTCTTTGTGTTCCACCACGACGCCAGCCCAGGAGATCCCATGCCTGCCATCCCCTCCCTCGGAGGCCTTCGCGGCCGCGGCGGCAGCCGCACCAAGCCGATGCTCGAGCGGCCGATCCCTGTGCCCTTGTCGGCGTACGTCGTCGACTGCGCGGTGTACGTCGACGGCGCGCGCTTGCCCGGCCGCTGGACGCATTCCGACGCCATCAAAGAGGTGCGCAAGCGGCACGCGGGGTTCGTCTGGATCGGACTGCACGAACCGGACGGAGAGCAGATCCAGGGCATCGCCGACACGTTCGGGCTCCACGAGCTGGCCGTGGAAGACGCGCTGGAAGCCCACCAGCGGCCGAAGCTCGAGCGCTACGACGACACGCTCTTCTTGGTGCTCAAGACCGTCCGCTACGTGGAGCACGAGTCGCCGACCACGGCCAACGAGATCGTCGAGACCGGCGAGCTCATGGTGTTCCTCGGCCGCGACTTCGTGATCACCGTGCGCCACGGCAACCACTCCGGCCTCGCCCGGCTGCGCCGCGACATGGACGACGACCAGGAGCGCCTGAGCCTCGGCCCGGCCGCGGTGGTCCACGCCATCGCCGACCACGTGGTGGACCACTACCTCGAGGTCTCGAGCCGCATCGAGTCCGACATCGACGAGATCGAGGCGCAGGTGTTCGCGCCGCGCTCGCTGGTGAGCGCCGAGCAGATCTACCTGATGAAGCGGGAAGTGCTGGAGCTGCGCCGCGCCGTGCTGCCGCTCGCCACGCCCGTCTCGCGCCTGGCCGAGGGCTACACGCGGCTGGTGCCCGACGAGGTGCGTTCGTACTTCCGCGACGTCGCTGACCACCTCGTGACCGTGTCCGAGCGCGTGGCCGCGTTCGACGAGCTGCTGAGCACCCTGGTCGACGCCACCGTCGCGAAGATCTCGCTGCAGCAGAACACCGACATGCGCAAGATCACCGCGTGGGCCGCGATCATCACCGTGCCCACGATGGGCGCGGGGATCTACGGCATGAACTTCGACTACATGCCCGAGCTGCACTGGAAGTTCGGCTACCCGATCGCGGTCACGGTGATCTTCGCGATCTGCCTGCTCCTGTACCGAATATTCCGGAAGAACGGCTGGCTCTAGGCCGCCACGCGGTCCCCGTTCCTTCACCCGGTAGCGCTACAGGAGTACTCCCATGCCTCGTTTGCTGACCAACCTCAAGTTCTGGGCCCTGACCCTCGGGATCGTCTGGATCCTCGGCATCGTCACCGTGATCACCCTCAACCCGGGTTTCTCTCACGGCATGAAGTGATCGCGTGAAGTAACGCTGTCAGGCCTTACTCTGGGCGCATGCCCAAGGCGCTGGTGGTGGCCGACGAGGTCGACGAGCGGCTGTGGACCGGTGCGGTCCGCTCGCTGGACGTCGACCTCGTGGTCGCCGCCGGCGACCTGCCCTACGACTACCTCGAGTTCCTCGCCGGCGCGCTCGACGTGCCGTGCGTGTTCGTGCCGGGCAACCACGATCCCGACCTGAGCGGTTACACCCGTTACGGCGGACTGTCCATGAAGGACGGTTTCCCCACCGAATGGCCCGGCCCCGCGGGCGGGATCAACGCCGACGGACGCGTGGTCGACGTCGCCGGGCTCCGGTTCGCCGGGCTCGGCGGCTCGATCCGGTACAACGAGGGCCCGAACCAGTGGACCCAACGCCAGCAGTCGCGCCGGGCCCGCGGGCTCGAGTGGCGCGCGAAGTGGCGCCGCCGCGACGGGCACGAGGTCGACGTGCTGCTCACCCACGCCCCTCCGCTGCACCTCGTCGACCGCGAAGACCCACCGCACCGCGGTTTCGCCTGCCTGCACCGCACGATCGCCACGCTGCGGCCGCGCTGGCTGCTGCACGGCCACATCCACCCGCACGGCGAACCGGTGCCCGACCGCGTGGTCGGCACCACCCGCGTGCGCAACGTGGTGGGCCACCGGATCATGGAGTTCCCGCGATGACCAGACCCACGGGTTTCCCGCGCGCCGACGCCGAACACGACTTCCTGCGCGCCCGCCGCGGCCAGGTCCTTTCGCGACTGTCCACCTGGCTGCGCCGCGAGCCCGACGACGTGAACATCATGCTGCCGTTCCACGAAGTCGTCGACGCGCTGGGTTACGCCGGCGAGTCGCGCATCGGGCCGCGAGTGATCACTTTGGACTCGATCGTGGGCACAGTGGACCGCAGCCGCGACTTCGACCGCCGCTTCCGCCCCACGTCCGGGCGCGTGCGCGAACGCTGGGAGCGGCTCGCGCTCGCGGCCCGCCGCGGGGAGGCGATCCCGCCGATCGAGGTGTATCGCGTGGGCGAGCTGCACTTCATCATCGACGGTCACCACCGCGTGTCCGTCGCCCACGCGCAGGGTCTGTCCACAATAGAGGCTCAGGTCACCGCGGTGCGCACGAAGCTCAACCCCAACGGCATCCGCTACCGCGGCGACCTGATCGTGAAGGACTACCGGCGGCTGTTCCTCGAACGCGTGCCGCTGACCGGCCACGCGCGGGCGTCTGTGATCATGTCGGACCCGTGGGACTACGCGCAGCTCGGCGAGCACGTGGAGGCGTGGGGCTTCCGGCTGATGCAGGACGAGGGCCGCTTCACCGATCGCGCCAACCTCGCGCAGCGCTGGTTCGACGAGGAGTTCACGCCCGTCACCGGCATGCTCCGCCAGGCCGACCTGGTCGGCGACCGCACCGACGCCGAGGCCTACCTGTGGGTCGCCGCCGAGCGCTACCGGCTCATCCGCACCCACCGCTGGGACGACGACGTGATCGAGGCGCTGCGCTCCCGTCGCCCCTGACATGTTCCTGGGGAGGTCTCGATGACCGACGACAGCTACTGCTCGTTTTGCCTCAAGCGCGCCGACGAGGTCAGCAAGCTCATCTCCGGCGCGGGTGTGTACATCTGCGACGGCTGCGTGAGCCTGTGCGGCGAGATCCTCGCCGGGCAACAAGAGCCGGCCACGCCGGAAGTGACGCTGTGGGAACTGAAGTCCGACGACGAGATCCTGCAGAGCATCCCGCGCATGGCCATGGTGAGCGCCCAGGCCGACGCACGCATCCAGGCCCAGGTGGACCTGCTGCGGTCGCGCGGAGTCGCGTGGGCGCGCATCGGCGAAGCACTGGGCGTGACGCGGCAGTCAGGGTGGGAACGGTTTTCAGCCGACAAGTGAGGTGGACAGGGTCCGGTGCAGCCATGGATAGACGGTGCCCGTCCACACCTGCTGGCCGAGGCCTGCGCAGTGACCGTCGACGCCTTCGGCCGCGGTGAGCTGGACGACCTGGGCTTTGGTGGTGAGCGCGTCGCGCAGTGTCGGGCCGCCGCCGGCCGTGAAGTCGTGTTCGGACTCCACGAGCAGGGCCGGGCAGGTGATGTTCGCCGCGTCGGCGAGCATGGTGAACCGCCGCAGCTCGGCGAAGTACTCGCGGACGGAGTCGATGCCGTGGGCGGCCATGCGGGCGCGGAAGAACTCCGCGCGGTCGGCGTTGCGCCGCATCTGCACCCGCACCACGGGCGCGGCCGCCAGCGCGGCCGGGCCGGACGGCACCCGCGCGCCGAGGTCCGGCTGCGCCGGGTCGCACACGAGCGCGGCGATCCGGTGCTCGGCGGTCGCGGCGCGCGGCGCGAGGTAGCCGGCGAACGACCGGCCGACGAGCACCACCTGCGCCGGGTCGACCTCGGGCCGGTCGAGCAGCCAGTCGAGCACGGGGGTCAGCACGTTTTCGAAGTCGTGGCGCAGGTACCGGTGCTGGACGTAGAGCGTCTCGCCCTGCCCGGGGCCGTCGAACACGAGCACGTTGTAGCCGCGGTCGACGGCGCCGGGCACGTCGAGCCAGCCGGACTCGGCCGTGGAGTCGTAGCCGCACGGCAGCACGACGGTCGGCCGCGGCGTGCTGGACGCGTGCGGCGCGAAGAAATAGCCGTGCAAAGTCGTGTCCTCGTACGGGATCCGCACCGCTTCGGCGGGGTGTTCGAGGAGCTTCGCGGCCTCCGCGAACGCCTCGACGTGACCGCGGTACGCGGACTGCAGCCGTGGATCGTCCACATCGGACCGAATGAAGAAGTACGCCTGCCGGAAGTACTCGCTCGCGCGCAGGAACGCGTGGCGCGCGCTCACGCGGTCCCCCGCGGCCAGCGCCGAGTCCGCCACGACGCGCGCGCGGTCCGCGGTGGCCGACCACGCGTCGTACCAGCCGCCGCCGGAGAGCTTGCCGAGGCCGCGCGCGGTCGCGAACGCCTCACCGAGGTCGGCCGCGTGCACCACCGCGGCGTTGAGCGTGCGCGCGAACTGGCCGTCGTAGCTCGGATCGCGGAAAAAGACCTTCGCCGGGTCCGTCATGTCCAGTGAGTCGGGTGAGCCGCGGCGCGGGTTACCGGTGTTGAAAAAAGAACGGTCCCTTCCCGGCCGAGCAGGGAAGGGACCGTTCACCCCGATCAGCGAGCTTCAGACGTGCACGGCCTGCACCACGGCCACGCCGCGCGGGGCGCCCGGGCGCAGCAGCAGCCCGGTGATCACCGCACCGACCGCGAAGATGACCGCGGCCCAGGTGAACGCCGTGGTGTAGCTGTGCACGGCCGCCTCCGCGGCGAGCTGCGGCGTGGGCGCGCGCCCGGCCAGGAACGACGTCGCCGCGTTGCCCGCGAGCGTGCTCAGCAGCGCGGTGCCGATCGAGCCACCTACCTGCTGCATCGTGTTGACCGTCGCCGACGCGACGCCCGCGTCGTGCAGCTCGACCCCGAAGGTCGCGACGCTCATCGCCGGCGCCATCGACAGGCCGATGCCCACGCCGAGCACCATGAGCGGCCCCAGCACGCCCTCGGCGTAGGTGCTGCCGGCGTCGATCGCGCTCAGCCACAGCAGACCGCCCGCGGCGATCAGCATGCCCGTGGGCACCAGCGGCTTCGGCCCGAACCGCGGCAGCAGCACGCCCGTCGCGGTGGTCGCGGCCGCCATCAGCGTGGCGACCATCGGCAGGAAGCCGAATCCGCTCTCGATGGGCGTGAACTTGAGGTTCTGCTGCACGTAGAACGTGAGGAACAGGAAGATCGAGAACATGCCGATCGCGATGAGGAACATCGCGATGTACGAGCCGCCGCGGTCGCGGTCGAGCAGCACGCGCATCGGCAGCAACGGGTGCTTCACGCGTTGCTGCAGCACGACGAACGTCGCCAGCAGCGCCAGCCCGGCCGCGAGGAAGCCCCACACCGAGATCGAGCCCCACGAGTCGTGCTCGGCGTTGGAGAAGCCGTAGACGAGTGCGAAGAGACCGGCCGACGCGCTGACCGTGCCCGGCAGGTCGAGCTTCGGGCGCGGGCCGTCGGACTCCTGGCGGCGCAGCAGCAGCGCGCCGCCGATGAAGGCGATGACCGCGAACACGATGTTCACGAACATGCACCAGCGCCAGTCGAGGTATTCGGTGAGCACGCCGCCCAGCAACAGGCCGATGGCGGCACCGCCACCGCCGATCGCGCCGAACACGCCGAACGCGCGGCCGCGTTCCTTCGGGTCGGTGAACGTGGTGGTGAGCAGGGAAAGCGCGGCCGGCGCGAGCAGCGCGCCGAACACACCCTGCGCCGCGCGGGCGATCAGCAGCATCTCGATGCTGCTCGCCGCGCCGCCGATCGCGGACACCGCGGCGAAGCCGGCCAGGCCCACGAGGAACGCGTTCTTGCGGCCGAACAGGTCCGCGAGCCGCCCGCCGAGCAGCAGCAGGCTGCCGAACGCGAGCGCGTACGCGGTGACGACCCACTGGCGGGCGTCGTTGGAGAAACCGAGGTCGACCTGCGCCGAAGGCAGCGCGATGTTCACGACGGTGGCGTCGAGCACCACCATCAGCTGGGCCAGGCCGATCATCACGAGGATGGCCCAGCGTCTGGAGTGGTGCGGGTTTTCGGCGTGGCTCGGCGCGTCCTCCCCCGGACGCTCGAGCGTGGCCGTCGAGTCAGGCATGTGGATTTCCCTCACGATAGTGATCAAAGCGCTATGTGGAGTAGGTCCCTCCCGTTACGCGGCCCAAAGTACACAAAAACCGGAGATGGTGCCTCGACTTCTTTTGGTAACCTGGGCGTCATGACACCGGACGCCGCACCGGCGCGGCCGCTGCGGCGTGATGCCGAGCTCAACCGCCGGCGCATCCTCGAATCCGCTCGCGCCGTCTTCGGCAAACGAGGGCTGGAGGCGACGCTCGACGACGTCGCGCACCACGCCGGCCTGGGCGTCGGCACCGTCTACCGGCGGTTCCCCAGCAAGGAACACCTGGTCGAGGCGATGTTCGTCGAGCAGCTGCAGGACATCGCCGATCTCGCGGAGCAGGCGCTGGGCGCCGAAGACCCGTGGGACGGTTTCGTCGACTTCGTGTGGCGCACGGTCGAGCTGCACTCCGCCGACCGCGGGCTGCGGGAGATCATGCTGTCCAAGGCGTTCGGGCACGAGCACGTGGCCGAGGTGAAAGCTCACATGGTGCCGCTCATCACGCGGCTGATGGAGCGTGCGCAGGAGTCCGGGCAGCTGCGGGCCGACCTCGTGCCCACCGATCTGCCGCTCATCCACCAGATGGTCGGCGCGGCGGTCGAGTACACCAGCGCCGTGGAGCCGCACCTGTGGCGCCGCTGTCTCGCGCTGATCCTCGACGGCCTGCGCGCCGAGCCGGGCCGCGCGACCGAGCTGCCGCACCCGGGGCTCGACCAGGCCGAGATCGACCAGGCGATGTGCGCGTGGCGCCAGCCGCGCCACCCGCATCCGGCCACTCCCCCGGTTCCGCGCGAAAAGCCGTGAAGGGCACCACGCGGGTGCCCTTCACGGCTTCGGTGCGGCCGGACCTCACTCGCTGGGCATGACGGCCCAGAGGATCAGGTAGGCGACGAACTGCGGGCCGGGCAGCAGGCAGGACAGCAGCGCGAGCACGCGGACCTTGCCCGGCGTGGTGCCGAATCGGCGGGCGAGCCCGGCGCACACGCCGCCGATCATGCGGTCGTTGCGCGGGCGGCTCAGCCTCTGCGTGACAGGTGCGGTCATCGTGGTCCCTCCCGTTGGGTTCGTGACTCAAGGACACCAGGAATGCGCCGCGAGCACATCGCTCCCCGGGACGATTCGGACCCCTAAGGGCCCGAGCCGGTCATCCCGCCACGCACGGACCGGCGTCCGATTTCGCGGCGCTGACCTGCGCGGACACCACAGCGCAGTGTGGGATTTCCCTGTCAGGGCTGATTTTTCGCGCGATTCGTGGTGATACTGCACCCCGTGCGTTCCCCCTTTGGACCCGTTGTCGTCGCGCTCGGTGGCGCGCTCCTGCTCGCCGGCTGCTCCTCGGCGGCCGCCCCCGCGCCCGTCTCGTTAGCCCCCTCGCCGATGACGGCCGTGGCGGCGCTCGGCGACTTCACCACGCTCGACTACTGCAGCCTGCTCGACGTCTCCCGCCTGCGCGGCGCGACGGCCGACGACCCCGACTCGTCGTTCACCGACTGCCGGACCGACTACGTGCGCAGCGGGCGCCAGCACACGGTGAGCGTGGGCCCGCTGGCCGCCGACGCGGACCCGAACGTGAAGCCGTACGAGTACTCCGGCCCGCTCCCCGACGGCGTCGCCGTGCAGCAGGCCGGCTTCACGCCCGACAAGACGTGCTCGCGCGTGGTGACGTTCGCCGACGGGATCCGCCTCAACATCGCCGTGACCGACGCCGAAGGCGCCGGCGCGTCGGCCGACCGCTGCTCCGACGCCGACGCCGTGGTCGGTGGGGTCCTCGCGGCCGCGAGCGGCGGCAAGGTGCGCCACCACCAGTTCCCCGACCGCTCGTGGGGCCGCGTCGACCCGTGCGCACTGCTCAACGTCCACGAGCTCGACGCGATCGCCGGCGCCGGCACGCAGCCCTCGGCCGGGTTGTCGGGCCACTCCTGCATCCGCGGCACGGTGAGCGTCGCGTTCTCCGTGCAGAAACAGGCACCCACCGGCGCGACCGCAACCCTCGGCGGCCGCACGGCGCGCCAGAGCACCGACGGAGCGTTCTGCCACCTGACGACCACTCAGCCGTCGCCGGACACCCCGGGGCGCGGCGAGCAGGCGGTGGTGAGCGTGGTGGACACGAGCGGTTCCAGCGGCGCGGCCGCGTGCCCGGTCGCGAGCCAGGTCGCGGCGCTGGTGTTCGCGAAGATCCCCTGAACACGACGAAGGCCCCTTCCCGAGCAGAGCGTGAAGGGGCCTCCGTACTGGAAACCTATTCCTGGTAGGTCAGGTTCCGCCCGTTGCTCGGGTCGAACAGCTTCACCTTGTCCGCGTCGAACCAGATCTCCAGGTCCGCGTTCTCCGCGGCCTGGGACTCGGCCGAGAGCCGGGCCACGATGAGCGACTCGGCGCCCGGCACGTCGGCGGAACCGCTGTCGGCGGCCAGCTCGGCGAGCTCGGCCGACGTGGCCACCTCGCCTTCCACGGTGAAGTGCGCGAACTTCTCCGAGCCCATCGACTCGAGCACATCGATGTGCGCGGTGAACGTGGAACCCTCGCCACGCTGGGCGGAGTCGACGAGCGCCGCGTCCTCGAAGTGCTCCGGCCGCACGCCCACGATCACCTCGCGCGGCGCGTTGGCGGCCTCGGCCATCCGGCGGATCCGGTCGGTGAGCGGCGTGGTGCCCAGCGGGCTGTGCAGCTCACCGTTCTCCAGCGTCGCCGGCACGAAGTTCATCGACGGCGAGCCGATGAACCCGGCCACGAACAGGTTCGCCGGGTTGTCATAGAGGAACTGCGGCGAGCCGATCTGCTGCACGTACCCGGCCCGCAGCACCACCACGCGGTCGCCCAGCGTCATGGCCTCGGTCTGGTCGTGGGTCACGTACAGCGTGGTCGTGCCCAGCTGCTTCTGGATCTTCGACACCGATGTGCGCATCTGGCCGCGCAGCTTCGCGTCCAGGTTGGACAGTGGTTCGTCCATCAGGAACGCCTTGGGGTTGCGCACGATCGCGCGCCCCATCGCCACGCGCTGACGCTGGCCACCGGAGAGGTTCGACGGCTTGCGGTCCAGGTGCGCGGTGAGGTCGAGGATCTCCGCCGCCTCCTCCACCTTCGCGCGCACCGTCGCGTCGGCCACCTTGGCCAGCCGCAGCGGGAACGCCATGTTCTCGCGCACGCTCATGTGCGGGTAAAGCGCGTAGGACTGGAACACCATCGCGATGTCGCGGTCCTTCGGCGCCCGCTCGTTCACGCGCTTGCCGTCGATGCGCAGCTCGCCGGACGAGATGTCCTCCAGCCCGGCCACCATGTTGAGCGTGGTCGACTTCCCGCAGCCGGACGGGCCGACGAGGATGATGAACTCGCCGTCCGCGATCGTGATGTCCACTTCGGACACTGCGAGCGCACCGTCGGGGTAACGCTTCGAAACTTTGTCGAGGACGATTTCAGCCATGGGTCAGCCCTTCACCGCACCGGACGTCAGCCCCGCCACGATGCGACGCTGGAAGAACAACACGAACAGGATGATCGGGATGGTGATCACGACCGCGGCCGCGCTCACCTGGCCCGTCGGGTCCTCGAACTGCGAAGACCCGGTGAAGAACGACAACGCGGCCGGCACCGTGCGCGACGCAGTGGTGGACGTCAGCGAGATGGCGAACAGGAAGTCGTTCCAGCAGAAGATGAAGACCAGGATCGCCGTGGTGAACACGCCCGGCGCGGCCAGCGGCGCGATCACCTTCCGGAAGGCCTGGGCCGGCGACGCGCCGTCCATCTTCGCCGCCTTTTCGAGCTCCCAGGGGATCTCCCGGAAGAACGCCGAGAGCGTGTAGATCGAAAGCGGCAGGGCGAACGTGATGTAGGGCAGGATCAGCCCCGCCCACGTGTCGAAGAGACCCAGGTTGCGCTCGATGTTGAACAGCGGCGTGACGAGCGAGACCTGCGGGAACATCGCGATCAGCAGGGACAGCCCCACGAGCAGCTTCTTCCCAGGAAACTCGAGGCGCGCGATGGCGTAGGCCGCCATCGTGCCCAGCACCACCGCGATCACCGTGGAGATCACCGAGATTCCGATGGAGTTCACCAGCGCCCGCAGGAACTCCGACGTCTGGAAGATGTCGGCGTAGTTCTTGAGCGTCCACTCCTGGGGCCAGAAGCTGCCGTCGTTGAGCGTTTCCTTCGTCTTGAAGGACAGGGAAATGATCCACAGCACGGGGATCAGCGCGAACGCCACGACGAGGATGTCGATGACGCCCCAGCGCACTTTGCGGCCGGTCGTGACCGCACCACCGATGGCCATCAGCGTTTACCCCCGTCGTCCGTGCCGGGTGCGGCGGTGCCGAACACCTTGATGAAGAGAAACGCGATGATCGCCACCGTGATGAAGATCAGCACGGCCATCGTGGACCCGATGCCGAGGTTGAGACCCTTGACCAGGTTGTCGTAGGTCATCATCGACACCGATGCGGTGTCCTGCGCGCCGCTGGTGAGCACGTAGATGTTGTCGAAGATGCGGAACGCGTCGAGCGTGCGGAACAGCAGCGCGACGAGGATCGCGGGCTTCATCACCGGCAGCATCACCTTGGTGAACCGCTGCCACGCCGAGGCCCCGTCCATCGCGGCGGCCTTCAGCAGGTCCTCCGGCACCAGCGCGAGACCGGCCATCAGCAGCAGCGCCATGAACGGCGTGGTCTTCCACACCTCGGCGAGGATGATGATGAACAGCGACGGCCACTGCTCGGTGAGCGGTGCGCCGCCCGACGCCAGCGAGTTCGCGAGGTAGCCGGTGTCCGGCGTCCACGCGAAGTACCACGAGAACGCCGCGACGACCGTGACGATGCCGTACGGGATCAGCGCGACGGTGCGCACGAGCCCGCGGCCCACGAGCGTGCGGTGCATGATCAGCGCGAGCGCCATGCCGAGCACGAACTCGATTGCCACCGACACCACGGTCAGGAACATCGTGGTGCCGAACGCGGTCCACCAGTAGGAGCTGGTGAGCACGGCCCCGTAGTTGGCGAACCCGATGAACTCCTGCTGCGCGGGGAACCTCAGGTCGTAGCGCTGCAGCGAAAGCCAGATCGAGTAGACGATCGGGTAGCCCGTCACCGCGATCATCACGAGGAAGGCCGGCGCGCAGAGCCACAGGCCCAGCCGCCGTTCGGCCCTCTTCCCCTCGCTGAGAACGGGTTTTCCCTTGCGGTGGCTCACGGCCTCGTGCGCGGGCGGTGCGCCGGTGGGTTCGGCGGTGCCGGTTGAGGGGTCCTGGACGGTCACGGGATCACTCCCTTCGACTGGAGCGCGTCACTGAGTTGTTCCCGCAGCTGCTGGGCCGTCACGGGCGGGTCGATCTCCGAAGGCGGCGACAGGATCTTCGACATGACCGTGGACGCGTTCTGGTACGCCGGGGAAAGCGGGCGCACCGCGGCGGTCTTCAACGCGTCGAGGATGGTGTCGCGCATCGGGTACTTGATGGCCATGTTCGGGTTGTCGTTCGACGCCGGCTTCGACGGGTCGAGCGGAACGTCGTTGTGGTACACCGATTCGATGGTCGGCGGCACCCCGTCGTTGATGGCCGAGAACTTCTGGTTCTCCGCGCTGCGCAAGCACAACGCGGCTTCGAACGCCTCGGGCTTGTGCTGCGAGTACGTGCTCACCGCGAGGTCGTAACCACCGATGGTCGTCTTCGCCGGCATGCCGGCCTTCGCCTCGGGGTACACCGCCCACTTGAAGTGCGACAGGTCCTGCGGCTTCTCCTCGGCGTAGGAGGCGTAGACGAACGGCCAGTTGAGCTCGAACGCGGCGTTGCCGCGCTGGAACGTCTGGCGGACGTCGTCCTCCTTCTGGTTGGTCAGCGACGGGTCCGTGATGCCCGACGACGTGACCTGTTTGAGCAGCGCCAGCGCGTCGACCGCGCCCTGGTCCATCACCACGGACTTGCCGTCGTCGGACAGGATGTGGCCGCCGAGCGATTCCACGAGCGTGTTGTAGATGACGACCAGGCCTTCGTACTGCGCACCGGTGAACACGATGCTGTACGGCTTGCCCTGGCTCTTGAGCTGCTGCGACATCTGCATCATCTCGTCCCACGTCTTCGGCGGGTTCGGGGTGATGCGGTCGTCGTACCAGAGCAGCTGCACGTTGGTGTTCTTCGGTGCGGCGTAGAGCTTCCCGTTGTAGGTGGCCGTCTCGAGCGGGCCCTGCAGCACGCCGTCGGACGCGGCGGCCTTGTTCTGCCCCGTCCACTCCTCGGCCCAGCCGGCCTCGGCGAACTCCGACACCCACGTCACGTCGAGACCGAGGATGTCCATCGACGTGTCACCGGCGGCGAGCCGGCGCGCCATCTGGATTCGCTGGTCGTCGGCACCGCGCTGGAGTTTGTTGTAGACGATTTCGTAGCGCCCGTTCGCGGCTTTGTTGCAGTTGTCCACAACGGTCTGGAAATTGTCCTCGGGCGCGTAGTACACGTTGATCTTCATCGGTCCCGAGCCTGTGCCACACGCGGCGAGCAGACCCGTGGTCATCAATCCGGCGGCCAGCAGCGCGCCCATTCGGGCGGGCGAGCGACCCCGTAGCCTCTTCTTCCCCATCGAACAAAAGCCTCCTCACCCGCGCACGCCGGTTACCGTGACGCCCCCAGGCATCACGACGCGATGAGGCGAGTCGCGCCAGCACCCCGACGTGCCAGTGCTCGGCCGGTCGCGCTGGAGAACGCGGCCGCCCGACTGGTGTCGGACAACCTATGCCCGGCGATCACACCCCGCAAGCAGTATCCGTAACGATTCAGGCTTGCGCAGCGCGAAACGCCGGAATTACCGGGGTGAACTGTGGACCGGCACTGCTTCCATTCGGGTGACTCAGCACGAATTCGCCAACGGCACAACCCGAATTCGGCCTAGGACGCCCCTAATCCGCCCCCTGTTCTTCACTGCCCGGCACCACGGGATGCGGCGCCGGGCAGCGCGAAAACGGGTGTCAGGCGGTGGCGGGCGGCGGCTTCAACGCCAGCTTCGAGAGCAGTTCCCGCCCCTGTTCGGCCGAACGCGGCTGGCACAGCACGTCGTAACGGCCGGCCACCAATTGGCTCGCGGACGAGAAGTCACGGCGCCCGCGGGACGCGCGGTAGCCGATGCCGGCGAACAACAGACCCGAAAGGACGCCGAGCACGAGCCCGGTGAGCAGTTGCAACGCGAAGCCCTGGTTCACGAACAGGCCCAGCATCAGCCCGGCGAACAAGCCGAACCACGCGCCCGACATCGCGCCCGCGCCCAGGACCCGGCCCCACGTGAGCCTGCCGATCACGCGCTCCACGAGCATCAGGTCCACCCCGACGATCGTCACATCCGTGACCGCGAACTCGCTCTCCGCCAGGAAGTCCACCGCGCGCTGGGCTTCCCGGTAAGTGCCGTACGACCCGATCGGCCAGCCGGTGGGCGGCGTCGGAAGCCGCGGCGGCCCGGCCGGCCGTCCACCACCAAAGGGACTGCTCACCATCATCACCTGCGTACTCGTCCGGTCCGAGGGGTCCATCTTGTCAAGAACCGGCGAACCGTGCGAACCGCGTACTGGTGAATGCCGTTCACCCAGGGTGCGTCAGTGGTCCAGGCCCTTGGCGAAACCGACCACCGCGTCGGCGAACAGCCCGGGCTCCTCCAGGTGGCCGAAGTGCCCGCTGTGCTCCAGGACCACGAGCCGCGAGCCCGGGATCCCGTCGTGCAGCTCGCGGCCCCAGCGCACCCCGCAGATCACGTCGTAGCGGCCGACGACCACGAGCGCCGGCACCC
Source organism: Amycolatopsis sp. DSM 110486 (assembly GCF_019468465.1). Classification (NCBI taxonomy): domain Bacteria; kingdom Bacillati; phylum Actinomycetota; class Actinomycetes; order Pseudonocardiales; family Pseudonocardiaceae; genus Amycolatopsis; species Amycolatopsis sp. DSM 110486. The sequence continues at coordinate 4,886,843 of NZ_CP080519.1, read as the reverse complement.
CGATCGTGTTCAGCACCGGGCGGTCGTCGAACAGCTCGGGGGTGCCGTCGGCGTCGCGGCCGGAGATGTACACGCCACTCACCTGGCCCTGCAGCGCGCCGAACTCCGCGAAGCGGCCGCGGAAGTCGGCGAAGTACGCGGGCAGGATGCCGCGCACGGCCTTGGTCACGTCTTCGTCGGACGACAGCGAGCCGAGCGACTGGAACGCGGCGAGCACGTCGGGCAGACCGGAGTCTCCTTCGGAGCGGGCCGCGTACTCCTCCAGCTGTCGCATCAGCTCCTCGCCGTGCTCCGCCCCGACGACGGGCGCGCTGTCGTAGAGCACGATCCCGGAGACGCGCTCGGGGTGCGTCAGCGCGAGGCGCTGGGCCACGAACCCGCCGTGGGAGTGGCCGAGGAAGAGGGTCTTCGCGAGCCCGAGGTGGTCGAGCAGGGCGAGGACCGCGCGGACGTAGCGGTCGCGCGTGTAGCCGTCGGGGTGCGTGGCCAGCCGGCTCGAACCGCCGGTGCCGATGGGCTCCGGGTAGACGACGGTGAACTGCTCTTCCACGAGCGGCATCCGCAGGTACTCCCAGTCGATGCCGGGGCCGCCGGAGTGCGCGACGCACACCGGGCCGGAGCCGTGGACGTGGTAGCGCTGCACGAGGCCGTCGAGCTCGACGGTGTGGGTGCCAGGGGCGAGGTGTTCGGTCACGGGGTGCTCCGTCTCGTACGGGTGTCTGGACACCCGCACGATGCGCAGCGACGACCGTTGGTTCGATCAGTTCGCTGTGACGGCGGCCATAGGCGCGTGGTGGAGCCGCAGATCTGCGACGCGGCCGCCGTCCAGCCTCATCAGCCAGGCGACGCCGGGCGGGCAGTGCGTCGGGTTGTCGGGTGGATTGAGCAGGTCCATCTCCCACACCACGACCTCGCGGCTCGCGACGATGTGCACCGGCCGCTGGCGCACGCCGGCGGCGAGGTCGCCCTCCATGCCGCGCAGCAGGAAGTCGTGGCCGACACCGCGGACGTCGCCCGCGGTGAGCACGACGTCCTCGGCCCACCGGTCGGCGAGCACCCGGGTGAACTCGCCGCGTTCGGCCGCGGCCAGGGTGTCCAGCGCGTCGAGCTTGCTGCCCGCGACGAGCGCGCCGGCGTCGTCGTGGGCCGAAGCCGCGGTGGCGCGCAGGGCTTCGGCGAGCTTGGCGCGACCCTGGTTCAGCCGGCTGCGCACGGTGCCGACGGGGATGCCGAGCGCCCGCGCGATCTGCTCGTACGACGTGACGCCGAGCGAGAAGTGCCGCAGCAGCATCACGAGCCGCACGGGTGGCGAGAGCTGTTCGACGGCGTGGGAGACCCAGTCGCGCAGCGCGTGGTCGTCGAGCAGCTGCTCGGGAGTGGCGAGCGTGGACGCGGTGAGGTCCCAGCCGTCGGCGACGGGAATGTCGCGTGTGGACCGAAGCCGCGCGCGGCAGGCGTTGCGCACCACCGTCCGCAGCCACGCGCCGACCGCGGCCGGGTCGCGGACATCGCCGATCCGGCGCAGCGCGACCACGGCCGCGTCCTGCACGGCGTCGTCAGTCTCGGCGGTGTAGCCGAGGATCGCGATCGCGACGCCGCGCATGCCGGCTTCGTGCCGCGCGAGCAGCGCGCCGAGCGCCGTCACTTCACCGGACTGCGCGGCGCGCGTCAGCTCGGTGTCCGAAAGCTCGCTCACTGGTCCAGGGTACGAGTGGTTTCGCGCACTTCGGTGTGAACTCGGGTACTCGGAGCCGCTCAGGATTTCGACTTGTACTCGCGCAGCAGACCGCGGCTGATGATGGTCTTCTGGATCTCGCTGGTGCCTTCGCCGATCAGCAGGAACGGCGCCTCGCGCATGAGCCGCTCGATCTCGTACTCCTTGGAGTAGCCGTAGCCGCCGTGGATGCGGAACGCGTCCTGCGTGACCTCGGCGCAGTACTCCGACGCGAGCAGCTTCGCCATGCCGGCCCCGACGTCGTTGCGGGCGCCGGAATCCTTGAGCCGCGCGGCGTTCACCATCATCAGGTGCGCGGCCTCGACCTTCGTCGCCATCTCCGCGAGCTTGAACGCGATGGCCTGGTGCTCGGCGATCGGCTTGCCGAACGTCTTGCGCTGCTGCGCGTACTCCACCGCCAGCTCGAACGCGCGGATCGCGATGCCGCACGCCCGCGCCGCCACGTTCACGCGGCCGACCTCGACACCGTCCATCATGTACGCGAAGCCCTCGCCGGGCGCGCCGCCGAGCACCTGGTCGGCGCCGACGCGGAAGCCGTCGAACACCGCCTCCGTGGTGTCGACGCCCTTGTAACCCATCTTCTCGATCTTCCCCGGGATGGTGAGGCCCGGCAGCACCTCGCCGTAGCCCTCGGGCTTCTCGACGAGGAACGTCGTCAGGTTGTGGTGGGCCTTCGGCGCGCCTTCGTCGGTTTTTGCCAGCAGCGCGATCAGGTTCGAAGTGCCGCCGTTGGTGAGCCACATCTTCGCGCCGTCGATCACGTAGTCGTCGCCGTCGCGACGGGCCCGGGTCTTGATCGCGGCGACGTCGGAACCCAGGTCCGGCTCCGACATCGAGAACGCGCCGCGCACCTCACCCGTGGCCATCCTCGGCAGGTAGTGCTGCTTCTGCGCTTCGGTGCCGTGGCGGGAAATCATGTGCGCGACGATGAAGTGCGTGTTGATGACGCCCGAGATGCTCATCCAGCCGCGCGCGATCTCCTCCACCACGAGCGCGTAGGTGAGCAGCGACTCGCCGAGGCCGCCGTACTCCTCGGGGATGGTGAGGCCGAACAGGCCCAGCGCCTTCATGCCCTCGACGATCTCCGCCGGGTAGGCGTCCGCGTGCTCCAGCTCCTGCGCGTGCGGGATGACCTCCTTGTCCACGAACGAACGCACGGTCGCGAGGATCTCGGACTGCACGTCGGTCAGGCCGGCGGTCTGGGCGAGGCGGGCCATCACGGGCTCCTTCCGCGGGGTTACCGCGGAGTATGGACGGCCGGGCGGGTACGCGCCTATGAGGGTGCTCACGCCGTGACCGCGTTTGCCCCGGTACTGTGTCGATCGTTACTAATCCGGCCACAGTCACGGCCGAATGGCTTCGCGGCAACAAGTTACGTGCCGCGCGGGGGTCGGCCTACTTTTGGCCGAATTAGTAAAGTGCGGTTCCGGGCAACCTGTGGCCGGGAAGGAGCGTGATGAACGAGAGCTACGAACACCCGTCGTTCGAGCACCAGCCCTACCCGCCGCAGGGCCCGCCGCCCGGCGCGGGTCTGGCGATCGGGTCGCTGGTGTGCTCGATCGCGGGCTTCATCGTGTGCGCGCCCGCCGCGATCGCCGGGATCGTGATGGGGCACATCGCCTACTACCGCTCGCGCCACGGGCGGGCGACCGGCGGCGCGCTGGCGATCGCCGGCTTCGTGATCGGTTACCTGGCGCTGGCCGTGTGGGGGATCATGATCCCGCTCGTGCTGCACGAGCTCGACAAGTACGGCGCCTTCGGCTGAGAAGGCTCGCGGTGGGCGACCACCAGAACCGAGGGGGAACCCGATGACCAACCCGTCCGAGCCGCAGGACCGGCCGAACGAGACCACGGCGTACGAGCCGCCGGCGACCGCCGACCCCGGCTCGTACGACCCACCGGCCACCGCGGACCCGGCCCCGTACGACCCGCCGTCGGGCGACGCGACGGCGTTCAGCTCGCCCGACAGCGTCAGCTCGGCGAGCGACCAGCCGACGACCTTCGCGGCGCCGGACAGCACCGGGTCCTCGTTCGCCGCGCCGGGCTCAACCGAAACGCCGTCGCCGTACGCCGCGCCGGGGAGCACGGCCGGCGAGCAGCCGTCTCCCTACGCCGCGCCCGGCAGCCAGCCCTCCGGCGGCTTCGCGGTGCCCGGCCAGCCCGAACCCGCCGCGTATCCCGGCGTGCAGCCGGCCGGTGCGTACGCGGCTCCGGCCTACCCCGGCCAGCCGTACCCGGGCCCGACCGCCTCGTACCCGGGCGCTCCCGCTGCTCCCGGTGTTCCCGCTGCTCCCGGTGCTCCCGGTATGCCGGCCGCCGCGCCGTACTCGCCGTACGGCCCGCCTCAGCCCTACGGTCAGCCGTACTCGCCGTACGGCCAGCAGCAGTCCAACGGCCTCGCCATCGGCGCGCTCGTGTGCTCACTGCTGGGCCTGATCACGTGCTTGATCGCGATCCCCGGCATCGTCATGGGCCACATCGCGCTCGCCAAGGCCAACCGCGGCGAGGCCGGCGGACGCGGCATGGCGCTGTCGGCTGTGGTGATCGGCTACGTGATCGTGGCGCTGTACGTGGGCTTCTTCGTCACCATCGTGATCCTCGGAACCAACGGGTACCTGGACAACTGACCGGAAAGCACACTCGCGCGGCCCGTCGACCAAGGCGGGCCTCGCGCGTCACTCGGTCAGCGCGTCGCCTTCGTGGCGCGGCTGTGGCGGGCCCACGAACCCGTTGGTCTCGGACTTGTCGAGCGCGGCAGGCTCCGGCGAATCCGCCTCCTCGGGCGCCGATTTCCTGGCGTTCGGCGTGTTCGCGTCAAGGAACCGCAGCAGCTCCACGGGGAACGGCAGCACGAGCGTCGAGTTCTTCTCCGCCGAAACCTGCACCACCGTCTCGAGCAGGCGCAGCTGCAACGCACCCGGGTGGTCGCTCATCGCCGCCGCGGCCTGCGCGAGCTTCTCCGACGCCTGCAGCTCACCGTCGGCCGAGATCACGCGGGCGCGGCGCTCGCGTTCCGCCTCGGCCTGGCGGGACATCGAGCGCTTCATCGACTCCGGCAGGGCCACATCCTTGATCTCGACGCGGTCGATGTGGATGCCCCAGTCGATCGCGGGGCTGTCGATCATGATCTCGAGGCCCTGGTTGAGCCGTTCCCGGTTCGACAGCAGGTCGTCGAGGTCGCTCTTGCCGATGATGGACCGCAGCGACGTCTGGGCCACCTGGCCGACGGCCGCGCGGTAGTCCTGCACGTTGACCGCGGCCAGCACCGGGTCGACCACGTTGAAGTACACGACGGCGTCGACCCGGACCGTCACGTTGTCGCGCGTGATGCCGTCCTGGCCCGGCACCGGCATGGTGACGATCTGCATGTTCACCTTGTGCATGCGGTCCGCAGCCGGTACCAGCAGCGTCAAGCCCGGCCCGCGCACCTCCGGGCGCACCCGTCCGAAGCGGAACACCAGGCCACGTTCGAACTGCTTCACCACGCGCACACCGGAGGCGAGCCAGACTCCGCCCACGACGACCACAGCGCTGAGAATTTCAACGATCATGGCAGCTCCCCGGGATCGCAGAACCCCTGGATTTTCACTGTACGCGCGGAATCGGCCCAAAGAAATGACTCGACGTGACCGGCACGATTAAGGATGTGCCCCGACTCGTGATCCCGCCGTCGTTCGCCGCTCGCGCACCCCGGGTCCTCGGACCGGAATGCCTGCCGTGGCTGACGTCGTTGCCCGACCTCGCCGACCGCTTCGCCCGCGAATGGGGCCTGGAGTTCGAAGGCGAGGCGATGCACGGGTTCGTCGGCGTCGTGCAGCCCGCGCGCCGGGCCGACGGCACGCCCGCCGTGCTCAAACTCGGCTGGCCGCACGAGGAATCCCGCGACGAGCCGCTCGCACTGTCCACATGGGCCGGTCGGGGTGCCGTGCTGGTGCTGGAGTCCGCGCCGGACGAAGGTGTGCAACTGCTGGAACGCCTCGACCACACGCGGACGCTCCAGACCGAGCCGGTGCTCGAAGCCGCGGAAATCATGAGCGAGCTCGCCCGCCGGCTGGCCGTGCCGGCGCCACCCGCGTTGTCGCGGACGTTGAGCAGCGAAACCGAACGTCTCCTGGAGGTGCTGCCGAAGAGCTGGCACGACCTCGGCGGCCCGTTCCCCCGCCGTGAGCTCGACGCGGCCCTCGAGGTGTGCCGCGACCTCGGCCCCGCCGCGGGCGCGCTGCTCGTGAACGAGGACCTGCACTACGAGAACGTGCTGGCCGCCCGGCGCGAACCATGGCTCGTGATCGACCCCAAACCGATCGCCGGCGACCTCGAGTACGGCGTGTTCTCCTTGCTGTGGAACCGGTTCGGCGAAGCCACAGTGGACGACAAACTGCGAGCCACCGGACTCGACCCCGACCGCGCCCGCGCGTGGACGCTCGTGCGCGCGGTGCAGAACCGGCTCTGGTTCGAGTCGGATCTGCGCGACGTCACCGATCTCGGCGACGAGCAGCCCTTCTACGCGGTTCTTCCCACTTTGAGCGCCTGGGCCTGCAAGTCCTAGCTGAGAGGACGCTGGCAAGACACGGTTGCGCGACGCGGGCGCAGGGACCGCCTTGCGGATAGTGTCTGGCCCATGGCTGCCGTGAACAGGGTTTTTGTGGCTCGGCTGGCGGGTCTGCCGGTGTTCGGGCCCGACGGCGAGTCGATCGGCAAGGTCCGCGACGTCGTCGCGGGCCTGCGACTCGACCAGCAGCCGCCCCGCATCCTCGGCCTCGTGGTCGAGCTCGCGACGCGACGGCGCGTTTTCGTGCCGATGCTGCGCGTCACCACGATCGAGCCGACGGCTGTGACGCTGGCCACCGGTTCGGTGAACATGCGGCACTTCACCCAGCGCCCCAACGAGGTCCTCGTCTGCGGGCAGCTGCTCGACGCGCACGCGTCACTCGCCGGCACGGAGACGCGCGTGACGGTGGTCGACGCCGCCATGGAACCCACCCGCACCCGCGACTGGGTGCTCGCGAAGCTCGCCATCCGCGAACGCCAGACCCGGCTCGGGATCGCCCGCCGCCGCACGGCCATGCACGTGCTGCCGTGGAACGAGGTCGCCGGGCTCGGCCTCACCGACCTGACCGCACAGGAACCCCAAGGCGCCGGGCAGCTGCTGATGCTGTTCGACACGATGCGGGCCGTCGACATCGCGGCCACCGTGCGTGACCTGCCGCTGAAGCGCCGGCACGAAGTCGCCGACGCGATGGACGACGAACGCCTCGCCGACGTGCTCGAAGAGCTGCCCGACGACGACCAGAAGGAGCTGCTGGCCTACCTCTCGGAGGAGCGCGCGGCCGACATCCTCGAGGCGATGAGCCCGGACGACGCCGCCGACCTGCTGGCCGAGCTGGCGCCCGCCGACCAGCGCCGGCTGCTGGCGCTCATGGAGCCCGAGGAGTCGGCGCCGGTCAAGCGGCTGCTGGCGTACTCGTCCGACACCGCGGGCGGCCTGATGACCCCGGAACCGGTGGTGCTCACGCCCGACGCGACCGTGGCCGAGGCGCTCGCGCACATCCGCAACGCCGACCTGCCCGCCGCGCTGGCCAGCATGGTGTTCGTGTGCCGCCCGCCGACGGCGACGCCGACCGGCCGGTTCGTGGGCGTGGTGCACTTCCAGCGCCTGCTGCGCGAGCCGCCCGCGGAGCTCGTGGCGAGCGCCGTGGACACCGACCTCACGGCGCTGCGGCCCGAGGCCTCATTGGCCGAGGTCACGCGCTACTTCGCGGCGTACAACCTCGCGTGCGGCCCCGTGGTCGACCCCGAGGAGCACCTGCTGGGCGCCGTCACCGTCGACGACGTGCTCGACCACCTGCTGCCCGACGACTGGCGCGAAACCGGCCTGCACGACGTCGCCGACGTGCCCGCCGAGGTCCACGACCAGGCCGAAGCCCACACCCAGGAGGCCGACCGTGCCTGAACTCACCTCGGGCCGCCGGCTCGACCAGCCGCGCAGCCAGGCGCGGTTCCGGCTCAACATCGACCCGGACACCTTCGGCCGCTTCACCGAGCGCATCGCGCGGTTCCTCGGCACCGGCAAGTACCTGTTCTGGCAGACGCTCATCGTCATCATCTGGATCGTGCTGAACCTGGTCGCGGTGTCGCTGCGCTGGGACCCGTACCCGTTCATCCTGCTCAACCTGGCCTTCTCCACGCAGGCCGCGTACGCCGCGCCGCTCATCCTGCTGGCGCAGAACCGGCAGGACGACCGCGACCGCGTCTCGCTGGAAGAGGACCGCACGCGCGCCGCGCAGACGAAGGCCGACACCGAGTACCTGGCGCGTGAGCTGGCGGCGCTGCGGCTCGCCGTCGGCGAGGTCGCCACCCGCGACTACCTGCGCAGCGAGCTCGACCGGCTACGTGACGACCTCGCGGTACGACCGAAATCACGCAAGCCGAAGCAGGCGGCGAAATCGGACGTGCCGACCGGTACGTAACATGGGTGTGGTGACGAGTACACAGCAGCTCCCCAGCGTCGAAGACGTCCGCACCGCGCTGAAGGACGTGTACGACCCCGAAATCAAAAAGCCGATCACCGACCTCGGCATGGTCAAGGACGTCGTGGTCGGCGAAGACGGCGTGGTCGCCGTCGGCATCTACCTCACCGTGGCGGGCTGCCCGCTCAAGGCGACGCTGACCGAGGACACCACCAAGGCCGTCAAGAAGCTCCCCGGCGTCGCCGACGTGCGGGTCGAGCTCGACGTGATGAGCGACGAGCAGCGCACGGAGCTGCGCAAGTCGCTGCGTGGCGACTCCGCCGAGCCGGTGATCCCGTTCGCGCAGCCGGGTTCGATGACCCGCGTTTACTGCGTGGCTTCGGGCAAGGGCGGGGTCGGCAAGTCTTCGGTCACCGTGAACCTGGCCGTCGCGATGGCCGAGCGCGGCCTGTCCGTCGGTGTCGTCGACGCGGACATCTACGGCCACTCGATCCCCCGCATGCTGGGCGCGCGCGAGAAGCCGACCAAGGTCGAGACGATGATCATGCCGCCGCAGTCGCACGGCGTGAAGGTGATCTCGATCGGCATGTTCACGCCGGGCAACGCGCCGGTGGTGTGGCGCGGCCCGATGCTGCACCGCGCGTTGCAGCAGTTCCTCGCCGACGTGTTCTGGGGCGACCTCGACATCCTGCTGCTGGACCTGCCGCCGGGCACCGGCGACATCGCGATCTCCGTGGCGCAGCTGATCCCCAACGCGGAGATCCTCGTGGTCACCACGCCGCAGCAGGCCGCCGCCGAGGTGGCCGAGCGCGCGGGCGCGATCGCGATGCAGACGCGTCAGCGCGTGGCCGGCGTGATCGAGAACATGTCGTGGCTGGAGACACCTTCGGGCGAGCGCATGGAGATCTTCGGCTCCGGCGGCGGCCAGGCCGTGGCCGACTCGCTGTCGAAGTCCGTGGGCTCGCAGGTGCCGCTGCTGGGCCAGGTGCCGCTCGACCCGCGCCTGCGTGAGCAGGGCGACGAGGGCACGCCGATCGTGCTGGCGGAGCCGGACGCGCCGGCGTCGCTGGTGCTCAAGGAAGCGGCGAAGAAGCTCACCGTCCGGGCCCGCGGCCTGGCGGGGATGATGCTGAACGTCAGCCCCGCCGGCCGCTGAGCGGTTTGTCGGCGCCTAGGAGGCGCGGACCGTCGTCAGGAGCGTCTTGTCGGCGCCCAGCGTCACCGCGGTGGCGCCGGGCTGCGTGACGGCCCAGTCGACGTTCGCGGAGTCGCCGGGGCCGACGGCGGTGGCGGCTTCGGGGTGGCCGTCGACGTTCACGTCGACCTGCTGGTCCGAAGTGAGCACGACCCGGACGCGGTCGCCGACCTGCACGTCGACGGTGCCGGCGGGCGGGTTGATCTTGCCCTTGGCCCAGTCGACCGTGATGAGGACGTCGAGGTCGGGCACGCCGGTCTGGGCGCCGCGCTTCACGTAGGTCTGGTCGCCTGCCGGCGCGTTCAGCGTGCTGCTCGGGGACGGCGAGGCGAACGGCCCGCCGGTCGTCGCGGGAGCGGGCACGGACGTGAAGGTGGCCGGTGGCTGGGTGCTGGGCTCGTCGTCCGCGGTGCACCCGGCGGCCAGGACACCCGCTGCGGCGATGATTGCGGCCAGCGCGCCCGCACGGCGTGACATGTCAGAGACCTCCAGGGTCGTTATGGGCGGTTTGCCCGAGACTACCCAGGAAGTTCGTTTCGTCGTGCGAGAGGTCGGGTCACGTCGGGCCGGCCGCCACACCGGCAACCCGCCACAGCCAACTCGCCCGTTCCGACCGCCGCAAGTCGGCACTCGCCCGACGTTGCGAGGTCCGGCCGAGGTCACACCCTGACCGGTCGCTAAGGGACGGACCCGGCGCTCAGGTGGCGTCGGGGTCGACCGGGGGCCGCTCGCCCGGCTTGAGCGGTTCGGCCTGCGGCGTGGCGCTCTGCGGCTTCACGGCTTGGGAACCGTTGGAGCCGTTCGTCCCGTTCGAACCGTTCGTGGAGTTCAAGCTGCTGAGCCCCAACGGATCCGCGTCCCCGTCGAACAGGTGCTGGGTCACGACCCGCTTGGGGTCGAAGTTGCGCAGCCCGCGCAGGTCTTCCAGCGGCTTGCGGAGCTGGTCGAACTCCGGCCCCATCTCCTCGCGCAGCTGTGCGCGCGCACCGTTGGCGAACTCGCGGACCTTGCGCACGCTCTTCGCCATCCACGACGCGGCTTCCGGAAGGCGCTCCGGGCCGAGGATGAAGAGACCGGCGACGATGAGCACGAGGATCTCGCCCCATCCGACACTGTCGAACACCCGTGAACCTCCGCTCGGTGCTTCCCCGGTCAGACTACCCGGGCCGCCCCGTGTTCCGGCAGGCCCGAAGGACGAAGCGGGGCTTAAGACGATGTGACGTCGATCAGTCGGATCCGAGAGTCACGTCGACAACCAGCACCGCGCCGGCGCGCGCGAGCTGCACCGGCACGACCTCACCGACGTCGTGGTTGCGGACAGCCACGGTCAGCTCCGCGGAGTCGCGCACCAGGCGGTCGCCGATCTTCGTGATCACGTCGCCCTCCTTGATGCCGGCCGCAGCCGCGGGGCCGTTGGGCTCCACGTTCTTCACCTGCGCGCCCATCGTGGACGAGCCGGCGACCGTGGAGGAGGCGTTGATGCCGATGTCCGCGTGGACGACCTTGCCGTCCTTGATCAGCGCCTTCGCGATCTTCATCGCGTAGTCGCTCGGGATGGCGAAGCCGATGCCGATGCTGCCGCCGTCGGCGCTCGACGAGCGGATCGACGAGTTGATGCCCACGAGTGCGCCGGTGGAGTCGACGAGCGCGCCACCGGAGTTGCCGTGGTTGATGGCAGCGTCGGTCTGAATGGCCTCGTAGGTCACGGGCGGCTCGCCGCTGTCGCCACCGGCCGTGATCGGCCGGTCGAGCGCGCTGACGATGCCCGACGTCACGGAGTTCTGCAGGGCCAGCGGCGAACCGACGGCGATCACGGCGTCGCCCACCTGCAGGTCGGACGACTTGCCGATCTGCATCACCACGGGGTTGGTCACGTTGACCTTCACCACGGCGAGGTCGGTCTTCTGGTCGGAGCCGACGATCTTGGCCTCGGTGCGCGTGCCGTCGTTGAAGATCGCGGTGATCTTCACGGTCGAGTCGGCGACAGCGGTGGTGACCACGTGCTCGTTGGTGAGGATGTAGCCCTGCGGGTCGATCATCACGCCCGAGCCCTGCTCACCGGAGTCGGCGCCGGGCTTGAAGACCTCGAGCGACACGACCGCGGGCGAGACGCGCTTCGCGATGTCGGCGATCGATCCCGGCGGGCGTTCCTTGGCTGCTTCGGCCTCGGAGATCGTGGCGCTGCCGGTGAGCGCCGAACCCGTGTCGGCGATCCACCAGCCGACGAGCCCGCCGACCGCGCCCACGAGCAGCGCGACCACACCAAGCAGCGCCAGGGCCTTCGGCTGCACGCGACGGCCGAACAGCACCTCGGGCAGGCTCAGCAGCGCGCCGGACGGGCGTTTGCGGGGCTTCTCTTTGTCTTCCGCGGGCATCGCCGGGCCGGCCAGCACAGCGCCGGCCGCGGGATCACGCCACGGGTCGCGCGTGTCCGTCCACAGGGGATCTTCGGGCGCGGGCTGCTCGCCGGTCGCCTCGCGCGGGCGCTCCAGCACCACGCCTTCGGCACCCGGCGGGCGGCGGAACGCCTCCGCGAGCGACTCCGGTGTGGGCGGGGCGAGGTCGAGGTTGCCCTTGCCGTTGGTGGCGGGTGTGTAGAGCTTGTCGAACGCGCCGTCGACACCGCGCGGCCGGCCGAACACCGCTTCCTGCGCCGGGTCCACGGCAGGGCGGTCGAGCGGCCGGGGTCCCAGCCGGTCGTCGCCCGCGGCAGGCGGCTGGGCGGAGTTCGCGTTCGGCTGCTCGGTCATCATTCCCCGGGGCTGAGATCAGGTGGCTGGGCGTGACGATACCCAAGCCTCGACGTCCGAGTCTGCCCAGACGACGGTGAAATGGCTGTTGGCCCGCGCCGCACCACACGATCTGCCTCGGTGGCCGGGGCCGTTCGTCAAGCCCGTACGGGCCGCCACGCGACCAGCCGTGTGGCAGTCGGCGGCAGATGGGCGGCCGCGCGGACTCCGCGAGGTGGAACGCCGGCGAGCGCTCAGCCAACCGGTGCAGTGGCCGAAAACACCGGCCGCATGGGCTGTTGCCCCACACCGCTACCTCCCCCTGGAGAAGCGGTGCGGGTGGCTCAGCGAGCCGGAACCGGGGTCAGCCGGTCGACGACCGACGTGGCCGTCGGCAACGTCGAGGACGGGGGCGGCAGCGTCGGCTCGGAGCGGGGCACGGCCATCTGGGCGGGTAGCAGGTTCGCGTTGGGCTGCGGCACGCCGCCGGTGTCCGGGGCGCCTTCGCCGCTGTCGGCGGTCGTGCCGACCAGGGCCAGCGCGCTCAGCACCAGCCCGGAGACGACGACGCCCGCGCCTTGTGCGGCGCGCTTACGGGTGAGGGTGAAACGGCCGCCGCCGAGCACGTGGGACGAGTGCCCGAGCGGCGTGGACGAGCCCAACGGGGCAGTACCTCCGAGAACCCCCGCGTCACGCAGGCCCGCGACCCGGTCCGGGCGCTGGATGGCGACGAGCTGACCGTCGGCTGTCATCGCCAGGTTGTCGGGAGTGCCGGGCAGCTCGGTGTGGTCCGGGATCGACCGCAGGCTCGCGAGGAACCCGGCCGACATCGACGGCTCGCCGGCGCACTTCACAGCCGCGACGGCCTGCCGCTGGGCGGCGACCTCGGCAGCGCACCCCGGGCAACGGGCGATGTGGGCCGACGCGCGGTCCTGCGCGCCGAGCGACAGCTCGCCGTCGACCAGGGCGACCACGACATCCGGAAGCAGATGCGACTCGGGGAGACCCCACCCTCGCGCAGCGGTCATACCGACACCTTCACAGACTCGTCCCGGAGCGCACGGCGGCGCTCCAGCGACGCACGCAGCGCCTGCCGGCCGCGGTGGATGCGGCTGCGGACGGTGCCGAGCTTGACACCCAGCGTGGCGCCGATCTCCTCGTACGAGAGGCCTTCGACGTCGCAGAGCACCACGGCGGCCCGGAACTCCGGGGGCAGCTCGTCGAGCGCCTCCTGCAAGTCGGGGTCGAGGTGTGTGTCGGTGTAGACCTGCTCGGGGCTCGGGTCGTCGCCGACGATGCGGTCGGTGTCGTCCGGCAGCCCCTCCATGCGCACGCGCGAGCGGCGGCGGGCCATGTCGAGGAACAGGTTCGTGGTGATGCGGTGGAGCCAGCCCTCGAAGGTGCCCGGCTTGTACGACGCGAGCGAGCGGAAGACGCGGATGAACGTCTCCTGCGTGAGGTCCTCGGCGTCGTGGCTGTTGCCCGTGAGGCGGTAGGCCAGGCGGTAGACGCGGTCGGCGTGTTCGCGCACGACCTCGTCCCACGACGGGGGCGTCCAGGTGGCCTCGCCCGAGTCCACGGTCACCAGCTCTGGCTCCGACTTGTCAGCGGTCTGCATCAGGGGAGCAGGCACCTCCATCTGCGACTCTCCTCTTCTGCTCAGCCAACGCTGCTCTCGGGCACGGTGTTCCCGCACGGTCGAGATTGAGTTTGTCGGGTCTCCTTATGGTTCTAGTGAGACAGGACTGAGAGCAGGCTGAGAAGTTATTTCGGCGGGCTTACCAGGGAGCCTTCGCTGATTTATCGACAAGCAACGCTAACCTTCGCGCGTGAGTTCCGGGACGCATGCGGCCTCGGCGGCCGAGCCGGTCGGCGCCGAGTACGTCGACGGGTACCTTCCCGACGACGACGTACTGGCCGCGGCGCGGGCGCGCGCGGCCGACCTGGGCTGCGCCCCGCTGGCGTCGGGGGCGGGCGCGACCTTGCGTTTCCTCGCCGCGACGCTCGGCGCGCGGGCCGTGGTGGAGGTCGGCACGGGGGTCGGGGTGAGCGGCCTGCACCTGCTGCGCGGGATGGCCCCCGACGGCGTGCTGACGTCGATCGACCTCGAGCCGGAGTACCAGCGCGCGGCGCGCAAGACGTTCCTCGAAGCCGGCATCCCGCCCGGCCGCACGCGGCTGATCGTCGGCCGCGCCCTCGACGTGCTCCCCCGGCTCACGCCCGGCGGCTACGACCTGGTGTTCATCGACGCGGCGCGCCTCGAGTTCCCCAACTACTACGAGAAGGGCGTCTCGCTGCTGCGCCGCGGCGGGATCATCGCCTTCCACAACGTGCTGGCCGGCGGCCGCGTCGCCGACCCGTCGCGGCGGGACCCGGAGACACTCGCCCTGCGCGAGGTCGCGCGGGCGATGCGGGAGGACGAACGCCTGGTCCCGGCCCTGTTGCCGGTCGGCGGCGGGCTGCTGGTGGCGGCGGTCGGCTGAGGTTTTACGTGTGCGCCAGCTCGCGGGTGCGGACGTGGACCGTGGTGCCCACGCCGACGGCGGCCGCGGCCAGCACGAGCCACACGGCCACGGCGGCGATGAGCCAGACCCAGCCGGCTTCGCCGTAGATCACCGCGCCGACCCCGCCGCCGACGCTGCTGCCGAGGTAGTACATGAGCGTGTAGCAGCCGCCGGTCTGGCCACGGGCGTTCTCGGGTGCTTCGGCCGCGGCCCAGCTGTTGGCGATGGCGTGGGCGGCGAAGAACGAGCAGGTCAGCACCACAAAACCGACGGCGACCATCGCCACGGAGTCCGGAATGGTGAGCGCCGCGCCGACGGCCATGAGCAGCAGCGCGCCGATGATCGCGCGGCGGCGGCCGATCCTCGTCGCCAGCCGGTTGGCCGTCGCCGAGGAGACCGAGCCCAACGCGTAGGCGAGGAAGACGAGTGACGCGATGGCCGGCGAGAGGTGCAGCTCGCCGGTGAGGCGAAAGCCGGCGGCGTTGTAGAGCGCGACGAACGAGCCCATGGCCAGCAGCGCGACGGCGTACTGGGCCAGGAGCACGGGTTTGCGCACCGCGTGGAGCAGGCCGATGCCGACGTCACGCAGGGATTGACGGTCTTCCTGGTGCTGCCGGCCACGCGGCAGCGCGACGACGGTGACGATCGCGCAGATCAGCGAGATGCCGGCCACGACGTACAGCGCACCGCGCCAGCCCAGCGGGCCCGCGGTGAAGCCCGTCGCGAGGCGGCCGGTCATGCCGCCGATGGAGTTGCCGGCGATCATCGCGCCCACCGCCGCCGCGACGCCGACCTTGCCGAGCCGTTCGACGAGGTACGCCGTGGCGACGCCGGGGAACCCCGCGATCGCCACGCCCTGGACAGCGCGCAGCACCAGCATCACCGAGTACGACGGCACGAGCGGCAGCAGTAGCCCCAGCACCGCCGAGATCACCACCGACGCGATGATCACCGACCGGCGCCCGACCACTTCGGACAGTGCCGCGATGGGCAGCACGGAGATCGCCAGCGCCCCCGTCGCCACGCTCACCGCGAGCGACGCGCCGCCAGGGTCGAGGTGGTACTGCAGCGCGAGCTGCGGCAGCACCGGCTGCGGCGCGTAGAGCAGCGCGAACGACGTGAACCCGGCAGCTGCGACGGCGACCTTCACCCGGACGGTGGTACTGGCTGTAGTGGTCACATCCGCCGAAAGTAAGGAGAGCTAAACAATACGTCCAATACGGTTGTGCGCGATAATCCATACCGTGACGCATGAAAGCCTGACTTCCCAGCTCGCGCCCCACTTGCTGCTCCTCGCGACCCTGCGGAGCACGAGGAACGTCACACGCACGGCCGAGCTACTGGGTGTGCCGCAGCCCACGGTCAGCCGTCGGCTCGCGGCCCTCGCGGAGTCGTTGGGGGCGCCGTTGACGGTGCCGGACGGGCGCGGGATCCGGCTGACGCGGGCGGCGGAGCTGTTGGCGGAGGCTTCCGAGCGGGCTCTGGCTTCCGTCGACGCGGGCGCGCGGTCGGCTCGGGAGGAGATCGAGCCGGAGAGCGGGCGGGTGGTGCTCGGGTTCCTGCATCTGCTGGGGAGGTCGTTGGTGCCTTCGTTGCTGCGGGGGTACCGGGCGCAAGCGCCGAGGGCGCGGTTCACGTTGGTGCAGGGGTCGCGGCAGGAAATGGTCGACCGGCTTGCCGGTGGCGAGCTGGATTTGGCGTTGCTGGCGCCGGTTCCTGAGGATGCGGTGTTCGAGACGGCGGTGTTGTCCACGCAGCCGATTTTGTTGTCGGTGCCGGCAGGGCATCGGTTGTCTGGGCGCAGTGGGGTGCGAATGGAGGAGCTCGCCGACGAGGAGTTCGTGTTGCTGGAGCCCGGCTACGGGTTGAGGCGGATCACGGACGAGTTGTGTGCGGCTGCGGGGTTTTCGCCGAGGATTGCGTTTGAGGGGCAGGAGTCGGACACCGTGCGGGGGTTGGTGGCGGCCGGGTTGGGGGTGGCGTTGTTGCCGCATTTCGAGCCTGGGGCGCCGGCTGGGGTGGCGGAGGTGCAGATCGAGCCGCCGGTGGGGAGGACGATCGGGCTGGCTTGGCGGAGAGGGGAGCCGGTTAGTCGGGCTGTGGGGGTATTTCGGGAGTTTGTGTTGGGTGGGGTGGCTCGGTGATTCGTTCTTTGTTGGGGGTTGTGGGGTTTTCGGTTCTGGGTTCTCGGTCCTCGCAGGGCGTGTTGCGTTGGGCGTGCACCCCGAAGCTGGATTGTGTTGACGGCCGGTGAGCCGTTGTCAAGGCGGGAAAGCGTGCCTTGACAACGGCTCGCCGGCCGCAAGAAGGCTTCGGATCGGGGTGCCGGGGAGGGGCTGGGTGCAGGGTTTCGTCGCGTGGGTGGGCGGCGGTTGCGAGGGTGGACGCGGCTTGGGCGAGTCGTGAGTTGGTTGGGCGGGTGGCGGTGGGTGGAGTCGTCAAAGCGCCCCAATATGTGGCGTTGGGTGCGGTGAGCGCAGCCAACGCCGCATTGGGGTGCGGGCGAAGCGTGGGGCGGGGGGGCTAGGCCGAGTAGGAGGCGGCGAGTTCCACGAGGGTGCGGGCGGCGAAGCCGGAGGCGCCGGGGACCACGTCGTCATACGTCTTGTCGGCGCGGGCGGGGCCGGCGATGTCGAGGTGGGCCCAGGGCAGGCCGGCCGTGAACTCGCGGAGGAAGAGGGCGGCCATGATGCCGCCGGGGCCGCCGGGGGCCTGGCGGACGTCGCCGAGTTCGCCTTCGATGCCGGGGGCGTAGTCGTCGACCAGGGGCATGCGCCACCAGGATTCGCCGGCGCGGGTGCCCGCTTCGATCACGCGGGCGGCGAGGTCGTCATCTGTCGAGAACAGGCCGCCGGTGCGCAATCCCAGTGAGACCTTCATGGCGCCGGTGAGGGTGGCGGCGTCCACGACGAGGTCGGGCTTGTACGTCTGAATCCCGTAGGCCAGCGCGTCGGCCATGACCATGCGGCCCTCGGCGTCGGTGTTGCCGACCTCGGTGGTGCGGCCGCCGTAGTGGCGGACGATGTCGCCGGGGCGGTACGAACCACCGGAGACGTGGTTCTCGGCGGCGGGCACCAACGCCGTCACGCGCACCGCAAGACCCAGCGCGGCGATGGCGCGCACGGAGGCGATCACGGCCGCGCCGCCCGCCATGTCGGTGCGCATGAGGTGCATGCCGTCGGCCGGCTTCACGGACAGGCCGCCCGTGTCGAACGTGATGCCCTTGCCCACGAACAGCAAGTGGGTCTTCGCGCCGCGCGGGCGGTACTCCAGCTCGATCAGGCGCGGCGGGGAATCCGAGCCGCCGCCGACGGCGAGCACGCCGCCGAAGCCGTTGTCCGCGAGCCACTTCTCGTCGCGCACGTTCACGGTCACCGCGGCCGAGCCGACGACCTTCGCGGCGGTGTTCGCGAGCCACGCGGGGTTCTTGATGTTCGACGGTGCGTTGGCCAGGTCCCGCGTCAGCGCGGCGGCGGCCGCGAGCTCACGGACGCGGGCGACCTCGTCTGCGTACGCTGCGGCCGAAGGGCTCACCAGCCGGACGGTCTGCACCGCGGGCTTCGGGTCCTCTGTGGTCACGACGAACCGGTAGCCGCCCAGGAACAAGCCCATCGCGAGCTCGCCTACATGCGCAGCGGACACGTCCTCGGGCAGCCCCACCTGGACGGTCCGAACCGGCTGGTCCACCGAGGACACCGCGCGCGCCAGCGCCGCCCCCGCGCGGCGGTAGTCGCGCGGTTCGCCCGCGCCGAGGCCCGCGACCCAGCGCACCGCGCCGTCGGCCGGGACTTCCTGCACGTCGCCCGCCTTGCCGGTCGCCTTCACCCCGCCGAGTTCCACTTCTGCGGACGAAAGTGCCAGCACCACTTGCGGGGCCCCGCGCCGGAACGCGTCGGCGACCTCGATCTCGGGCAGTTTGGTCGGGACAGGCGGTAGCGAGTTACGCACAGTGAGCAACCTTCGGGCGCAGATGAACCACGACCCCGGCCTCCATGAGGAGACCGGGGTTCGGTGAGTGGATGGGGAGGGGAGCCGGAATCAGCCGGTGACCTCCTGAAGTGCTGCGCCGAGGTCCTTCGCTTCTTCCGCGGAGAGCTCGACGACGAGACGGCCGCCACCTTCCAATGGCACTCGCATCACGAGGCCCCGCCCCTCCTTGGTCACTTCGAGGGGACCATCTCCGGTCCGGGGCTTCATGGCCGCCATAGCGTGCTCCCTCCGTCTCAACCGGCGCGCCCGGGTCGCGCACTCCCATGCCAGCCGGGTCTTGACCCCCATTGTCCCTCATCAGCGGCCGGGCGCGAACGCGGACCGATCATTTGCCGCCGTATCGGTGCTGGTATGCGCCACGCGGGGCTGAAAGACTCGGCGGAGGACCCACGATTACGCCAAGAGGAGCACCACAGTGACCACACCCGACGTCCTCCTGACCGCCGACGCCGACGGCGTGCGCACCCTGACCCTGAACCGGCCGGAGGCGTACAACTCGCTGACCGTCGAGCTCAAGGAACGGCTGCTCGCGGAGCTGCGCGCCGCGGCCGACGACGCGGACGTGCGCGCGATCGTGCTCACCGGCGCGGGCAAGGCGTTCTGCGCGGGACAGGACCTGAAGGAACACGTCGGGCTGCTGCAGGCGGGAGACCCGGCCCCGCTGCACACGGTGAGCGACCACTACAACCCGATCGTCAAGGCCATCGTGGACATGCCGAAGCCGGTGATCGCCGCGGTCAACGGCACGGCCGCCGGCGCGGGTGCCGCCTTCGCCTACGCGAGCGACCTGCGGATCGCCGCCGAGTCGTCGTCGTTCCTGATGGCCTTCGCGAACGTCGGGCTCGGCCCGGACTCCGGCGCGTCGTGGACACTGCAGCGGCTCATCGGCCTCGGCCGCGCCGCCGAGCTGATGCTGCTGGCCCGCACCGTCGACTCCGCCGAGGCGCAGCGCATCGGCCTGGTCGGCGAGGTTGTGCCCGACGAGGAGCTCGCCGCGCGCGCCCAGGCCGTGGCCGCGAAGCTTGCCGCCGGCCCGACGGTGGCGTACTCGAAGATCAAGCACGTGCTCGCCGTCTCCGCGCAGTCCTCTCTGGACGAAGCGCTCGCGGCCGAAGACGAAGCCCAGACCGCGCTCGGCGCCACCGCCGACCACACCGAGGCCGTGGAAGCCTTCGTCGGCAAGCGCAAGCCGAACTTCCAGGGCAAGTAGCCGTCAGTGTTCCGTCCGGTTCCGGCCGGACGGAAACACTCACGAGCGGTTCGCCCGGAAGCAGCCCGCGACGTGGTCGTCGACCATGCCGGTCGCCTGCATCAGCGCGTAACAAGTGGTCGGGCCGAGGAATGCGAAGCCGCGCTTCTTCAGCTCCTTCGCCATCGCCTTCGACTCGTCGGTCACGGCCGGCACGTCGGCCATCGTCCGCGGCCGCTTGTGCTTCGCCGGGGCGAACGACCACAGCAGCTCGTCGAGCGGCACGTCCAGATCAGCGATCGCGCGCGCGTTGTTGACGGCCGCCAGGATCTTCGCGCGGTTGCGCACGATTCCGGCGTCGGCCATCAGCCGCTCGATGTCGGCGTCGCCGAAACGCGCGACCTTCGCCGGCTGGAACTTGCGGAACGCTTTGCGGAAGTTCTCCCGTTTGCGCAGGATCGTGATCCACGACAGCCCCGACTGGAACGACTCGAGCGACAGCCGCTCGTACAGCGCGGCCTCGCCGTGCAGCGGCTTGCCCCACTCCTCGTCGTGGTAGGCGGTGTAGTCCGGCGTCGAGTTCCCCCAGGAGCAGCGCTTGACGCCGTCCTGGCCCAGCAGCTCGATCACTGCTCACCGACCGAATAATCCTGCACGAACTTCGCGAACCGCTTCATCGACTGGTGCACCCCGAGCGAGAACGCCGGGCGCACCACGGGCCAGCCGAGGCGCCCGATCAGCCCGAACGGCAGGTCGAGGTGCTCGGCCCAGACGAACGTTGAGCGGGTCGGCCCGTTGGCCACGACCTGGAACGCCGCCGTGCCGCGCACAAGGCTGCCCAGGTGGCGCATGGTCACCCGAAGCGGCGGCTCCCACGCCGTGACCTCCATGGTGTCGGTGAACCCGACGCCGCCGATCCCCGTGGTGGCCGCGATCTTCGAGCCGACGCTGCGCCCGTTGCCCTCGAGCACGCGCACGGTGGTGCCGAGCACCCACTCGCTCTGGCGCGGCCAGTCGGTGAGCGCCAGCCACGTCGTGCCCGCCGGTGCCTCGACCTCGACGGACAGGATCAGGTCACTACTCACCCGCGGGCCTCGGCTCCGGCTGGGCCGCTTCGAGCTCCGCGACGCGGACGCGCAGCTCGTCGAGCTCCACTCCGAGCCGGCGCATCACCCAGTCCACTTCGGACATCTTGTACCCGCGCAGCACGAGCTGGTAACGCACGTGACGCACGTCCTCGCCGGTGATGTCCTCGGCGGGCAGGCGCGTGGGCGAGCTGCCCGGCGGCAGCGGGGCCAGCTCCTCGCCCCGGCCGAACACCACGGCGGCGAGCAGGAACACCACGGCGGCCACCAGCAGCATGACTACGAGGTAGATCAGCGCGGTCGTCACGCCACGATCGTGGCACACCGGCCCCAGGAACGTCGCGCGAGCACGACCAGACGCACCGACAGCAGTACATACGCCACCATCAGCAACACACACGGAACGGACAGGAACAGCCGCGAGACGTCCACGAACCCCGTCGCCACCACGAGAGTGAGCACCGAAGCGAGGTTCACGCCGACGGCGCCGGCGATGAAGTACCCGCACGTGCGCGCCAGGCGGACGCCGTCGATGCGACGGCTCAGCCAGCGTGCGCAGACCAGCGCGATGAGCCCCACGGCGGGGACCACGAACACCGCGCCGTGGGAGAAGTGCGTGGCCACGCGGTACCACTCGGGCGTCGGGGTCGACAGGCGCGTCCAGTCGCCGAAGGTGAGGATCCGGGCGAAGTCCCAGGAAAGCTGCATCGCGGGCACGCCGAGCACGAGCTTCCACAGCGTGCGCACGCCGCTGTGCATGGACAGCTCCGCCTGGTAGTCGTCGGCGACCACCGCGACGCCGCCGAAGTCGGCCACCGCGCGGCGCTCGGCTTCCTCGGCCGGCCAGCCGCCTTCGCGGTACGCGTCGGCCGCGTCGTGCAGGCCGTCGCGCGCTTCGGAGAGCAGGTCGTCCTTCGTCGATCGGCAGCCGACGAGCCGCCGGTCGAGATCGCTCAAGTACCCCTCGATCGCGTTCACGCGGACCTCCCCCGCCGTCATGCCTCCGCCCGCAGGACGCCGCCGATCACCGTGGTGAACTCCCGCCACTCGGCCCGCTCGGCGGCGAGCGCCTGCTGCCCGGAGCGGGTGAGCCGGTAGGTGCGGCGCTTGCGCCCCGACACCACGTCCCACTCACTGGCCAGGTAGCCGGCCCGCTCCAGCCTGCGCAGCGCCGGGTACACGGTCCCGGTCGGCAGGTCGAGCGCGCCGTCACTCCGCAGCGAGAGCGCCTCGATGATCGCGTAACCGTGCAGCTTCCGGCCGTCGAGCACAGCCAGCAGCAACGCGTCGAGGTGCCCGCGCAACGTGTCCGCCTTCATAGGTGGGCAGTCTACTCATGTCGTCCCCGGAAGCGTAATCCCCCGTTCCACGCCGGGGACCCGGGTAAAACCCTGAGATGACCCGGATCTCATAGATTTCTCAGCTACATGTAGCTGCGCTACCTATACACTCGCTCGGCATGGACCCCCTACCCATAGCAAGACTCCAGTTCGCGACCACGACGTCGTTCCACTTCCTGTTCGTGCTGCTCACGCTGGGCTTGGTGACCGTGACAGCGGTCATGCAGACACGCGCGACGATCAGCGGCACTCCGCAGCTGCTCCGCATGACCCGGTTCTGGGGCCGGCTGTATGTGATCAATTACGCGCTGGGCATCGCGACCGGAATCGTGATGGAATTCCAGTTCGGGCTCACCTGGACCGGGCTTTCCACATTCGCCGGCGACGTATTCGGCGCGCCGCTCGCGATCGAGACGCTGGTGGCGTTCTTCCTCGAGTCCACATTCCTGGGGCTGTGGATCTTCGGCTGGGGCCGGCTGAACAAGTGGCTGCACCTGGCGCTGATCTGGCTGGTCACGCTCACCGCGTACGCGTCGGCGCTGTTCATCATGGTCGCCAACTCGTTCCTGCAGAACCCGGTCGGCAGCCACTTGCAGGGCGGGGTGCTGCACCTCGACGACTTCGGCGCGCTGCTCACCAACCCCGCGCTCGTGGCGTCGCTGCCGCACGTCATCGGCGGCGCGTTGATGACCGGCGGCTTCTTCGTGACCGGCGTGAGCGCGTACCACTTCCTCAAGCGCACCGCGGAGGTCGACTTCTTCACCCGCTCGATGCGGTTCGGCGTGGTCACGGCGCTGATCGGCAGCATCGTCACGATCAACCAGGGCTTCGTGCAGTTCGGCGAGCTCGCGAAGTACCAGCCGGACAAGCTCGGCGAGAGTGCCGTCGGGGTGCCACTGGCGGCGATGATCGGGATCGGGTTCGTTGCGCTGCTGTGCTCGCTGGCCGGCACGATCCTGCTGATCCGCAATTGGCTGATGTGCGCCCGGTTCCTGCATTACCTGATGGTCCCGGCGATCGCGCTGCCGTTCGTGGCCGCGATCTGCGGCTGGCTCGTGCGGGAGATCGGCCGCCAGCCGTGGCTGATCTGGGGGAAGCTGCGCACGGCCGACGCGGTCGCCGACGTGCCCGGCGGCCAGGTCCTGTTCTCCTTCATCGCGTTCGGCGTGCTGTTCGCGGCGCTCGCCGTGGCCGACTGGGTGCTGCTGTCGCGGATCGCGCGGCGTGGGCCGGAGCCGGAAGAGGCGCCCGCGGAGCCCGAACTCCCCGTACTGAGCGGAGTCTGACGATGACGACCATCTGGTGGGGTGTGCTCGGGCTGCTGCTCGGCGGGTATTTCGCACTGGCCGGCTACGACTACGGCGTGGGCTTCCTGCTGCCCGGCCTCGGCCGCGACGAGGCGAAGCAACGGCGGGCGCTGGGTGCGCTCGGGCCGTTCTTCCTGGCCAACGAAGTGTGGCTGATCGCCGCCGTCGGGGTGCTGTTCGGCGTGTTCCCGCACCTGGAGGGCCGGGTGTTCGCCGGCGCGTACGTGCTGGTGGTGGCGCTGCTGCTGGGGCTCGTCACATTCACCGCGTCGGTTCAGCTGCGCAGCCGCCGGCCCGACGCGCGCCGCGGGCCGTGGTCGTTCGGCATCACGGCGGGCGCGCTCGTGACCACGCTGGCGTGGGGCCTGTTCCTGGGCAACCTCGTGCTCGGCCTGCCGGTCGACGCCCAGGGCAACCCGGTCGACGACGTGCTCGCGCTCTTCGACCCGTACGCCGTGCTGTGGGGGCTCGGGTTCGTGGCGCTGTTCGGGCTGCAGGCCGCGGTGTTCCTCACCGTGCGCGGCCCGGCGGAGCTCGCCGGCCGGGCGGCGCGGTTCGCGAAGACGTTCGCCACGCCGGTCGGCACCTTCCTGGTGGTGGCCACGGCGTGGGGCGCGCTGGCGGTGTCGGGGATCTCGTGGGCCGCGATCGCGGTGACAGCAGTGGCGTTCGCCGCGTTCGGGACCGTCCTGTTCGGACTGCGGTCCAAGCGGTACCGGCTCGCGCTGCCCGCGGCGATGCTGCTGTCGGCGACCCCGGCGTTGGTGGTGGGCGCACTGCGGTTCCCGACGATTCTGGTGTCCACTTCGGACCCTGGGTACGCGCTGACCGTTTCCGACGCCTTCACCGCACCCGAGACAGCGGGGCTGCTCGCGTGGTTCGCGGTGCCCGTGCTCGTGGTGCTGGTGGTCGTGCAGTTGCTGACCTGGCGGGCGAACCGCGGGCCGGTCGACCGGCAGTCGTTGCTGCACTTCTAGAGGGGGAAGAAATGCCGTCACTGCCCGGCTCGCGCCGGTACCTGGTCCTGCTCGGAGTCCTCGGCGCGCTGACCGCCGGCGTGATCCTGTTGCAGGCAGAAGGCCTCGCGACGCTGCTCACCGGCGGCGGCCTGGGCGTCACGCTCCTTGTCGCCGTGGGCGCGCGGGTGCTGCTCACGCTGGGGCAAAGCGTGGTCACCGGCCGGTTCGCGGCCGACGCCCAGGCCGGGCTTCGCCGGCGGCTGCTCGGGTCGACGGCCGACGCCGGCGTGGTCACCACGCAGGTCACGAAGGGCGTCGACGCGACCACGGCGTACCTCACCGGCTACCTTCCGGCGCTCGTCGCGTCGGTGCTCGTGCCGGTTGCCGTGGTGGTGCGGCTGGTCACGACGGACCTAACGTCGGCGCTGATCGTGGTGGCCACGCTGCCGTTGATCCCGGTGTTCGCGGCGCTGGTCGGGGCTCGTGCGAAGGCGCGCACGGAACGGCAGTGGGCGCTGCTCACCCGGCTGGGCGGGCACTTCCTCGACGCCGTGCGTGGCCTGCCGACGTTGAAGCTGTTCGGCCGCGCCCGCGCGCAAGCCCAGCACGTGCGCGCGATGGCCGACGCCCACGCCGACGCGACGCTGGGCACGCTGCGCGTCGCGTTCCTGTCGTCGCTGGTCCTGGAACTGGTGGCGACACTGTCGATCGCGCTGATCGCCGTGCCCATCGGGTTCCGCCTGCTCGAAGGCTCTCTCACCGCGCACACGGCGATGCTCGTGCTGGTGCTCGCGCCCGAGGCGTACCTGCCGTTGCGCGCGGCGGGCGCGAAGTTCCACGCGGCGGCCGAAGGGCTCACGGCGATGCGTGAAGCCTTGGCTACTCCCCTGCCGGCCCGGCGCGGTGGCACGGTGACCCGGCCGGCGGGCCCGCCGGAGATCGAGTTCGACGGTGTTTCCGTGCGCTACGGCGAGGTAACCGCATTGTCCGAAGTGGACCTCGTGATCGGTCGCGGTGACCACGTCGCCATCGCCGGGCCGAGTGGTTCCGGGAAGTCGACGCTGCTGGCCGTGCTGCTGGGGTTCGTCACGCCGACAACCGGCCGGGTGCTCGTGGATGGCGTCGACCTGCGGTCCCTCGACCACGCGGCCTGGCTGCGCGACACGGCGTGGCTGCCGCAGCGGCCGACGTTGTTCAGCGGCACCGTCGCGGAGAACATCGCGCTCGGTTCCGGAGCCGACGTACCCGCCGCCGCCCGCGCTGCCGCGCTCGACGAGGTCGTCGCCGAGCTGCCCGAGGGCTACGCGACGCGCATCGGCGAGCTGGGCGCGGGATTGTCGGCGGGGCAACGGCAACGCGTCGGCCTCGCCCGCGCCCTTGCTCGAACCGACACCGGGCTCGTGCTGCTCGACGAACCCACCGCGCGGCTCGACCGGCGCACCGAGCAGGCGGTGCTCGACGGGGCCGCGGCGTTGCTGCCCGGCCGCACGGCGTTGTTCGTCGCGCACCACCCCGCGTTGGCCGCGATGGCGACGCGTTCCGTCCCGCTCGTGGGCGGCCGAGTTCCCCTGGGGGTCCGATGAACGTCGCACGACTGCTCCGGGCCGCGTTGCTCGCAGCCGGCGCCGAGATCTCCGGGCTGGCGCTGACCGGAACGGCAGCGTGGCTGCTGATGCGGGCGGCCGAGCGTCCGCCGCTCGCCGCGTTGACCGTCGCGATCGTGGCGGTGCGCGTGTTCGCCTTGGCCCGCGGTGGTTTGCGCTACGCCGAGCGCCTGGCCGGGCACGAGGTCGTGCTGCGTTATCTCGGGGCGTTGCGGGCCCGGGTGTACGCGGCGCTCGTGCCGAGGCGCGTCGCCGAACATTCCGGCGCCGACCTCGTGACGCGGTTGGTGTCCGATGTGGACGCCGTACAGGACGCCGTGCTACGGCTGGCACTTCCGGCTGCGGTGGCGGGAATCGTCGGCCTGGCGTTGGCCGTGGTCACGGCATTCGTGAGTCTCCCGGCCGCGGCGGTGCTCGTGGCCGGGCTGCTCATCGCGGGTGCGCTGCTGCCGTGGCTGGCCGCACGTGTCACGGCGAAGAGCCAGGCCCTCACCTCGCCCGCGCGGCAGGAGCTGGCCGAACGCACGGTCGAGCTGGTCACCGGCCGCCATGAACTCGTGGCCTACGGCGCCGAACCTCAGGCGACGAAAGCCGCCGACACCGTGATCGACGGGATCGCCGCGCGGGCCCGCAGCGTCTCGACCCGGCTGTCAGCGCTGACCGCGGCCGGCGCCTTCATCCAGCTCGCGACGACGGCAGTCGTGGCCTTGCTCGCCGGCGCGAGTCTGCCGGTGACCGCCGCGTTGACACTGGCCGTGCTGGCGCTGTTCGAGATCGTCCTGCCCCTGATCGCCGCGGCCCAGCGAGTCCCGGAGCTGCGGACGTCACTGGACCGCGTGCGCGAACTGCTGGCGACCACCCCGCCGGAGACTCCCGAACACACCGGACCCGGTCACCTGAGGCTGGAGAACGTGACAGTCCAGTACCCGGGCCGACAGCCCGCCCTCCAAAACATCAACCTCGACCTCCCACCGGGCACCCGGCTGGGCGTGCTCGGCCCGTCGGGCGCCGGCAAAACCACCCTGCTCCACGTCCTGCTCGGCTTCACCACACCCACGTCCGGCCGGGCCACAGTGGACAGTCAACAGATCCAAGGCCCCAGCCCGCAGGTGGTCTCCGGCGCCCTCGCCGACGCGCACGTCTTCGCCACCACCGTCCGCGAAAACCTCCTCATCGCCTCGCCAAGAGCGTCCGACGAAGACCTCCGCACCGCCTGCACCGTCACCGACCTCGACGTCCCCCTGGACCGCGACGCCACCACCCTCTCCGGCGGCCAGCGCCAGCGCCTGGTCCTCACGCGTGCCGTTCTCGCCGCCCCGCCGGTCCTCGTCCTCGACGAGCCGGTGGAAGGCCTCGACGAAACCCACGGCGACGAGGTCCTCGCCCGCGTCCTCGCGAACGCAAAAGGGACCGTCGTCCTCGTGACGCACCGCCCTGAGCACCTGGCCGGCTTCGACCGCGTGCTCAGCCTCGAGGACGGGCGGCCCGCACCTGCGCCATCGGCGGCCGGTCCAGCACGGGGATCTCGCTGACGTCGGGCAGCCACTCCCCCGACACCTGCACGAACTGCGTCAGCCGCGCGTCGGCGTCGGTCGGCACGCCGCAGCGGCCCAGGGCCGTGCCGAGGATCTGCCGAGCCATCACGCCCAGCTGCAGCAGCGAGCGGTTGCGGTGCTTACGGACGCCGAGGTTGACCTGGGCGAGTCCGTCGAGGCCGTAGCGCTGTTCGGCGTCGAGCAGCAGGCCGATCTCCACGCCGTAGCCGCCGGCGAAAGGCACCGACTCGAAGAACTCGCGCGTGCCCGCGTACTCGCCGCCGAGCGGCTGCACGAGCTCACCCAGCGCCGGGCGCAACGCGGACAACACGGGCCGGGCCAGCAGCTCCGTCACGCGGCCGCCGCCGGTGCTCTCCAGCCGCAACGGACGCCGGTAGAAGCCTTTGACCAGGTGCACGCCGGGTTCGGTGAGCAGCGGCCCGAGCAACGCCGGCACGAACGCCGGGTCCGGGTCCACGAGGTCCGAGTCGAGGAAGACCACGACGTCGCCGGTCGTCGCGGCCAGCGATCGCCAGAGCACCTCGCCCTTGCCGGAGCGCGGCGGCAGCTCAGGCAGCACGTCCTCGCGGTGCACCACCCGCGCGCCGGCCGCGGCCGCGACCTCGGCGGTGGCGTCGGTGGAACCGGAGTCGGCGACCACCAGCTCGTCGACGACGTTGCCGAGCAGTGGCCGCACCGACGCGACGACGTCACCGACAGTTCGCTCTTCGTCCAGCGCCGGCAGCACCACGGAAACCGTGCGGTCACGCTTGGCCGCCAGGATGTCAGCGGGCGTCCACGCGGGTTCCTGCCAGGTGCGACGTTCGAACCAGCTCATCGGCCGATCGTGCCATGCTGGTGCCACCGACCTGCCCGCCGGAGGGAGACCCCTTGCTGCCCCTGCTCGTCCGTTTCGTGCTCGGCCCGCTGGTCCGCACGATCTACCGCCCCGAGGTGGAGGGTGTGGAGAACGTGCCGGCCGACGGACCGGTGCTGCTCGCGGCCAACCACCGCGCGGCGCTGGACACCGGCGTGATCACCTTCACCACGCCGCGCAAGGTGTGTTTCCTCAGCAAGGCCGAGTACTTCACCGGCACGGGCCTGAAGGGCCGCTTCATCGCCAACTCGCTCGACGCGCTGGGCTACATCCCCGTCGAGCGCGGCAGCGCCTCCGCCGGCCTCGCCGCCCTGGAAGCCGGGCGGCGCGTGCTCGACGACGGCGGCGTGTTCGCGATCTACCCCGAGGGCACGCGTTCGCTCGACGGCCGCCTGCACCGCGGCCACACTGGCGTCGCGGCGCTCGCGCTGTCCACCGGCGCGAAGGTCGTGCCCGTCGCGTTGTGGGGCACCGAGGGCATCCAGCCGGACGGCTCGAAGATCCCGCACGTGTGCAAGATCAAGATCAAGTTCGGCACCCCGCTGGACTTCTCCCGCTACGAGGGCCAGGACTCGTCGTCGGCCATCCGCCGCTCCGTGACCGACGAGGTCATGTACTCGATCCTCGAGCTTTCGGGCCAGGAGTACGTGGACACCTACCACAAGCGCCCGAGCGAGGGCGCCGCCTGAGTCAGTTCCACTTCGGGGGCGCAGGCGGGGCGTACTCGGCGAAGCGGTCCAGCAGCGCCGACGCGTCGGAGTCGACCAGCAGCAGGTCGCGGTAGCCGGCGCCCAGGAACCCTTCGGTGACCATGTGGTCGGAGAAGGACACGAGCGGGCCGTAGTAACCGCCGACGTCGACGAGACCGATGGGCTTCGAGTGCAGGCCGAGCTGAGCCCAGGTCCACACCTCGAACAGCTCCTCCAACGTCCCCGCACCGCCGGGCAGCGCGAGGAAACCGTCGGACAGCGCGGCCATCTTGGCCTTGCGCTGGTGCATGTCGGAGACCACGTGCAGCTCGGTGAGGCCCGCGTGCGCGATCTCCACACTGGACAGCGCCTCGGGGATCACGCCGATCACCTCACCGCCCGCCGCCAGCGCGGCGTCGGCAACCACGCCCATGGTGCCGACGCTCGCACCGCCGTACACGAGGCCGATGCCGCGCTGGGCCAGCAGTTTGCCCAGTTCGGCGGCGGCCTCCGCGTACGCCGGGGTGAAGCCCATCGAGGACCCGCAGAAGACGCAGACCCGGCGCAACGAGCTCATCAGTGGGTGTCCTCCCAGGCCTGGTACGACTCCTCGACCACGCGCACGGCGTCGTCGATGTCGTCGGTGAGGTGCAGCAGGTCGAGATCCTTCTCGCCGATCTTGCCGCCGTCGAGCACCGACTTCGAGATCCAGTCGTAAAGCCCGCCCCAGTACTCGGTGCCGAACAGCACCACCGGGAACTTGGTCACCTTCTTGGTCTGGACCAGCACCAGCGCCTCGAACAGCTCGTCGAGCGTACCGAAGCCGCCGGGCAGGCAGATGAAGGCCTGCGAATACTTGATGAACATCGTCTTCCGCGCGAAGAAGTAGCGGAAGTTCACGCCCAGGTCGACCCACGGGTTCAGGCCCTGCTCGAACGGCAGCTCGATGCCGAGGCCCACGGAGAAGCCGCCGGCCTCGTTCGCGCCGCGGTTCACGGCCTCCATCGCGCCCGGCCCACCGCCGGTGATCACGGCGAAGCCGGCTTCGGCGAGCGCGCCGCCGATCTTGCGGCCCAGGTCGTACTCGGGGTCGTCGCGCTTGGTCCGCGCGGAGCCGAACACGGTCACCGCACGCGGCACCTCCGCGAGCGCGCCGAAGCCCTCCACGAACTCGGCCTGGATGCGCAGCACCCGCCACGGGTCGGTGTGCACCCAGTCGCTCGGGCCGCGCGCGTCCAGGAGCCGCTGGTCGGTGGTGCTGCCCTGGTCACGACGGTCGCGCCGAAGCACGACCGGGCCCTTGTGGCGCTCCACCGGGCGCTCGGGGTACTGGCCGTCCGGAAACTCAGACTGTTCACTCACCAACCCAGCCTACGGGCCGTCCCGCCAGGCAGAACCCCAGCGTCGCCACCATCGGGCGACGTCGGTGACGGCGAGGTGAACGGTCCCTTGTGGACCACCGGTCCACACCTACCAACGGCCGGTTGACAGCAAGTCCCGACGAAAGTAGCGCCGCGTACCGCAGACCGGTAAACGCCCTGATGTTCAAGGGTTTTTCGCGGTTGATTAATGCCTGGGTAATGCTTTCCTGGGTCATTCGGAGCATTGACCGACCCTGTGACGACTCCTTTACTCACGGTGATCATCCCCGTCCGCGAAGGGAACCCGATGACCGGCAGGAGAGGGATCACCGCAGGCCTGGCGACGCCGGTGTTCGCGTTGGGCGCGCTCGCGCAGCCGTCCGTCGCGGCGGCCGCGGTAGCGCCGGACATCTCGCTCGCCAACATCAAGACGCACCTCAACCAGCTGGAGACCATCGCCCGCCAGAACGGCGGCAACCGCTCAGACGGTGGTGGTTACGCGGCCTCAGTGTCCTATGTGGAGGGTAAGCTGCGCGCCGCCGCTACACCGTGACCCGTCAGACGTGCACGAGCTGTGCCGGTCGGACGCAGAACCTCGTCGCGGAATGGCCGAAGGGCGACACGAACCGCGTGCTCATGCTCGGCGCGCACCTCGACAGCGTGAGCGCCGGGCCGAGCATCAACGACAACGGTTCCGGCAGCGCGTCGATCCCGGAGGTCGCGCTGACGCCGGCGCGCACCGATCCGGCGATGGCCCAGCGCGTGCGGTTCGCCTGGTGGGCCGACGAAGAGTCGGGGATGCGCGGCTCGAAGTTCTCCGTGAACAGTATCGCGGCGGCCAAGCGCGCGAAGATCACCGCGTACCTCAACTTCGACATGATCGGCTCGAAGAACTGGGGCTACTTCGTCTACGACGACGTCGCTTCGATCAAGAACGTGTTCGACAAGTACTTCGCGACCGCGATGCTAATGCCTGAGCAGCCTGGCTCCGCGGAACTGGAGGAGAGGCTCTTGCTTCCCGAGCACCGCCGGCCGGAGGGGTACGGCCTCGCGTTCCTCGAATCCGAGGAACACTCGGGGGAACCCCGACGGCACATCGTGACCGAGTTCGGCCATCGAGGCACCGCAGTCGTCGTCTGCGAGTACCTCGAGGGCCGCGACGGTGAGCAGGTCCCGATGGTGGATTTCCGCTGCTCGCGCCGTCGCCGTCTGCAGCAGCGCCGCGGTGTCCTTTCGATCCGGGCGGCGCCGAGCCGGCCCCGGCCGAGAGCGGCGCGCCGCAGCCACCACGAACAGTCCGGTGAGCACCCTGTCCGGCGCACGTAGCCAACCCAGTCTTAGATGGTGTCGCCTATCGTCGGACTCAACGAAAAGGGAGTGGTGATGGCGACGGACACAGGACGAGCCGGCGAAGCCGGGGCACTTGTCGGGGCCGCGGTACGAGCAGCGCGGACGCGATCGGGGCTGTCCACACGAGATCTTGCCGCGCGCGCCGGCATCAGCCAGCCCTTCCTGAGCCAGCTGGAGCGAGGGCTGCACGCACCGTCGGTCAACACCTTGTACCGGCTCGCCGAAGCGCTGGCCGTCTCCCCCGCCGACCTGCTGCCCGCGTTGCCGGCCTCGCCGATCCGCGTGGTGCGGGCGGCGGATCGCCGGCTCGACGCCCTGAACGAACGGCCCGAGACGGCGTACTCGAGGACTGCCCGCGGCTCGGGCGCCATCGCCGAGATCATCGAGTACATCGCGGAGCCGGGCCAGGACATCGACGGCTGGTTCTGGCGGGACAGCGACGAGGCGCTGATCGTCCTGGAAGGCCGACTGCGAGTCGACTTCGAGGGCGAGGAGTCCGTGCGGCTCGATCCGGGCGACTGCCTGTTCCACCCCGGCACGACCCGGCACCGCTGGGCCCGGGTGGACGAGGACCGGTTGCGCGTGGTGCTGATCGTCGCCGGCGATAGGTGACACCAATCGAAACGGGGGATTCTTCGGTTCGTTACATGTCCGCAACACAGGTCACCACACTGGTGAACGGTGTGCGGAGGCAGCCGCCCCGCGCTCGATGCGAAAGGTCGGTGCCACCATGTCCGGTCCCCACTCCGGCACCCTGCAGGTCCCCCTCATCGACCTCAGCCGCTGGCCCGGCGGGTCCGCGTCCGACCTGGCCGCGATCGCGGCGGCGGTCGACGAGGCGGCCCGAACGGTCGGCTTCATGCAGATCGTCGGGCACGGCATCCCGGCCGCGGCGGCCGACGGGCTCGCCAGGGCGATCGACGCGTTCTTCTCCCGGCCGGCGGACGAGAAGCGACAGTGGCTCCCCGCGACGCCGGAGACCAACCGCGGCTACACCCCGCCCCGCGCGGAGAAGGTGAGCCTCAGTCTCGGTGTGACCAGCCCGGAAGACCTGTTCGAGGCGTTCAACGTCGGCGCCGACGTGACTGCGGCCGGGGCACCGGAGCTGCCCGCCGACCACTACCCGGCGAACATCTGGCCACCCGTGCCCGGTTTCCGGGAGCGGGTCACGGAGTGGATGACCCACGCCGGCGCACTGGCCCACCGACTCACCGACATCTTCGCGCTCGCGCTCGGCCTCGATGAGGACTTCTTCGCCACCCGCACGACGCACTCGATCGACGTGCTGCGGATGAACAACTACCGGCTGCCCGAGCAGGAGACGGTGGTGGACCGGGGTCAGATGGGCATGGGGGCGCACACCGACTACGGCATCGTCACCGTGCTGTGGGCCGACGCCGTGCAGGGGCTGCAGATCCTCGACGGCGACGGGGCGTGGCACGACGTGTTGCCCGCCGACGGCGCGCTGCTGGTCAACCTCGGCGACGCCCTGGCCCGCTGGACGAACGACCAGTGGCGCTCGACCCTGCACCGGGTGCTGCCACCGACCGACGGCACGGGCCGGTTGATCCCGCGCCGGTCGGCCGCCTACTTCCACGACGGCAACTTCGACGCTGTCATCGAGGTCTTGCCCCAGTGCGTGCCCGAAGGCGAGCAGCCGCTCTACACGCCGACCACCGTGGCCGACCACATCGCCGCCAAGCTCGCCGGGTCCCGGGCTCTTCGGCCGAACGCCGCGGCGGAGCGCGAGGCCGCCCGCCTCAACGCCGCCGCGGCCCGCTAGGAGGCCGGCATGTCCCCCACCGAGAACGGGGTCCGCCACCCCACCGACCAGGTACCGCCGACGGGCCGGCTGCTGCTGCTGGGCCTGCAACACCTGTTCATCATGTACACCGGCTGCATCGCGGTCCCGCTCATCTTCGGGGCGGCCGCCGGCCTGTCGCACGACACGATCGCGCTGCTGGTCGACGCCGACCTGCTCGTGTCCGGGGTCATCACGCTGATCCAGAGCGCAGGGGTGGGCCGGATCCTCGGGGTCCGGCTGCCCATCGTGGCGGGCGCCACGTTCACCCTGATCACCCCCATGATCCTGATCACCAAGGGCTACGGGCTACAAGCGGTGTACGGCTCGATGCTGCTCGCGGGGATCTTCGGGCTCGTCATCGCGCCGCTGTTCGCGCGGGTGGTGCGGTACTTCCCGGCGATCGTCAGCGGCACGGTGATCACGGTGATCGGGCTGTCCCTGATCGGGGTCGGCGTGCAGCTGGTCGCCGGGAGCGACAGCACCGCGCCGGGCTACGCGTCGGTGCCGCGGCTGGCGCTGGCGGCCGGGGTGATCCTGGTCATCGTCGCGTTCATGCGGCTGTTCAAGGGAATCCTCGGCCAGGCCGCGGTGCTGATCGGGCTCGTGCTGGGCACCGCGGTGGCGGTACCACTCGGTTTCGTGAACCTGGCCGGGGTGGCCGGCGCCCCGTGGTTCGGGTTCCCGATGCCGTTCCAGTTCGGCGCCCCGCACTTCCCGATCGCCGCCGTGCTCTCGATGTGCGTGGTCATGCTGGTGACGTTCACCGAGTCCACGGCCGACATGCTGGCGGTCTCGGAGATGGTCGGCAAGCCGCTCAGCAGAGGCGACCTCGCCCGCGGCCTGGCCGCGGACGGGCTCTCCGGAGTGCTCGCCGGAATCATGAACTCGTTCATCGACACCGCCTACGCCGAGAACGTCGGCCTGGTCGAGATCACCCGCATCCGCAGCCGGTGGATCACGGCGGCGACCGGCGCCATGCTGATCGTGCTGGGCTGCGTGCCCAAGCTCGGGGCGGTGGTGGCGTCGCTGCCGGACCCGGTGGTGGGCGCGGCGGGGCTGGTGATGTTCGCGATGGTGTCCGCGGTCGGGATCAGGGTGCTCAAGAAAGTCGACTACGCCGACAACCACAACCTGCTGGTGGTCGCCCTGTCGATCGCGGTCGGCATGGTGCCGGTGGTGGCGCCGTCCATCTACACGCACCTACCACAGGGCCTGCAGATCGTCTTCGGCAGCGCCATCACCAGCACAGCGCTGTGCGCGTTCGTGCTGAACGTGTTGTTCAACCACGCGCGAGGGAGCAGAAAGCGCGCCCCTGCCGCCGGCGTGGAGCAAACGTCGCGGGCGGCGTGAGCCAGAGGCGGCCTGGCGCGGGGTTCGCGCCAGGCCGTCGCGGCCGGATGCACCTGGCGCGTGCGCGCAAGGGGGCCCCAGCCAACCGGCAGTGCGGGCGGCACCTCGACGGTCGAGGTCAACTCCACCGCCTGG
This sequence comes from Amycolatopsis sp. DSM 110486, assembly GCF_019468465.1. Taxonomy (NCBI): domain Bacteria; kingdom Bacillati; phylum Actinomycetota; class Actinomycetes; order Pseudonocardiales; family Pseudonocardiaceae; genus Amycolatopsis; species Amycolatopsis sp. DSM 110486. The sequence continues at coordinate 4,851,638 of NZ_CP080519.1, read as the reverse complement.
CCGCGCGTGAGCGAATCCTCGATGTATCACACCGCCGGCAAGGGGAGGCCGATGCCGCGCTCTGCAGCACGACAGCGTTGCTGTGCTTGGTCACCGAGACCACGCGGTCGAGCTAGCCGTAGCCGTGGTTCAGCCGGACCCCGCGTCCGTCGGTGACCGTGGCAACCTCGGGAGAGCGAGTCGTAGGTGTAGCTGGCAGGCCGATCAGGTTGTTGAGCGAGTCGTAGCTGTTGGTCGTCGAGTTGTTCAGCCCTCCAGTGGCAAAGATTGCTTTGAGGGTGATCGCTGGAATCTCCTTCCTCCAACCCGATCTACTTGTCCAGACCACTCATTTGTCTAGACCACTCGTTCGTAGGTAGTCAACTGCTCCGTTCGCCGCTTACCGTTCCCCGGAACGCCGCGTGCTGGGACAGCGTTGCCGCGAGACGGGAGCCGGTATGTTCGGTCGCAAGTCACGGATCTTCGGCGCGGTGGTGGCCGCTGCGCTCGCCCTGCCGCTGGCGGGGCTCACGGGAACCGCCGGGGCGTCGGTGCAGGCCGACACGTGCGCGGCGAAGTCGAAGCCCGCCGGGAAGGTGCTGCAGGGCTACTGGGAGAACTGGGACGGCGCAGCCAACGGCGTGCACCCGGGCCTCGGCTGGGTCCCGATCACCGACGCCCGCATCAAGTCCCACGGCTACAACGTGATCAACGCGGCCTTCCCCGTCATCCGGTCCGACGGCACGGTGCTGTGGGAAGACGGCATGGACGCCGGCGTGAAGGTGGCGACCCCGGCCGACATGTGCGCCGCCAAGGCCTCGGGCGCCACGATCCTGATGTCCATCGGCGGCGCGGCGGCGGGCATCGACCTGTCGTCGTCGACGGTGGCGGACAAGTTCGTGAGCACGATCGTGCCGATCCTCAAGAAGTACAACTTCGACGGAATCGACATCGACATCGAGACTGGTCTGACCGGCAGCGGGAACATCAACTCGCTCTCCGCTTCGCAGTCGAACCTCATCCGCATCATCGACGGCGTGCTCGCGCAGATGCCGTCGAACTTCGGCCTCACGATGGCGCCCGAAACCGCTTACGTGACCGGCGGCAGCGTCACCTACGGCTCGATCTGGGGCTCGTACCTGCCGATCATCAAGAAGTACGCCGACAACGGCCGCCTGTGGTGGCTGAACATGCAGTACTACAACGGCTCCATGTACGGCTGCTCCGGTGACTCCTACGAGGCCGGCACCGTGCAGGGCTTCACCACGCAGACCAACTGCCTCGCCAACGGCCTGGTCGTGCAGGGCACGACGGTGAAGGTGCCGCTCGACAAGCAGGTGCCCGGGCTACCGGCGCAGTCCGGCGCGGGCGGTGGGTACATGGCGCCGAACCTCGTCTCGCAGGCCTATCGTGCCGTTTCAGGCGTAAAGGGCCTGATGACCTGGTCCATCAACTGGGACGGCTCGAAGAACTGGACGTTCGGCGACAACGTCCGCTCGCTCGAAGGCCGCTGAACCCGGCGCCGGGGCCTGAAACACCAGGCCCCGGCCCCGGAACCGCTGCCCGGGATCCCGCTGCCGGACTTCACTACGGCTCAACAGGTCCGGCTTCCGTTGACGTCGCTGATAACGTGCCCCGACAAAGTCAAGCAGAGGAGACGACGTGTTCGGGCGCAAGCGAAGCAACGGACAGCGTGGCGGGCCCGTGACGTTCAACGCCGATGCCGGACTCCTGAGTGTGCGGGTCGGTGACGAGAACGGCCACCCGCTCCCGGGCACGCAGATGGTGATGCTGCACAAGCGCAGCCAGCGTCAGACGAAGGCCGTCGCGGACGAGTTCGGCCTGGCAGTGAGCACCTTGTCGGCCGGGACATACGCGGTGTCCGTGAGCGCGAGCGGCTACCAGGCACAAAACAGCACCGTCGAGGTCGTGAGCGGCGACCACACCTCGCTCGCGGACCTGCGGCTCGTGCCGGACGACAACCGCCAGCTCCCCGACCCGGGCGAATGGGTGCTCGACCCCGACCACACGGCCATCCGGTTCATCGCGCGGCACATCGGGCTGTGCGAGGTCCACGGCCGGTTCCGCAGCTTCCAGGGCAGCATCGTCGTCGGCAAGCAGATCGAGGACTCCACCGTCGAGGTCGTGATCGACGCCGCGAGCATCGACACTTCGGCCGAGAAGCGCGACGACCACCTGCGGTCCCCGGACTTCCTCGACGTGCGCCGCTTCCCGCAGATCCGCTTCCACGGGCACCGGTTCCGCCGCGCGCCCGGCGACCGCTGGAGCATCGACGGCACGCTCAACCTGCACGGAGCCAGCCGCGGCGTGCGGCTGGACGCCGGCTACCTGGGCCTGCGGACGTGGAACGGCGACCGGCTCGGCGCCATCGCCACGACCGAGCTGCACCGCGAGGACTTCACGATCAACTGGCAGCAGACGCTGGCCAAAGGCCTGGTCATGGTCGGCTCGACGATCGAGATCAAGCTCGACATCCAGGCCGTTCGCGCTTAGCCGTCCTCGCCACTCACCCCCGGCCGCCGGGTTGCGGCAAGCACCCCAATGCCGCGTTCGGTGCGCCCAACGCACCCGATGCGGCGTTCGGTGCGTTCAGCGCACCCAATGCCACATTGGGGGTGGGTGAGCAGGGCGCGGCGGCCGGCCGTCAGCTCAAGAACTTGCGCAGGATGTCGGCCACCTGGCGGATCTCCGCCACGTGCACGTGTTCCTGCTGCGTGTGCGCGAGGCTCGGGTTGCCGGGGCCGAAGTTGACGGCCGGCATGCCCAGCGCCGCGAAGCGCGCGACGTCGGTCCAGCCGAGCTTGGCGGCCGCGCGGCCACCGGCGGCGGCCACGAGCTCGGCGGCCGCCGGGGCCGAAAGACCAGGCAACGCGCCCGGCGAGAGGTCCGTGAGCGTGGCGTCGTAGCCGTGGAAGACCTCACGCACGTGGGCTTCCGCCTGCGTGGGGTTGCGGTCCGGGGCGAAGCGGAAGTTGACCGTGAGCACGGCGGCGTCGGGCACGACGTTGCCGGCCACGCCGCCGGAGATCTTCGTGGCCTGCAGGCCCTCGCGGTAGGTGAGGCCGTCGATGTCGACCACGCGCGGCGCGTACTCGGCGAGCCGGCGCAGGGGCTCGGCCAAGGCGTGGATCGCGTTCTCGCCCATCCACGCGCGGGCGGTGTGCGCGCGGGTCCCGCTCGTGCGGATCTCGACGCGCAGCGTGCCCTGGCAGCCGGCCTCGATCGTGCCGTTGGAGGGCTCGCCGACCACGGCCAGGTCGCCGGCCAGCCACTCGGGCAGCTCGCGCTCGATGCGGCCGAGGCCGTTCTTGACCGCTTCGACCTCTTCGTTGTCGTAGAAGACGAAGGTGATGTCGTGCTTCGGTTCGGGCAGCGTGGCGGCGAGGTGCAGGAACACCGCGTCGCCGCCCTTCATGTCGACGGAGCCGAGGCCGTGGAGCAGCTCCTCGTCGCCGGATCCGGTGCGGTGCGACGGGAGGTTGGCGTTCTCCGGCACGGTGTCGAGGTGCCCGGCGAGGATCACGCGCGAGCCGCGGCCGAGGTTCGTGCGCGCGAGCACCGCGTCGCCGTTGCGGACGACCTCGAGGTGCGGCGCCTGCTCGGTGAGCGCGGCCTGCACGGCGTCGGCGAGCCGGCCCTCCTCGCCGGAGACGCTGAACGCGTCGACGAGGGTGGCGGTGAGGTCGGCGGGGTCGGCGCGCAGGTCCAACGAGGTCATACCGGCACCGTACCGACCCGGTGCGAGGGCTACGGTGAGGGACGTGCGCACGCGAAGCTCCCTGGTCGCTCTCGGCGGCGTCCTCCTGACCCTGGTCCTGACCGGCTGCGGCTCCGAGGCGGGCCCCACGCCCGGCCCGAACCCCGGCTCGCCGGGCCCGGACGCCCTGCCGATCAAGCTCGACGCGCTGTCCGCCGACGCCTGCTACACGAGCCCGCAGACGCAGCTGCCGAAGGGCTGCGAGAAGTTCGTCACGGAGGTCGGCGGCACGGCCGCGTCGGTGCACGAGCGCGCAGCGGCCGGCAAGACCGTCGACGTGGCGCTCGACCACGCGGCGGCCGCGCTCGACCAGGGCGTGAGCGCGTTCCGCGGGGCGGGGTGCACGACCGTGCCGAGCCCGGGTGGCGCGTGCACGCAGGCGCTGATCACCATCTCGGGCGCGCTCACGTCGGTGAAGAAGCTCGTGAACCAGCAGGCCACCACGGGTTGAGGCGCGTCACTCGACTACCGTGACCGGCGTGAGCGAGCAGACCCCTGACCCCGAAACGACCGGCGCCGTCGGCGTCGGGCTGGCCACCGTCGCGTCCGACGGGACGGTGCTGGACACCTGGTACCCGCACCCGAAACTGACCGGCACCAGCGCCAGTGGCACCGAGCGGCTGTCGGCCGCCGAGACCACCGAGCTGCTCGGCGACGCCGCGGCAGCGCTGCTCGGGCCCGACACCGACCGCGGTGTCGAGGTCGTCGCGGTGCGCGTGACGATCGACAGCCTGGCCACGGCCCCGGCCGACGCGTACGACGCCTACCTGCGGCTGCACCTGCTGTCGCACCGGCTCGTGCAGCCCCACGGGCAGAACCTCGACGGCATCTTCGGCAAGCTGGCCAACGTCGTGTGGACGAACCACGGCCCGTGCCCCGTCGAGGGCTTCGAGCAGACCCGGCTGCGGCTGCGCAGCCGTGGCGCGGTGACCGTGTACGGCGTGGACAAGTTCCCGCGGATGGTCGACTACGTGCTGCCCACGGGCGTGCGCATCGCCGACGCCGACCGCGTGCGCTTGGGCGCGCACCTCGCGTCCGGCACGACCGTGATGCACGAGGGCTTCGTGAACTTCAACGCCGGCACGCTCGGCGCGTCCATGGTCGAGGGCCGCATCTCGGCGGGCGTGGTCGTGGGCGACGGCAGCGATGTCGGCGGCGGGGCGTCGATCATGGGCACGCTCTCGGGCGGCGGCAAGGAGGTCATCGGGATCGGCGAGCGCTGCCTGATCGGCGCCAACGGCGGCGTGGGGATCTCCCTCGGCGACGACTCCGTGATCGAGGCCGGGCTCTACATCACGGCCGGCACGAAGGTCGTCGTCGACGGCAAGACCGTGAAGGCCCGGGAGATCTCGGGTATTTCGGGTGCGCTCTTCCGGCGGAACTCGGCGACGGGTGCGGTGGAGGTCGTGTCGCGCACCGGCGTCGGGATCGAGCTGAACGAAGCGCTGCACGCGAACTGATCCTTTACGAAACGGGGCGCGCTCCACCAGGGGCGCGCCCTTTTTCGTCACACGTCACGTCCACTCTGCCTGCGGGTTCACCTACCATTCATGTTGTGACCACCGAATCGTTGCCCTCCTCGACCCGCCGCCGCGCACCTGAGCCGACGACCCCGGCCGAGCTCGGCCTGCCCGACGAGCCCGCGAAAGCCGGCCCCCGGGACCCGGCGGCCACCCACATCCGGGCCAAGCTGGACCACGAGCTGCGCGAGCTGCTGGCCCGCGAGCCCGGCACCCGCAGCGGCGCGGATCCCGAAGACCTGCACCAGATGCGCGTCGCCCTCCGGCGGATGCGCAGTGTGCTGAAGACCTCCGGAGCGCTCATCGGCGGCTCCGCCGAGCCCGTGCGCGTCGAGCTGGGCTGGCTCGGCCAGTCCCTCGGCGAGGTCCGCGACTACGACGTGCTGATCGGCCACCTGCGCGAGGTGATCGCCACCTTCGAGGTCCGCGACCAACCCGCGGGCCGTCGCCTGGTCTCGAAGTTCGTCACCGAACGCGGCGCCGCCCGCCGGCGGCTGGCGCGCGCCCTGTCGAGCGCCCGCTACGCCACGCTGTTGCAGCGCATCGCCCAGCTCACGCGCACGCCGGACCACGAGCTCGACCCCACGCCGCTCGGGTCGGGCAGCCTCGCCACCGACGTCCGCAAGCCCTACCGCCGCCTTCTCAAGGCCGTGCGCGCCCTGCCGTCCGACCCGCCGGACGACGACCTGCACGCCCTGCGCATCTACAGCAAGAAGCTGCGCTACACCGCCGAGCTGGCCTGCTCGTCGGCGAAGAAGAAGCAGGCCGCCGCCCTCACCGACCTGGTCAAGGCGACCCGCAAACTCCAAACCGTCCTCGGCGACCACCAGGACGCGGTGATCGCGGCCGAGAAGGTGCGCTCCGTCCTGCCCGGCGCCGACAGCGAGGTCGGCTTCATCGCGGGCCGGATTGCGGAACACGAACTGCTGAAGCGCACCGAGGCCCGGGCGGCTTGGCCGGCGGTGTGGGCCCGGATCGACAAGGCGGCTCACGCGGCTCTCTGACCGAACACCCGCCGACAGACAGCCCCCGCCCTCCCCAGGGGGCGTCCCCATGTCCATTCTATCGGCCACCTCCGACAAAACCGGTGGTCAAGCCGGTTGGGGACCGAGTCGTCCACAACTCGACGGAGCTGTGGACAACCCACTCAACCCCAGTCACCAAGCCGTGATCGACCAGACGTAGCCGTCCGGCCGAACCAGCACCCGGCGGCCCGCCGCGGCCTCGTAAGCCGCGTAAGCGTGGCCGCCCGCGTCCACCAGGTCCGGGCCCGAAGCCACCGACCCGGCGGGCAAGATCCGGTACCCCGGAACCTCCGACGAACCCACCACACCCGAACCGAAAACCAGCTCCGCAGCGTGCGGCCCCCGGAACAGCTCGAACAGCCGCATCGACTTGCCGTTCGCATCCACCAGCGGTGCATCCGGAGCCCGGTCCCCCGCCCGAAGCGAGCCGGCACCAGCACCAGCCAACGGCCCACCTCGGTACCCGACATCCAGCTGCTGCGTCTCCGACCCCCGCCGATGCGCGTCCTCATCCCCGTCGGTGTATTTCTCCATCAAAGCCGTCGAAATCCCCAGCACCCGCGCCGCGACCGCGCGCCGCTCGGGCTCGTAGCTGTCCAGCAAGTCGGCGGACCCGGAGGCCAGCTTCCATCCCAGGTTGTACGCGTCCTGGACCCCGGTGTTCAGACCCTGCCCGCCCGTCGGCGGGTGCACGTGCGCGGCGTCGCCCGCCAAGAACACGCGCCCGACGCGGAAGGAAGCAGCCAGGCGGATGTTCGGCCGCCACACGGTCGACCAGGCCAGGTCGAACAGCTGAATCCCCCCGCCCGACACGGAGTCCAGCCGCGCCTGCAACGCCGGCAGCGAAGTCTCCACCGCCAGATCCCCATCCCCCAGTGGCGCCCCGAACTGGAAGTGCGGGGTACCGGCCAGCGGCGTGAACGCCACCCCGCTCATCGGCGACGAAGCCGGCGCGAACCAGTACGACGAGTCGTGCGAAAGCCCCGAAGCCTGGACGTCCCCCAGCAACATCCGGATCGACTCATCAGTTGTGCCCTCGAACGGAATCCCCAGTGCCTTGCGCACAAAGCTCTTGCCGCCGTCGGCGCCGACCAAGTACGCCGCCTCCACCGTCTCCCCCGTCGACAGCGAAGCCGTCACACCCGAAGAAGACTGCGTGAAGCCCTCCAGCCCCACCCCGAGCTCCACCTGCACCCCGAACGACGACAGCCGCTCCCGCAGGATCCCCTCTGTCTGCGACTGCCCCAGGAACCAGATGTTCGGGTACGGCACCGCGGGCGTCGGCTCGACGGTGTCGCTCATCCAGCGCTCCTGCACGAACTCGCCGTCCAGGTAGACCTTCATCGGGTACTGCGGCGAGCCCGCGGCCAGCACCGCGTCGAGCACACCCAGGTCCTCGAAAACCTCCAGCGTGCGGGGCTGCAGGCCGTCGCCGCGGGAGCCGTTGAAGAACGCCGACGCCTTGTCGATGAGCCGGACCGCGACGTCGCGCCGGGCCAGTTCGATGGCCAGCGTCAGGCCGGTCGGGCCCGCTCCCGCGATCAGCACTGTGGTGTCCATGTCCCCTCCAGTGAATTAGGATTCAATGAATCTGGATTCAGCATGCGCGCTGCTAGCGTTCGTGTCAAGGGAGGTGCCGAGATGACGGCGACGAGCCGCAAGGGGAAGGCCGCCGAGACGGAAACCGCGTTGAAGGAGGCGGCCAAGCGCGTGTTCGCGCGCAAGGGCTACCTGAACACGAAGATCACCGACATCACGGCGGAAGCCGGCCGCGCGGCGGGCTCGTTCTACAACCACTTCGCCGGCAAGGAGGAGCTGCTCGAAGCACTCCTGGGCGACCTGGCCGCGGCGGGCGACGAGGAGGCGGCCGCGGAGGGCCACCTGTCGGACTTCAGCGACCCCGAGGCCGTGCGCTGGCACGTGCGCCAGTACTGGGACTTCTACAAGGCCAACGCGGCCACGATGCAGGCGCTGCGCCAGGCGTCGATGGTCCACGACGGGTTCGCGAGCACCCTCGCGAGCTTCGGCGTCACACAAGCGGCCGACCTCACGGGACACCTCGAGCGCGTCACAGCCGCCGGTTACGAGCTGCCCGCGTCGACGCAGCTGAGCATCGTGATGATGTACCAGCTGATCGACAACTTCGCGCAGATGTGGCTCACCGCCCCGGAACCCACGGGCTGGACGGCGCCGAGCGACGACGAGGCCGTCGAGGCGCTCACGAGGTTCGTCTACCGGGGCTTCACGGGACGCGATTTCTGAGCGGGCGCACCGAAGCGCGCCCGCTCGGGAATCAGGAGTTCAACCGCTCCGCGGCGGTGTCGATGCGCTCGTCGGTGGCGGTCAGCGCCACGCGCACGTGGTTGCCGCCGGCCGGGCCGTAGAACGTGCCCGGCGCCACGAGGATGCCGCGCTCGGCCAGCCACGCGACGGTGTCCAGCGCCGGTTCCCCGCGCGTGGACCAGAGATACAGCCCGGCTTCGGAGTGGGAGATCTCGAAACCGTTGTCCTGCAACGCTTTCCGCAACACGAGCCGACGGCGCAGGTAACGCTCGCGCTGCGCGGCGACGGCCTCGTCGTCGGTCAGGCCGGCCACCATGGCCTCCTGCACCGGACGCGGCACGATCATCCCGGCATGCTTGCGGATCTCCAGCAGCTGCTTGACCAGCCGGGGATCGCCGGCGATGAAGCCCGCGCGGTAGCTCGCGAGGTTCGCCGACTTCGACAGCGAGTGCACGGCCAGCAGCCCGTCGAGCCGTCCACCGTGGACGGACGGGTGCAGCACCGACACGGGCTCGGCGTCCCAGCCGAGCGAGAGGTAGCACTCGTCCGACGCCACGATCACGTCGCGCTCACGCGCCCACTCCACAACCTTGCGCAGGTGCTCGACCCCGAGCACCTTGCCGGTCGGGTTCGACGGCGAGTTGAGCCAGATCATGGCCGGACGCTGAGGACCGAGCTGCGTGAGCCCGTCCGCGCGGATGACGTCGGCGCCCGCCAGCAGCGCACCCACCTCGTAGGTCGGGTACGCCAGCTCGGGGATCACGACGGTGTCGCCCTGACCGAGGCCGAGCAGCCGCGGCAGCCAGGCCACGGCTTCCTTCGACCCGATCGTCGGCAGCACCGCGTCGGGCTCCAGACCCTCCACGCCGTAGCGCCGGCCCAGCGCCTCCACCGCGGTGGTCCGCAGCGCGGGCGTGCCGTGGGTGGCCGGGTAGCCCGGGATCTCCGAGACCGACGCAAGCGCGTCGCGGATCCCGGCCGGAACCGGGTCCACGGGCGTGCCGACGGAGAGGTCGACGATCCCACCGGGATGCGCCTGCGCGCGGGCCTTGACCTCGGCGAGCGAATCCCAGGGGAAGTCGGGCAGGGGGCGGGTCGTCATTCGCCCTGCGGGGGCAGCGCCTTGATGAAGGCGGGGTCGTGGCTGGTCTTGCCGACCTTGGAGGCACCGCCGGGCGAGCCCAGCGTGTCGAAGAAGTCGACGTTGGCCTTGGTGTAGTCGGACCAGTTGTCGGGGACGTCGTCCTCGTAGTAGATCGCCTCGACCGGGCAGACCGGTTCGCAGGCGCCGCAGTCGACGCACTCGTCGGGGTGGATGTACAGCATCCGCTCGCCCTCGTAGATGCAGTCCACGGGGCACTCGTCGATACACGCCTTGTCGAGCACGTCGACGCAGGGCTCGGCGATCACGTAGGTCACTGCGTACTCCTGCTTTTCTCTGCTTAGCCAGTCCCTGCGGACATTACGCGCTTCCCGAGGCACCGGTAGTGCTTAGGCAACCCTTAGCCATACCCCTGGTATGGGGCCGAATGTCCCGCTCAGCGGTCCCGGCGGCGGGGCTTCGGGGCGTTGCGCGCGTCGCCGGTGATGGTGAACCCCGGGCCGGCGGGCTTGGTGTCGCCCTCGCGCTTCTCTTTGAGGGTGCGTTCGAAACCGTCGGCGATCTCGTCGACCAGGTCGTCGTTGTGCTTGTCGTCCCTGCGCACGTAGCTCATCGGTTCTCCCTGAGAACATGGGGTGCCGCCTCAAGGACAATCTAACCGTGAACGACTCGGAAAAGCTCGAACTCGTGTGTGCGCAGGCCTGGCAGCCGGTGGTCGACGAACCCCTCGGCGACTGGCGCCTGCGCTGGGCCGGCGGCTTCACCGGGCGCGCCAACAGCGCACTCGCCGTGGGCAACCCCGGCCGGAGCGTGGCCGTCGCGTTGAAGGCCGTCTGTGACTTCGCCCACGATCGGGGGATCCCACCGGTCGTCCAGGTGATCCAGGACAGCGGCACCGAGCGTGAGGTGGCGGCCGCCGGCTGGCGCGAGTGGACCAAGCACGCCGCGGGCTACCAGGTGTCGGTGCTCGTCGGGCCGCTGCCGGCCGGGCCCGCGCAGGACGCCGAGGTCCTCGACGAGCCGACGCCGGCGTGGTGGGAGCTGGCCGCGGACAACCCGTCACCGGGCACGGCCGAACGCCACGTGCTGAGCACGGGCAAGGTGGGTTATGGCGTGGTTGACGTGGACGGCGTCACCGCCGGAGCTGTGCGCGGTGCCATCGTGGACGGGTGGCTGCACGTGTCGCGGCTGGCCGTGCGGCCGGAGTTCCGCCGGCGTGGGCTCGCGTCGGCGCTCATGTTCGCGCTGGCCGGCTGGGGCCGCGCGCACGGTGCGGAGAGGTGGGTGTTGCAGGTGGCCGTGGGCAACGAAGGCGCGTTGAAGCTGTATTCCGCGCTCGGCTGTACGGAGCACCACAGGTACCGCTACTGGGGCCCCGGTGCCTCCGCGTGCGAGGATCCGCAGTCGTGAAGATCGTCGTACTGGTCGGTGGAGTCGGTGGCGCGCGCTTCCTGCTCGGCGTGAAGACCGCACTCGGGATGCCCGCGATCGGCGAGCCGGAGAGCCCGTCACCGCACGAGGTCACGGCGCTGGTGAACACCGGCGACGACGTGTGGATGCACGGCCTGCGCATCTGCCCCGACCTCGACACCTGCATGTACACCCTCGGCGGTGGCATCGACACCGAACGCGGCTGGGGCCACGCGGGCGAGACGTGGGTCGTCAAGGAGGAACTCGCCGCGTACGGCGCGGAGCCGACGTGGTTCGGGCTGGGCGACAAGGACATCGCGACGCACTTGATCCGCTCGCGGATGCTGCGCGCGGGCTACCCGCTCTCGGCCGTCACCGACGCGCTGTGCGACCGCTGGCGCCCGGGCGTGCGGCTGCTGCCGATGTCGGACGACCGCGTGGAGACCCACGTCGTGATCGACGACCCCGACCAGCCGGAGCAGCAGAAGGCGATCCACTTCCAGGAGTGGTGGGTGCGCTACCGGGCCGACCGGCCGGCGCACTCGATCGTTTCGGTCGGCGCCGAGGAGGCCAAGCCCGGGCCGGGGGTGCTCGAGGCGCTGGGCGAGGCCGACCTGATCCTGTTCGCGCCGTCGAACCCGGTGGTGAGCGTCGGCACGACGCTCGGGGTGCCGGGCGTGCGCGAAGCGCTGCGCAAGTCGAAGGCCAAGGTCGTGGGCATCTCGCCGATCATCGGTGGCAAGGCGCTGCGCGGCATGGCCGACGCGTGCCTCACGGCGATCGGCGTGGAGACCTCCGCCGAGGCCGTCGGCCTGCACTACGGCGCTCGCTCCGACGGCGGGGTGCTGGACGGCTGGCTCGTCGCCGAGGAGGACCACGATGTGACGGTGCCGGGCGTGGCCGTGCGCGCGGTGCCGCTGCTGATGTCCGATGTGGACGCGACCGCCGCGATGGTGCGGGCGGCCTTCGACGTTGCGGGAGTTTCCGGTGTCTGATTCGGCCAAGCCTGAGTTCAGCGATCACGCCTCGGCCAAGGTCGAGATCCTGCCCGTGACCGGGCTGCCCGAGTTCCGTCCGGGCGATGACCTCACCGGCGCCCTCGTCGCGGCCGCGCCGTGGCTGCGGTCCGGCGACGTGGTGGTGGTGACGAGCAAGGTGTTCTCGAAGGTCGAGGGCCGGCTCGTGCGCGTGCCGAGCGACCCCGAGGCCCGCGACGCGGCGCGGCGCGAGCTGATCGACCAGGAGACGGTGCGGGTCGTCGCGCGCGTCGCGCGCACGGTGATCACGGAGAACCCGCTGGGGATCGTGCAGGCGGCTTCGGGGATCGACGCGTCGAACGTGCAGGGCGACGAAGTCGCACTGCTGCCCGCGGACCCGGACGCATCGGCGCACGCGCTGCGCGGCGGGCTGCGGGAACGGCTGGGTGTCGAGGTCGCCGTGGTCGTCACGGACACGATGGGCCGCGCGTGGCGCGTCGGGCAGACCGACGCCGCGATCGGTGCTTCGGGCCTGCGCGTGCTGCACGCGTACGCAGGGCAGGTCGACTCGCAGGGCAACGAGCTGGCCGTCACGGAGATCGCGGTGGCCGACGAGCTCGCCTCCGCCGCAGACCTGGTCAAGGGCAAGCTGGGCGGCCTGCCGGTGGCGGTCGTGCGCGGCCTGCAGCTCACCGACGACGGCTCCACCGCGCGGAACCTGATCCGGCCCGTCGACGAGGACCTGTTCCGCTTGGGTACCAACGAAGCTCTGGCACAGGGGCGGCGCGAAGCCGTGCCGCACCGGCGTTCCGTGCGCACGTTCTCCGACGCGCCGGTGGATCCATCGGTGGTTCGGCGGGCGGTCGCGGCGGCGTTGACCGCGCCCGCGCCGCACCACACGCACCCCGTGCGGTTCGTGTGGCTGCGCGACGCCGGGTTGCGCGCGAAGCTGCTGGACGCCATGCGCGAATCGTGGCGCGCGGACCTTTCGAAAGACGACTTCACACCGTCGCAGGTCGAGAAACGCTTGTCGCGCGGGGACATTCTGTATCGCGCGCCCGAGGTCGTGATCCCGTTCCTCGTGCCCGAGGGCGCACACACCTACCGCGACCAGCGGCGCAACGACTGCGAACACACGATGTTCACGGTCGCCGCCGGCGCCGCGGTACAGGGTCTGCTGGTCGCGTTGGCGGCGGAGGACCTGGGCTCGTGCTGGATCGGGTCGACGATCTTCGCGGCCGACCTCGTGCGGTCGACGCTGGGCCTGGATTCGCGCTGGGAGCCGCTGGGCGCCGTCGCGATCGGGCATCCGCTGGAGACGCCGCCCGTGCGTTCACTGGGCGAGCCGGGCGAAGGTCTGGTGGAGCTGTGAACTTGCATTCGGACGCCGTGACGGTCCTTTCGACGTGGACCCCTTCTCTGGGCTCGCAGGAATCTTTGCGCCAGGCGTTTCTGGGTTTCCTGGCGACGCGGGACGACACCGTGCAGCGCTCGTGCGAGGCAGGGCACCTCACGGCGTCGGCCGTGGTCCTGGACTCGACGGGTACGCAGGTGCTGCTGACGCTGCACCCGCGCGTGGGCCGCTGGCTGCAGCTGGGCGGGCATTGCGAGCCTTCTGACGCGTCGGTCGCCGAGGCCGCTCTGCGCGAGGCGACGGAGGAGTCGGGCATGGCCGGCCTGACGATCGGCGCCGAGCCGGTGCACCTCGACGTGCACCCGATCACGTGCTCCCTCGGCGTGCCGACGCGGCACTTCGACGTGCGCTACGCGGTCCGCGCGCCGGCGGGGGCCTTGCCCGTCCGCAGCGACGAGTCCGACGACCTGCGCTGGTGGCCGGTCGGCGCCCTGCCCGCGGGGTCGGAGGACTTGGCCGAACTCGTGAACGCGGCCGTTTCGTCCCGTTAGCATGGCGGGCATGCCCCTGGTGCCCGCCAACCCGCACATCCACACCGGCGACGGTGGTTTCGTGAGCGGCTGGGTCGTGGCCGTGGGGTTCGGGGTGGCGATCGTGCTGGTCGTGGTGGGTGTGATCGTCAGCCTGCGCAGGAAGCGCCGGCGTTAGGGAGGTTCCGCGGTGACCGTGAGCTACGACAGCGCCTCTTCGGTGCCGCCGTTCGAGCAGGTGCGCTCGTCGATCGCCGCGCAGATCAACGACGGCACCCTCGCCGTCGGCGCCAAGCTCCCCACCGTGCGCGCACTGGCCTCGGACCTGGGCGTCGCCCCGAACACGGTGGCGCGCGCCTACCGGGAACTCGAGGAAGCCGGCCTCATCGAAACGCGCGGCCGGGCAGGGAGTTTCGTGGGTGCTTCGGGGGATGAGTCGCGTTCGCGGGCTCTGGCGGCGGCCGCGGATTACGCAGCGGTGACGCGGCAGCTGGGGCTGTCGACGGACGAGGCGCTGGCCATCGTGACGGCCGCGCTGCGCTGACCGTTTCGGTTTCGCCCGGCCCCTGACGGCCGGTCGCCCTACGATGGCGATGGCCTGTGGCCGGGGAGAGGGGATTGTGTCGTGAACGCCATTCAGCCTTGGCATCTCATCATCTTGTTGCTGCTGGCGGGCATCGTCGTGGCGATCGTGGTGGGTGTGCAGGCTTCGAAGAAGCGGCGGCAGCCGCCGATTCCCCCGCCGTGGCAAGGAATGCAGTCTCCGGGATATCCGCCGGGGCAGCAACCTGGATATCCGCAGCAGCCGGGGTATCCGCCGGGCCAGCCGTACGGGGGCTATCCGGGACAGCAGCCTCCGGCGCCGCCCGGCCGATACCCGCCGCCGCAGCCGTACCCGCCAGGTCAACAACCGCCGTCCGGATTCGGGAACTGAAAAGGAGATTCAGCCGCCGTGTTGCGTTTCGCACTCCCAGCGCTGCTGATCATCGTGCTGGTGGTCATCCTCGTGCTGAAGTTCACCGTCGGGCGGAAGCCGAAGCAGCAGCCTGGTCCGCAGTACCCGCCGCAGCAGCAGTATCCGCCGCAGCAGTTCGCGCAGCAGCAGCCGATGCAGCCGGGGCAGTACCCGCAGCCGGGATACCCCGGGCAACAGCCAGGACCGTATCCGCAGCAGGGATATCCCGCGCAGCAGCAAGGTCAGCCGAACCAGCAGGCCGTGCAGAACTGGCAGCCCTACCCCTCACCGCAGCAGCCAGGTCAGCCGGGTCAGCCTGGTCAGCAACAGCCGAACCAACAGCCGGGCCAGGGTCAGCAGCCGCCGCAGTAGGTCACATCGCGCGGTAGTCGCGGAGTTCGATGCGGGGCCCGAAGCGTGGCGCACGGGCCCCGCCGACCTCCAGGTACCGGATCGCGCGCTGGCGTTGCGGGGCGTAGGGCGCGAGGAGTTCCGCCATGGCCTCGTCGTCGATGCGGCGGCCGAGGAGCGTGTGGCCGACCATCGAGGGGATGTTGTAGTCGCCGAAGCTGACGGCGTCCGGGTCGCCCCAGGCGCGTTGGGCGATTTCGGCGGCGGTCCACACGCCGATGCCCGAGACCTTGCGCAGCAGGGCCCGGCCCTCGGAACCCCTTAGCGCCACGGCTTCCTCCAGCCGTGGAGCCACGCGCGCGGCGTTGATCAGCGCCGTCCGGCGTTTGAGGTCCACGCCGATGCGGTGCCAGTTCCAGTCCACAATGGACCGGATTGCGACCGGCGACGGCGGCACGCGCAGCGAAGCAGGCCCCGGGCCGGGCGCGGGCGTGCCGAACCAGCGGCACATCTCGGCCCACGACCGGATCGCCTCCTTGCCCGAGACCTTCTGCTCCAGCACCGCCAGCACGAGCGAGTCCCACACGCGCCGCGTCGAGCCGAGGCGCAGGCCGGGGGCGTCGTGGCGCGCGCGGGCGACCACGGGGTGGTGCGCGACGAAGCCGGTGTCGTCGTCCTCGGCGCCCAGCAACGCCGGCACGCCGTCGAGCAGGAACTCCGCGCCCGGGCCCCACGCGTCGGCCTCGACGACGCCGTCGGGCCGGCGCAGCAGAGCCAGCGTGCCCTTGCCGGACGGCGTGTTGGCGGCCAGCCACCAGACGCCGCGGTCACCGCGGAAGTTCAGCGAACCGCGCCCACGGCTGAGCGGGCCCAGCACCGCGGCCAGGTCCAGCGGGAAGGGCGGTCGCCACTCGATCATGCGTCGCTCGAGAACCGGATGCCGCCGTCGGGCAGGGTGACGCCGGGCCAGACGCGGGCGCCGTCGAGGAGTTCGCAGCCCGCGCCGACGGACGCGCCGTCGCCCAGGACCACGCCACGCAGCACGGCACCCGCCCCGACGAACGCGCCGCGGCCCAGCACCGAACGCTCCACAGTGGCCCCGGCCTCGACCACGGCTTCGTCGAACACGACCGAACCGTCGACGGTCGCACCGTCGCCGATCACGGCCTTCTCGCCGACCGTCGTCCCGCCCGTCAGCTGAGCCGACGAAGCCACGGAAGCACCGTCGAGCACCAGCGACTCGCCGGTCGGGCCCGCCAACGCGGACGTCGGCGCGATGCCGCGCACGAGGTCCGCACTGCCGCGGACGAACGCCTCGGGCGTGCCGACGTCGAGCCAGTACGAGGAGTCCACAAAGCCGTGCAGGTGCGCGCCGGCTTCGAGGAGTCCGGGGAACGTCTCGCGCTCCACCGACACGCGCCGGCCCGCCGGGATGGTCTCGACCACCGAGCGGCGGAAGACGTAGCAGCCGGCGTTGATCTGGTCCGTCGGCGGGTTGGGCGTCTTCTCGAGGAACGCCTGCACGCGGCCGTGCTCGTCCGTGGGGACGGAGCCGAAGCGGCTCGGGTCGGGCACGCGCTGGAGGTGGAGGGTGACGTCGGCGCCGGTGTCCACATGGGTCTGGAGCTGGTGGCGCAGGTCGGCGCCGGAGAGGATGTCGCCGTTGAAAATGATCGCGTGGTCCGCGCGCAACCTGTCGTACACGTTGCGGATCGCGCCTCCGGTGTCGAGCGGCTCGTCCTCGACCACATACTCGAGCTCGAGGCCGAGGGCCGCCCCGTCGCCGAAGTACTCCTCGAAGACCTCGGCACGGTAGGACGTGCCGAGCACGACGTGGCGGATCCCGGCCGCGCGAATTCGCGAGAACAGGTGACTCAAGTAGGGGGTGCCTGCCGTCGGCAACATCGGCTTCGGCGCGGACAGGGTGAGCGGCCGCAGGCGGGTGCCCTTGCCCCCGACCAGCACGACGGCGTCGACCTCGAGCTCGGACGTCACAGAAAACTCCTCTTGTATCACGCACCGCTGAGCGACAAGCCGCGGGAAACGCTGACGGCTGCGCCCCAGAGGGCCTACCCTAGACAGGAAACAGGTGGGCCTTTCCCCAGAGGCCCCGGGTCAGTCGGGAGGCCGAGGGGATGGACCCCCGCGATCGCGCGGACGCTTTGCTCGCACGCGCACGTTCCCGCGGCGCCTTTGTGGTGACGCCGGACAACATGACATCGCCGATGGACGCCTCCAACACGCAGCAAATCCCGAGATCCGTGGTCTCGGAGCTCGACCAGCAGGATCCCGACACGACGACGCAGCTGCCGGCGTCGTTGATCGAGGAGAACGACGAGCATCCGCTGGCGAAGGCGAGCACGACCACGCCGCTGGAGGTGCCGGCCGCGCAGGTGACCACGCCGCTGGTGGCGCGCCCGCAGGCCGCGCCCGTGCCGAGTCCCCTGCGGGAGCCTGCCGAGGAAGAGCTGACCGGGCTGGTGCCGACGATCAAGCAGAGCAGCGGCCGGTCGAACCTTTCGCGGCGTCTCGACGGGCTGTGATCACGCGCCCTCGAGCTTGACGCGAACGGCCAGCCCGAGCTTCACCGCCGCCAGCACGGGCTTCCACAGCACGCCCTGGTGCCGGTCGGCGAGGTAGCGGTAGGCGCTGGCGTGGTGCGCGCGCAGCATCTTCTTCGACACGCGCGCCGTGGACACGCCACCGATGTGCATCACGCTCGACGAGGGCGCGTAGACGTTCAGCCAGCCGGCCTTCGCCAGGCGGTCGCCGAGGTCGACGTCTTCGAAGTACATGAAGTAGCGCGTGTCGAAGCCGCCGACCGAGTCGAACGCCTCGCGCCGGAACAGCTGGCACGAACCGCTCAGCCACTCGGACGTGCGCTCCTGCGGCGTGGCGTTCTCCTGGCGGTACTGGCGCGTCCACGGGTTGCCCGGCCAGACCTTCGCGAAGACGGCGTGCCCGATCCCCCGCCCGAACGACGGCAGAAGACGAGCGGACGGGTAGACGGTCCCGTCGAGGTCATGGATCAACGGCCCGAACGCACCCCCACGCGGCCACCGCTTCGCGACCTCGAGGAGCGCGTCCAGCGACCCCCGCTCCCACTCCAGGTCCGGGTTGACCACGACGACCCACCCATAGCTGTCGTCGAGCGCCGCCACGCCGCGGTTGGCGGCCGTGCCGTACCCGACGTTCTCGCCGATGCTGACCAGCCGGACGTTCTCGCGCTCCGCCGCCTTCTCGGGCCCGCCATCCGTGGACGCGTTGTCCGCGACCACCACACGGACCTCACGGTCGGTCGCCTTTTCCAGCGTGTCGAGGAACTTCTCGAGCATGTCGCCGGGAAAGTAGGTCACGGTCACGACGGCCAGATTGTCGCCGTAGCTGCGCTGCTCAGTCACGGCACCCATTGTCCCCTGCTCACACACGGCTACGGGCACGCATCGACCCCGTCACCGAGGGTGATGCGGGGCGGGCCGGGCGGTCTTCGGGACACGACGCCGTTCGCCCTGCCGCCGATTTCGGCGAGCACCCGCGCAGCGTTCAACCGCGCCGGTCAGTGCATTCGGCGGTGCCGATCCCAAGCCTTCCCATACGCCTCCCGATGACGCTCCGCCGTCGTCGCCCAGGAGAAGTCCTTGGCGCGTTGCTGGGCGGCCGCCGAGAGGAAGGCGCGGTGGGACGGGTCGGCGAGGAGTTCGGTGATCGCGGCGGCCACGTCGCCCGCGCCGACGCCGCAGTAGGCCACGGCGTCGCCGCCGACTTCCGGTAGCGACAAGCGGCGGGTGGTGAGGACAGCGGCGCCGCAGGCCATGGCTTCGAGCACGGGCAGGCCGAAGCCCTCGCCCAGGGACGGGTAGGCGACCAGTTCGGCGCCGCCCAGGAAGCCCGCGAGAGTCCCGAAGGGCAGGTACCCGGCGCGGATCACGCGCAGGCGGTGGGGCACGGCGTCGAGTGCGCGTTCGACCTGTGTGTCCCAGCCCGGCTGGCCGGCGAGCACCAGTGCGGGGGCGTCGCGCTCGCCCGACATCGCCCGGGCGTAGCCGCGGATCAGCGCCGGCACGTTCTTGCGCGGCTCGAGCGCCCCGAGGAAGGCGATGTACGGCGTCCGCCCGATGCCGACGGCCGCGCGAGCCGCGGCGATCTCCTCGGGGGACGGCGGGTGAAAGCGTTCCGTGTCCACGCCGTGGTGGATGATTTCCAGTTCCGCGTGCCGGACGGGGGTCACGCGGCCCAGCTCCAGCGCCGTCGCCTGGCTCGGAACGACGCACAGCGTCGCGCGGCGCAGCGCGGCCACGGTCCACGCGCGGAAGAACCGCGCCTTCACCGACGAGTGCAGCACGGGGTCGGTGAAGAACGTCGCGTCGTGCAGCGTCACGACCGAAGCCGCGCCGCTCGCGAGGGGCATCGTGTAGTGCGGCGAGTGGACGACGTCGGCCGCCAGCCGGCGCACGAGCCGCGGCAACGTCGCCTGTTCCCAGGTCAGACGGGCCGTGCGGGTGGAGGTCGCGGGCGACGCGGGCACCACGCGCGCGCCGGGGGCGAGCCGGTCGTACAGCGACAGGTCACGGGGCTGGCACACGACCGTCAGCCGCGCGCCGTCCTGGTCCAACGCCGCGACGAGCGAGTCCACGTACCGGCCGACGCCACCCCGATCCGCGGGCACCGCGGTCGCGTCGATCAACACACGGGGATCACCGGTCACGTGAGCAGAGTACGGCGATCACCCAGCGAGCAAGTAAGGAACCGACGAACTGACAGTGCGTGACCCGATCTCGCAGGTGACTCAGGTTCGCTTCCGATGCGCCGCCCACACCGCTTCCGCCGCGGCGCGCCACGTGAACTCGCGCGCGCGGTCGCGGCCGAGCCGCACCAGTTCCGCCGCCCGCGAAGGCGACCCGAGCACCTCACGCAACCCGGCCGCCAACGCCACCGCATCACCCCGCGGCACGACCACCCCCGCGCCACCGGCGACCTCCACCAGCGCCGGCACGTCCGTGTGCACCACCGGCACTCCGGAAGCCATGGCCTCCAAAACCGGCAGCCCGAAGCCCTCCGCCAAACTGGGCACGGCCAGGACGCTCGCGCCGCGCAGGGCCGTAGCCAGTTCCGCGTCCGTGACCTTGCCCAGGACGTGCACGTCCGTCAGGCCGCGCGAAGCCGCGAGCTGCACCGGATCGATGCCGCCCCAGCCGGGCTGCCCGGCGAGCACCAAGGCGACATCGCCCACCGCGGCGACGGCGTCCACCAGCACGTCGATGCCCTTGCGCGGCTCGATCGTGCCGACGGCCAGGACGTACTTCGACGGCAGGTCCAGCGCCGCCTGTCCCTGAGGCACCGTCACGCCGTGGGGCACGACGCGCACCGGCACGGTCACGTCCACCAGCACGGCCAGCTCGTCGGCCGCCGCTCGCGTCGGCACGATCAAGGTCGACGCCCGACGCGCGGCTCGCGCGATCATCGACCGGTGCCAGCTCACGCCGCGGGCGGTGAGGGTCTCGGGGTGGGTCCACGGCACGGTGTCGTGGACGGTCACGGTGAGCGTGCGGCCCGCGGGCGGGCGCGGGGGCGCGAAGGGCGTCGGCGCGTGGACCGCGTCGCCGCCCGGCCACCAGGGCACGCCGAGCTGCCACAGGCCGACCAGGGCGCGCGGCGGAACCGGGAGCGCGCGCGGCCCCTCGACGCCTTCGACAACGGCAGGCGATACGTCTGCGTGGCGCGCGACCACGCTCGACACCGTCCAACCCGGCGGCGCGGTGCGCGCCAGCGCGGGCAGCAGTTCGGCGGTGTACCGGCCCGTACCACCCGGGACGGGGGCGAGCAGCTGCTCGGCGAGCACTACCAGTTCGGGCACGCCGCTATTCTCACCCAGGTGACCAGCGCGGAAACCGGCAGCACCGTCGTCGTGGTCACCTGGCGTGGCGCGGCTCACGTCGAGGCCTGCCTCGACGCCCTCGCCGCCCAGACGCGTCCACATCGGACGCTCGTGATCGACAACGCCTCCGACGACGGCACGGCCGCCCTCCTGGCGGCCCACCCGTCGAGACCGCAGGTCATCCGCCTCAGGCGCAACACGGGCTACGCGGGCGCGATGGCCGTGGCCCTCGACCGCACGACAACCCCGGCCATCGCCTGGCTCAACGACGACGCCGCGCCCGAACCCACCTGGCTCGCCGAGCTCGAAGACACCCTCGACGAACAGCCGCTCGCCGCCGCCGTCACGAGCCACTTGGAGCTCGCCGACGGCACCACGCAGTCGACCGGCGTCCGCCTCACCGCCGACGGCCACGGCGCCGACCTCACCGAACCCGTCGACGAGGTCTTCGGCTTCTGCGGCGGCGCCGCACTCCTGCGGGCCGACGCCGTGCGCGCCGTCGGCGGCGTCCCCGCGAGCTTCTTCTGCTACTACGAAGACACCGACACCGCGTGGCGCCTGCGCCTGGCCGGGTGGCACGTCGTCTCGGCCCCGAAGGCCCGCGTCCGCCACCTCCACGGCGCGAGCACGAAACCCGGCTCACCCCTGTTCCACCGCTGGAACGAACGCAACCGTCTCCTCATGCTCCTGCGCTGCGCTCCGGCCGCGATCGCCGTGCGCGAAATCGTGCGCTTCGCCCTGATCACCGCCCTGCTCCCCCTCCGCCGCAGCAAGCCCGACGCCGCCAACTTCCACGTCGGCCTTCGCGCTCGCGTGCTGGCCGAAGTCGCGATCAAGCTCCCCGCCACCCTGCGCTCCCGCAGACGCACAGGCGCGATCACCACCCTCGGCCGAGGGGCGATCTGGGACGCCTGGGCGGGCCTTTAAGCTGGGTCAGGCCCGACACCACGGACAGGAGCTCGTTTTGGCGCTGGGGGAACCTCAACCGCTCGTCTCGGTGATCGTGGTGAACTACCGCGGCGCCGAAGACACGATCACCTGCCTTCGCGCGCTGTCGGCCGAGCTGGACTACGAGCACGTCGAGCTGATCTGCGTCGAGAACGCCTCCGGGGGCGACGACGCCGAGCGCATCCGCGCCGCCGTGCCGGACGTGACGCTGATCGAGTCGCCCGTGAACAGCGGCTTCGCCGGGGGCTGCAACCTCGGCGCGAAGCACGCGGGCGGCACCGTCCTCGCCTTCCTCAACAACGACGCCCGCCCGGCGCCCACGTGGGTCTCCGCGGCCGTCGCGGAGCTGCGGGCGCAGCCGACCGTCGCGGCGGTGGCCAGCAAGGTCGTCGACTGGGACGGCACCGGCACCGACTTCGTCGACGCGGGCCTGACCTGGTTCGGCATGGGCTACAAGCGTCACGCGGGCAGCCCGCTGGCCGACGTGCCCGAGGCGGAGCGCGACGTCGCCAAGGACGTCCTCTTCGGCACCGGCTCGGCGATGTTCGTGCGCGCTTCGGTGTTCGCCGAGCTCGGCGGCTTCGACGAACGATTCTTCATGTTCTACGAGGACGTCGACCTCGGCTGGCGGCTGAACCTGCGCGGCTGGCGCGTGCGCTACGTGCCGGAATCGCTGGCGTATCACCGCCACCACGGCACGATGTCGGCCGTCGACGCACCCGAGACCGGCCGCGAGACCTTCCTGCTGGAACGCAACGCGCTCGCCGCGCTCTACAAGAACCTCTCCGACGAGTCGCTGGCCAAGGCCCTGCCCGCGGCGCTCGCGCTGGCCGTGCGCCGCGCCACCGCCCGCGGCGGGCTGGACCCCGAGCAGCTCAACCTCGAAAAGGGTGTCGGCCCGGTCGAGACGGGCGACCTCGCGGTGCCCCGGACGACGGTCGCGGGCGTGCTGGCCATCGACCGGTTCGTGGAGATGATGCCGTCGCTCGCCGAGTCGCGCGCCGAGGAGCAGGCCGCCCGCGTCCGCACCGACGCCGACCTGCTTCCCTTGCTGCGCAAGGCTTTGGAGCCCGCGTATCCCCTGCCGGACTACCTGCGCGCCCACGACATCCTCGTGGAAGCCTTCGGCATCGAGGCCGTGTTCGGCCAGCGCCGCAAGATCCTCGTGCTCACGGGCGACTCGATCACCGAGCGCATGGCCGGCCCGGCGATCCGCGCGTGGAACATCGCCTCGACGCTCGCGGCCGAGCACGAAGTGCACCTGATGACCACCAACCCGCTGCTCTCGCCACCACCCGCCGCGTTCAAGATCAGCTCGGGCAAGTTCCGCGACCTCGACGCGCCCGTCGAGTGGGCCGACGTGATCATCCTGCAAGGCCACGTCCTGGAACTCGCGCCGACGCTGAAGAAGCAGCACGCGAACAAGATCGTGGTCGCCGACGTCTACGACCCCATGCACCTCGAGCTTCTGGAGCAGGGCAAGGGCGTGGCCGACGACCAGCGCGCCCTCGACCTCGCGGGCGTCACGAAGGTCCTCGACGCACAGCTGGAGCGCGCCGACTTCTTCCTCTGCGCGTCGGAGCGGCAGCGCCACTTCTGGCTGGGCCACCTCGCCGCGCTGGGCCGGCTGTCGCCGCGGCTCTACGACGCCGACCCGACCACGCAGTCACTGCTGGCCGTGGTGCCGTTCGGCCTTTCGCCGCAGGAACCCGTGCGCACCGGCCCCGGCCTGCGCGCGTCGCTCGGTCTCGGCGAGTCCGACCGTGTGGTGCTGTGGGCCGGCGGCGTGTACAGCTGGTTCGATCCGCTCACGCTCATCCGCGCGATGGATCTGCTCTGCCAGAACCGGGACGACGCGCGGCTCGTGTTCCTGGGTATGAAGCACCCGAACCCCGAGGTCGCCGAGATGGACATCGGCGCGCGCACCATCCGCCTGGCCGACTCGCTGGGCCTCACCGACAAGCACGTGTTCTTCAACGAGCAGTGGGTCCCATACGGCGAGCGCCAGAACTGGCTGCTCGACGCCAATTGCGGCGTGACCACGCACTACGAGCACGTCGAGACCACGTTCGCCTTCCGCACGCGCGTGCTCGACTACCTGTGGGCGGGCCTGCCGATCGTCACCACCGACGGCGACGCGTTCGCCGACCTCGTCCGCACCGAGCGGCTCGGAGTCGTCGTGCCGGCCGAGGACGCGGAGGCGCTGGCGGCCGCGCTGGAGAAGTCGCTGTACGACAAGGAGTTCGCGGCCGGCTGCGTCGAGCGGATCGCCGAGGTCGCGCGCCGCTACGCGTGGCCGGAGGCGCTGAAGCCCCTGGTGGAGTTCTGCCGCAACCCGCGGCCCGCCGCCGACCGGCTGCCGGGCACCGCGGACCTCACGACCACCGCCCCGGTTCGCGGCACGGCCCTGGTCCGCCGCGACGTCGACCTCGTCCGCGAGTACCTCGCGCAGGGCGGCGCGAGCGAGCTGGCCCGCCGCGTCGGCGGCCGCGTCGTGAAGGTCGCCCGGCAACGGTTGCGCCGTGGCTGACCGACCGCTGCGCGTGCTGCTCGACGGCACCCCGCTGCTCGGCTCCCGCACGGGCATCGGCCGCTACACGGCGGCGTTGAGCGAGGAACTGGCGTCGATGTCCGAAGTGGACCCTCGCGCAGTGGCGTTCACGTTGCGCGGCTGGCGAAAGCTGCGCGGCGTCCTGCCCCACGGCGCGCGGGCGCGCGGCATGCCGGTGCCCGCGCGGCTGTTGCGCCGCGCGTGGCTGCGTTCCGAGCTCCCGCCGGTCGAGCTGTTCGCCGGCCCCACCGACGTCGTCCACGGCACCAACTTCGTCCTCCCCGGCCGCCTGCGCGCCGCCGGCGTGCTGACCATCCACGACCTGGCGTTCCTCGACGAACCCGGTGAGCTCGCGCCGTCCGACCGGACGCTGCCGGAGCTGGTGCGCCGCGGCGCCCGCCGCGCCGACGTGATCTGCACACCCACCTCGGCCGTCGCCGACTCGGTGGCCGAGCGCCTGGACGTCTCGCGCGACAAGATCGTCGTCACCCCGCTCGGCGTGAACCCGGCGTGGTTCACCGCGCGCCCGCCGGACGACGGCCAGCGGGCGAAGCTTCGCCTGCCCGAGAAGTACCTGCTGTTCGCCGGCGCCGCCGGGCCGCGCAAGGGCCTCGACTGGCTGGCCCGCACGCACGCGTCGGCGCCCGATCTGCCGCCGCTCGTATTCGCCGGGCCGGGCCCGTTCCCGCGGCTGCCGCGCTCCGGACAGACGGGCTATCTGTCCGATGTGGACCTCAGGACCGTCGTCGCCGGGGCGGCCGCGCTGGTGCTGCCGTCACGCGACGAGGGCTTCGGACTGCCGGTGCTGGAGGCCATGGCGTCCGACATTCCCGTGGTCTGCACGGACATTCCGGCGCTGCGGGAAGTAGCCGGTCCGTGTGCGACGCTCGTGCCCTACGACGACGTCGACGGGTTGGCGACGGCGTTGCGGCAAGCCGTGCTCGATCCGCACGCGACGGCCACGTCCACAGCCCGCCGCACGCACGCCGCCGGCTTCACCTGGCGCAACTGCGCGACGCTGACCGTCGAGGCCTACCGCCGGGCCGCCGGCCGCTGATCCGCTCGTGAGTGGCGCCCGCCGACGGAACCGGCGCGCGCCACTCACGAGTCAGCTCCGGAAGTACTCCGCCAGCGCCTCGCGCCACGGCCGCAACGGCGTCAGCCCCGCCTCGCGCCAGGATGCGTTGGACAGCACCGAATACGCGGGCCGCGGCGCCGGGCGCGGGAACTCTTCGGTCGTGCACGGCCGCACCCGCTCGGGATCCGCGCCGATCTCCTCGAAGATCGCCTTCGCGAACCCGCACCACGTCACCTCGCCCTCGCCGGTGCAGTGCAGCACCCGCGACGACGGACCCTCGCCGGCCGCGATCCGCCCTGCCAGCTCCACCAGCCCACCGGCCAGGTCCGCGGACCACGTCGGCGATCCGACCTGGTCGTCCACCACGGTCAGCTGGTCCTTCTCGCCCTCCAGCCGCTGGATGGTCTTGACGAAGTTGGCCCCGCTCTTGCCGTAGACCCAGCTCGTCCGCACCACCCAGGCCGACGCGCCGGATCCGAGCACCGCGTCCTCGCCGGCCGCCTTGGTCCGCCCGTATGCGCTCTTCGGCCCCAGCTCGTCCGTGACCTCGTACGGCCGCGAAGCGTCGCCCGGGAACACGTAGTCCGTGGACACGTGAACCAGCGGCACCCGCCGCGACGAGCACACCGCGGCGAGCACCCGCGGCCCGTCGGCGTTCACGCCGAACGCGCGAACCTCATCCTGCTCGGCCGCGTCGACCGCCGTGTAGGCCGCCGCGTTCACGACCACCGGGGCCGCACCCGAGGCGGCGGCGCGGGAAACCAGGGCGTCGAGTGCCCTCACGACCTCGCCCGCCGAGCGGAGATCCAGCTCCGCCGAAGACGGCGCGACCACCTCCACCGCGGGACCCGCGAGCGCTGCCAGGTCGCGGCCGAGCTGGCCGGAACCGCCGGGGACGAGCAGAGCGAGCCGCACCGTCTTACCTCCACACGAAAAGCTTCGCCGAGCACGAAAAAAGTTCAGGATGTGCCGAGCGCGGCGCGGCCCTTCAGCGGCTCCCACCACGCGCGGTTGTCGGTGTACCAGCGCACCGTACCCGCCAGACCGTCCTCGAAGGACACCCGCGGAGCGTAACCGAGCTCGGAGCTGATCTTGGTGATGTCGACGCTGTAGCGCCGGTCGTGGCCCTTGCGGTCCTCCACGGGCTCCACCCGCTCCCAGCCGACGCCCACCGCGTCGAGCAGCCGGCCGGTGAGCTCGCGGTTGGTGAGCTCCGTGCCACCGCCGATGTTGTAGATCTCGCCGGCGCGCCCGCCGTCGGCGACGAGCTGGATGCCGTGGCAGTGGTCGTCGACGTGGAGCCAGTCGCGCACGTTGAGACCGTCGCCGTAGAGGGGCACTTTCAGCCCGTCGAGGAGGTTGGTGGTGAAGAGCGGGATGACCTTTTCAGGGAACTGGTACGGGCCGTAGTTGTTCGAGCACCGCGTGACGCACACGGGCAGCCCGTGGGTGCGGAAGAACGAGCGCGCGATCAGATCCGACGACGCCTTCGAGGCCGAGTACGGCGAATTCGGCTCCAGCACGTGGTCTTCCGACCACGAACCGTCCGCGATGGACCCGTAGACCTCGTCGGTGGACACGTGGACGAACTTGCCGACGCTCGCCTCCAGCGCGGCCTGCAGCAGCGTCTGGGTGCCCAGTACGTTGGTGAGCACGAAGTCGGCCGAGCCCAGGATCGAACGGTCCACATGCGACTCCGCCGCGAAGTGCACCACCAGGTCGACGCCGCGCATCAGGTCCGAGACCAGGGGGGCGTCGCAGATGTCGCCGCGGACGAACCGCAGGCGGGGGCTGCCGGCGACCGGGTCGAGGTTCGCCTCGTTGCCGGCGTAGGTGAGCTTGTCCAGCACCACGACCTCGGCGTCACGCAGCGTCGGGTAGGCACCCGAAACCACCTGCCGGACGTAGTGCGATCCGATGAACCCTGCACCGCCCGTGACCAGGACTCGCATCCTTCTCCACCCTTCGTGCCCGCTTCTCGTGCCCGACCGGGCAATCCGACCACCAGACTACGGATGACTCACACGAGACTCGGTACAGTCTCCTGGAGGCACTCCGGTGCCCACTAGGGCATGGGTGGGGGAGGAACGCGTGACCGAGTGGCCTGGGTCGCCGCTGCCGTCGCAGCGGGTACCGGCAACGCAGGGCCGCGGCGTACTCGTGGTGCTGCGCCGCGGTGGCAAGGTCGTGCTCTCGATGTTCTCGATCGTGGTCCTGGCGCTGACCTGGTACGGCTGGCAGTTCATCGGCGACCCGCAGACCGGGTTCACGACCACGCAGATCTTCGACCAGCCCGAGGCGCACGCCAAACCGCTCGACGGCGCCATCGACATCCTTCTCGTGGGCCAGGACAGCCGCACCGACGCGCAGGGCAACCCGCTGCCGCGCGAAGTGCTCGACATGCTCCACGCCGGCATCGCGGACGGTGAAAAGCAGACCGACACGATGATCCTGGTGCACATCCCCCAGAACGGAGAGCACGCGGTCGCCATCTCGTTCCCGCGCGACTCGTGGGTGGAGATCACCGGCGGCTTCGGCAAGCACAAGCTCAACAGCGCGTATGTGTACGCCTACAACGACACGTTCAAAACGCTGCAGAACCAGGGCGACGCCGACCTCAAAGACGTCGACGAGAAGTCCAAGGTGGCCGGTCGCAAGAACCTCGTGGCCACGCTGGAGAAGTTCATCGGCAAGCCGGGCATGATCGACCGCTACGCCGAGGTGAACCTCGCGAGCTTCTACGAGATCACGAAGGCCATCGACGGCGTGGACGTGTGCCTGAACAAGGCCGTGAAGGAGAAGAAGTCCGGCGTGGACCTGCCGGCGGGCCGCCAGAGCATCTCGGGCGTGCAGGCACTCGCGTTCGTGCGCCAGCGCTACGGCCTGCCCAACGGCGACCTCGACCGCATCGCGCGCCAGCAGGCGTTCCTCTCGGGGCTGGCCAACAAGGTCCTCTCCGGCGACGTGCTCACCAACCCGGGCAAGATCGCGCAACTCGTGGCCGCGGTGAAGAAGTCCGTGGTGCTTTCCGAGGGCTGGGACCTCACCGAGTTCGCGGAGCAGATGCGCGGCCTGACGGGCGGCAACGTCGAGTTCCACACCATCCCCACGCAGGGCAACGCGGTGATCGGCGGCGCCGACGTGTTGCGCGTCGATCCGGCCCAGGTGCAGGCGGAGGTCGACCGGCTCACCTCCGACGGCACACCCGACACCCCCACCTCGACGCCCGCCACGCTGCCCGGCGCCGGCGCCGTGACGGTCGAGCTGTTCGACGGCAGCGGCGCCGACGTCGCCACGCAGACCCACACCCTGTTGCAGGGCAAGGGTTTCCAGCTCGCCGGCGACACGAAGCTGTCCACCCGGGCGAGCACGGTGATCCGCTACAACCCGGCCGACGACGCCGCGCTCGCGCTGGTCCGCCAAGCCCTCGGCGGCGACCTCGAGGCCGAGCCGGACTCCGACGTCACCGCCGGGCACGTGCGTGTGCTGCTCGGCAAGGACCGTCGCGGAGCGGGCGCCGGATCGGGGTCGACCCCGACCGTGACGAGCACCCCGACCAAACCCAGCGCGCCGGCCGCACCACCCGCTCCGCCGATTACGGCCGGCGGAGTGCCCTGCGTCAACTAGAGTCGGGCACTCAGCGTGGCGGCCGGGGGCGGCCTCTAGGCTGGGCTATGGGGAGGTACGTGGGGTGGACGAGAACGAGGACAAGCCGGACCGGGCCGAGAGCGCGGAGCCGACAGAGCCGTCGTCGGACGAAGCCGTCGAGCCGGCTGAAGCTGCCGAGACGCCGGATTCGGACACGGACAGTGAAGAACCGGCACAGTCTTCCGACTGGAAGCCGTCGCCCTACCCCCGGTTGGACCTGCCGCAGCCGACGGTGCGGACCCCGCGTGTCCGCCCGGGCCGCGCCGGCCGGATCACCCGGCGGATCGCGCTCGGGCTCGTCTCGGTGCTGGCGCTGGGCGCCACCGGTTACGCGTACGTGACGAAGGACCAGCTGCAGAGCAACGTCCCCACCACCGACGTCCTCACCCCCCGCGCGGGGGAACCGCCGGCCCCGCCCGCCGACGACGGCGCCACCGACATCCTCCTCGTCGGCAGCGACGCCCGCACCGACGCGCAGGGCAACCCGCTGCCGCTGAGCATGCTGAAGTCGCTGCGCACCGAGGAGAAGGCGGGGATCAACACCGACACGATCATCCTGCTGCGCTTCCCAAAGGACGGCAGCAAGCCGTCGGGCGTCTCGATCCCGCGGGACAGTTGGGTCGACATCCCGGGCCGCGGCCAGGCGAAGATCAACTCGGCGTACGGCGTGGCGAAGGCCAAGTTCGCCGACGCCGAGCGCGCCAAGGGCGAGCGCGACCAGGCGAAGATCGAGCGCGACTCCGACAGCGAGGGCCGGCGTGTACTGGTCCAGACCGTGCAGGACCTGACGAAGATCCGGGTGGACCACTACGCCGAGATCAACCTGCTGGGCTTCTACCTGCTCACCGAGGCGCTCGGCGGCGTGAAGGTGTGCCTGAACCACTCGACGTCGGACAAGGACTCGGGTGCGGACTTCCGCCGCGGCGTGCAGACGGTGTCGGGCGGCGAGGCGCTGTCGTTCGTGCGCCAGCGCAAGAACCTGCCCCACGGCGACCTCGACCGGATCGTGCGCCAGCAGGCGTTCCTTTCCTCGGCGCTGCACCAGGTGCTGTCGGCGGGCACGCTGACCAGCCCGTCGACGGTGAGCAGCCTCATGGACGCCGTGCACCGCTCGATCACGCTCGACGACGGCCTCGACGTGCTCGACTTCGCGCAGCAGGTGAAAGGCGTGGCGTCCGGCGACCTGAACTTCACGACCGTGCCGGTGATCACGGCCAACGGCCGCAGCGCCGACGGGCAGAGCATCGTCGAGATCGACCCGACGGCGGTGCGCAAGTTCGTCTCCGGCCTGGTCGGACGCGCGCCCACCGGCGGTGGTGGGGCCGCGGCCGGCGCGCCCGCGCCGCAGCTGCAGTCGGGCATCCCCGGCGTGCCCTGCGTCGACTGAGGCCCCGGCTAGCCTGGGGCGCATGAGTCTTACGGAACAGCTGCTGCGCCCGCTGCTGGCGTCGCCCGCGAAACCGCTGATCACGCACTACGACGACCAGCTCGGCAGCCGCGTCGAGCTGTCGGTGGCGACCACGCTGAACTGGGCCGCGAAGACCGCCAACTGGCTCGTCGACGAGTTCGACGTCGAGCCGGGCGACGACGTCGCCGTGCAGCTGCCCGCCCACTGGCAGACCGCCGGCATCCTGCTCGGCGCCTGGTGGTGCGGCGCACGCGTGGTCCCCGAGCCCAACGGCGCGCGCGTGGTGTTCATCGGACCGGACGCTTCCGTCGACGCACCGGCCGTCGCCGTGGTCTCCCTCGACCCGATGGGCCGGGGCCTGTCCACTCCCCCGGCGGGCGGCGCCCTCGACTACCTCACCGAGGCGCGGATGTCGGGCGACCAGTTCACACCGATGTCCGCCATCCCCGGGGACACTCCCGCGCTCGGATCGTCCACAGTGGACGGGGTTCTCGCGGAAGCCCGTGCGCGCGCCGAAAAGCTGGGTCTGACCGCCACCGACCGCACCCTGTCCACCTTGGACTGGACTATCCCCGAAGGCGTCCTGGACGGCTTCCTCGTGCCCCTGGCCGCGAGCGCCCACCTCGTCCAGGTCACTCACGCGGACCCGGCGAAGCTCGACCGCAAACGCGACGCCGAACGCACCACCACCGACCTCGGCTGACCGTCAGCGGCGGAAACCCGCTTGACGGCCAACGGTTTCCCCGGGTCGGATGACGTGCCATGACCCCCGGACAACCGCACCCCCTCGACGACGACCTCGTCCGGCGGCTGGTCGCCGGGCAGTTCCCGCGGTGGGCGGCGCTGCCCGTGCGGCGCCATCCCTCGGGCGGCACGGTCAACGCCGTGTACCGGCTCGGCGAGGACTTGGCCGTGCGGCTGCCGCTGCTCGAGAGCGGGGCGAAGGACGTCGCATTGGAACAGGAGTGGCTGCCTCGCCTCGCCCCGAGCCTGCCGACCGCCATTCCGGAGGTGGTCGGGGCCGGCGAGCCCGCCGAGGGGTATCCGTGGCCGTGGTCGGTCTACGGCTGGCGCACGGGCGAGCACCCCGAGGCGGAAGCGCTTGCCAAGCCGCTGGCGCTGGCCGAAGACTTGGCCGGGTTCGTGGCGGCGATGCGGAGCATCACCTTGCCGCGAGCGCCGCGCGCCCACCGCGGCGGACCGCTCACCGAGCTCGATCCGTGGACGCGGGCCGCGATCGGCGAACTCCGTGGCCTGCCGCAGGAGGGCATCGACTGCGACGCCGCGCTCGCCGTGTGGGAGCAGGCGCTGCGCGCGCCGGGCTGGACCGGGGAGCCGGTGTGGCTGCACGCCGATCTCATGCCGGGCAACCTGCTGCTCGAGAACGGCCGGCTGACTTCGGTGATCGACTTCGGCTGCACGGGGACGGGTGATCCGGCCTGCGATCTGTTCCCCGCGTGGAACCTGCTGCCGGCGGGTGCGCGGGAGGTCTTCCGCGAGGCGCTCGGCGTGGACGACGCGACCTGGGCCCGAGGCCGGGCCCGCACGCTTTCCCAGGCGCTGGTCGCCCTGCCGTACTACCGGGAGACGAACGCGACGATGGCGAACACCGCCCGGCACGTCATCCGGACGGTGCTGGCCGAAGCCCGCTGACGCTGTGGTTACACGGTTTCCAGCTCGGCCATAGGGGTGGTACGGGTACGGGCCTCGCGCTTGCGCCAGAACAGAACGTGGTCCAGGGAAAGCCGCCCGCCGTTGAAGCCGAGGGCGAGGGCGGCCAGGCCGAGCACCAGGACGAGCTCGTAGCCGCCCGTGCCGGTGAGGCCGTTGGGCGCGTGGACGGAGAGCAGCGCGCCCGCCATGTCCACGACGTAGCCGACGGCGATCAGCGGCAGCAGGAAGCCGGCGACGAACGCGATCGAGCCGAGCACCTCGAGGACGATCACGAAGACTGCCGCGATCGTGGGCAGCGGCACGCCGACCTGGCCGAAGAAGTCCGCGGTGGCGCCGACCCCGCTGTTCCACTTCTGCAGGCCGTGGGCGAAGAACACCACCGCCACGCCAATGCGGCCGAGCAGCAGTGCGACGTCCTTGACTCGAGGGAACATGAAAACTCCTGATCGGTGATCTTCCCACTGTCCCGGCCCACAGTAGGTCGGAGGGTGCCGCCGAAGCCCGCTTCGGCGAGTGATCGACAGGAAACCGACAGGCACCGGAAAATACTCGCTGTACGCGTCCGTCACCGAGCGGTATCGTGCCGACCGCCCTGTTCGAGACGGTGAGGAGACCCCGATGCGCCGACAGTCCGACCGACCCCAGTTCGGCCTGTCCATCGCATCGATGAGGACCTCACCCGTTCATGAAAACCCTCACCCTTGGCATCCTCGCGCACGTCGACGCCGGTAAAACCAGCCTGACCGAGCGCCTGCTCTTCGAGACCGGCGTGATCGGCCACCTCGGCAGCGTCGACTCCGGCGACACCCAGACCGACTCCCTGGAGCTCGAACGCCG
Organism: Amycolatopsis sp. DSM 110486; assembly: GCF_019468465.1. Lineage (NCBI taxonomy): Bacteria > Bacillati > Actinomycetota > Actinomycetes > Pseudonocardiales > Pseudonocardiaceae > Amycolatopsis > Amycolatopsis sp. DSM 110486. The sequence continues at coordinate 4,818,355 of NZ_CP080519.1, read as the reverse complement.
CCGCGGAATCACCATCAAATCGGCTGTGGTCGCCGTGACCACGGGCGAGCACCGGCTCACGCTCGTGGACACCCCCGGCCACTCCGACTTCATCGCGGAGGTCGAACGCGCGCTCGGTGTGCTCGACGGCGCCGTGCTCGTGGTGTCCGCAGCCGACGGGGTGCAGGCGCAGACCCGCGTGCTCATGCGGACCCTCACGCGCCTCGGCATCCCCGTGCTCGTGTTCGTGAACAAGATCGACCGCGTGGGCGCGCAGGAAACCGCCCTGCTCGACGCCCTGCGCACGCGGCTTTCCCCGCGTTGCGTCGCGCTCGACACCGTGACCGGACTCGGGACACCGCAGGCGAAACCCGTGCCGCTGCCACCCGGCGACGAGCTGGCCGAGGCGCTGGCGGACGACGACGAGTTCTTGGCGTCCTACGTGGAGGGACGTGATCCGGACTATCACGCGGCCCTGGTCCGCCAGGTCGCGCGCGGAGCCGTGCACCCGGTGGTGTTCGGCTCGGCGATCACCGGCTCGGGCGTGGCCGCGCTCGTCTCGCGCGTGCGGGAGCTCTTCCCTGCAAGGGAACGCACCGAGGCCGGCGAGCTGGCCGCCACCGTGTTCAAGATCGAACGCGGGCGCGCCGGGGAGAAGATCGCGTACGTCCGGGTGCGGTCGGGTTCACTGAGCCCGCGCACGCCATTTCCCTTCCACCGCCGCGAAACCGACGGCACGGTCACCGAGCTGACCGGCCGCGCGTCCGCCGTGCGGGTCTACGAACACGGCGCCATCCCGGTCGACGGCACGGCGTGCACCGGCGACGTCGCCCGCGTGTGGGGCCTCAAGGACGTGCGGATCGGCGACCACCTGGGTCTCGCCGGAACCCTGGCCGAGCCCGGATTTTTCGCCCCGCCCAGCCTGGAGACGGTGGTGCGGCCCGTCGACCCGGACGACGCCGTGGCCCTGTACTCGGCGCTGGAACGACTGTCCGAACAGGACCCGTTGATCAGCGTCCGCCGCCACGAACACGAAGTCTCCGTGCGGCTCTACGGCGAAGTCCAGAAAGAGGTGATCCGCTCGACGCTGGCCGAGGACTTCGGCCTGGCCGCGGAGTTCGAGGAGTCCCGCATCCTGCTCGTCGAACGCCTCTGCCGTGCGGGCCACGCCGTGGGCCACCGCGCGCCTGATGAACGCGTGTACTTCTGGGCCACCGTCGGCCTGCGCGTGGAACCCGGCCCGCCCGCCTCTGGCGTCGCATACCGGCGGGGAGTGCACCTCGGCTCACTGCCGCTGGCATTCCACAAGGCCATCGAGGAGACCGTGCACGAGCAGCTGCGCCACCGCCCGCGCCCGGTGATCGACTGCGTGGTGACCTTGACCGACGCCGCGTTCTTCCCGCCGCTCACCACGGCCGGCGACTTCCGGGGCATGACCGCGCTCGTGCTTGCCGAAGCCCTGCGCGCAGCCGTCACCCGCGTGCACGAACCCGTGCACAGCTTCGAAGTCGAGGCCCCGGCGAACGCGGTGAGCGGCGTGCTCCGCAAGCTCGTGGAGCTGCGCGCGGTGCCCGACGAGCCCACGGTCACGGCCACCGGCTGCACCGTCACCGGCACGATCCCGGCCGCGTCCCTGCACGAGTTCGAGCAGGCGTTGCCCACGCTGACGCAGGGCGAGGGGGTGTTCTTCAGTGAGTTCGCCGAATACCGGCCGCGCTGAGCTTCACCGCCGGTGCGCCCACGAGGCCCCGAAACAGTACGCGCCGAACGCCGCGAGTCCTAATGCGACGATCGTGAGCAGCACCGTGCCGAACGGCTGGCCTGCCAACGTCCGCAGCGCCGCGTCGAGGCCACCGGCCGCCCGCGCGTCCGACCGCAGACCGGCGTACCCCAGCAGGACGGCGATCACGGCGAAAACCACGCCTTTCGCCAGGTAACCGCCGGTGCCGAGGCGGGCCACCCAGCGCCGGGTGGCCCGCGGCAGTTCGAAGGTGTCGAGATCCTCCATAAACGACCTCCGCACGCCCTTCACGCCGGCCGCGACGGCCACCGCGGCCACGCAACAAGCCGCCACCACGACGATCGCCGGTCCGGCCGGCAACGAGAGGAGTTTCGCCGTGGCCTCCTGCTGACGCTGGTTGCCCGCGGCCGAACCGGCGCCCACGGCGATCCGGATCGCGCTGTAGCCCAGCGCGAACACCACGATCGCGCGCCCGGCCGCGCCGAGGCGTTTGCGCACCCGTTCGCCGCCGGACACCCACTCGTAGCCGGTCGCGGCCATGAGCACCTGCCACGACCCGAACGCGAGCAGCCCGATCGCGAGCACCCACAGCACCACGAGGCCGAAGGAGTTCGAGCCGATCTCCTGCAGCGCACCGTTCTGGTCCGCAGGTGCGCCGCTCCCACCGCCGAACGCGATGCGCAGCGCGAGGTAGGCGACGATCAGGTGCACCACCCCGTAACAGGCTATGCCGGCGCGGCCGAGTGCTTGCGCGGTCGTGCTGCGGCGGGTGTTGCCGATCGGGATTCTCGTTCTGACTGCGTTCATCCGGGCACCTCCGTGGCCGGAGTGCCCGGGTTTCACCCGCCTGACACGAAAACCGGGGCCGATTGGGCCATTCAGCGCAATTGGACTGTCCCGAATGGACTCAGGCCGGGCGGCGGCGCACCGAGTCGAGCGCGGCCCAGCCGCCGTGGGTGGCCAGGAGTGTCAGCACCTGCTCGGCGTGCGCGGCGAAGCGCTGCAGATCTTCGTGGAGCTTGGGCGCGCGGTCGGAGTCCAGTGGCGCGAAATCGTCCCACCACAGCCCGATCACGGCGCTCGCGCACAGCGCCAGCGACTGGATGACGTGCACGAACTCCTCCGACGGGTCGGCGGAAGTCTCGCGGTACACGGTCTCGATGTCGTCGCACGCGCCGAGCAGTTCGCGCAGCTGGTTGACCGCGTCGGCGGGAGTGCCGTCCCACGCGGCCGTGGGCCAGGCGCGGTCGCTCAGCTCGAGCCACAGGCGCCAGCCGGCGACCAGCTCGGCGTCGTCGCTCGGCTTCCAGGTGTCAGGGACCGGCCAGAACATGTCGACGACTGTGACACTCGGCCGCAGGCCTGCACAACCGGAATGGCACAACGGGACGAAAAGAGTTCGCGTTTGTACCTAATTCTGGAATCCTCGTTACGTGCTGATCCGCGACGCGACGAGCCGAGACTGGCCCGCCATCTGGCCGTTCCTGCACGACATCGCCGCCGCCGGCGAGACCTACGCCCTGCCCCGCGACCTGGGCGAACAGGCCGCGCGCGACCTCTGGCTGATGTCCCCGCCCGGCCGCACCGTTGTCGCTGGGAACGATTCCGACGCCATTCTCGGCTCGGCGAAGATGGGGCCGAACCGCGAAGGACCAGGCTCGCACATCGCGACCGCGAGCTTTATGGTCGCGCCCGCTTCCGCCGGTCGAGGCGTCGGCCGCGCGCTCGGCACACACATGCTGGAGTGGGCGCGCGCCGAGGGCTACCGTGGGGTGCAGTTCAACGCCGTGGTCGAAACCAACACCCGCGCGGTCGCCCTGTGGGAATCACTCGGCTTCACCGTGATCGGCACGGTGCCCGGGGCTTTCCACCACCCGGTGCGCGGGTACGTGGGGCTGCACGTGATGTACCAGTCGCTCAGCTGATCACCGGGGGCACGAACACGCACCTCGGGGTCTGCGCGTGCGCCGGGTCGAGCGCGTTGAGCACCTCGCGCTCGGCGATCGGGTCGTACGGAATGCCCAGGTGGTCGGTGAAGTCGGCCGAGCAGACGTCCTGCAGCACGATGTTCTTGACGTTCGAAGCCGGCTTGAGGAACGCGTTGGTGTAGGGCGTGACCACGTCGTCGTACTTGGTCTGAATCACGGTGTAGTCGATGCCGGGCACCGTGTCGCCGCCGGCGTTGAGGTCGGTCAGGAACGCCGAACCGGTGGACTGCTCGTTGCACGACGCGCACGCGAGGCCCACGAGATCGCGCACCGGCGGGATGGCCTGCAGCGTGCTGAGCAGGCCGAACAAGCTCGTGCCGTAGTTCGACGGCGACAGGCCGATGAGCTTGCCGATCTTCGAGGCGCCGCCGAGGTACTTGATCCAGTAACGCGGGTTCATGCCGCCCTGGGAGTGCCCGACGACGTCCAGCTTCGCGGCCCCGGTGGCCGCGAGGACCTTGTCCCCGAACGCCGCGAGCTGCGCGGCCGTGCCCGCGACCGGGCCGACGGTCTGCAAGAAGCTGCCCGGCGAGCCGCCGAAGTTTCCGGCGAACACGCAGTAACCGTGGTCGGCGAGCACCTTCGAGAGGTTGGCCCAGTTCTCGTATGCGTTGGCCGTGGTGCCGTTGGACACCAGCACCGGATTGGGGTGTTCGGCCGACGGCTTGCAGTTCCAGTCGTTGGCGCCGGGCGGGGCGATCGTCGGCTGCACCACGGAGTACAGCGCGGCCGAGATGATGTTCGGCTGGACCGGACCGGTCGGCTCCTTCACCGCCGCGTCCGCGGTGCCGGTACTCAGGGCGACTGCTCCCACTGCCGCCACGAGAACCACTACCCGACGCCCGAACGCGCGCACACCCATCCGCTCCACCTCTCTGTGAACCGATGGTGACCCCAGTCACCTGATCAGTTAACGCGTTGCGAGAGGAACGGAAACTCCTCCGAGTGGGTTACTTGCCCGCAGCGTGGGCTTCGAGGAATTTCTTCAGGTGCGGGTACACGTCCGACGCGTGGGTGAGGCTGAGGAAGTGCGCGCCGCTCACGATCGTGACCAGCGGTTCGGCGTTGGGCAGCGCGGCCACGAGCGACTCGGCGCGGGCCATCGGGTACTCGTTGTCGCCGCTGCCGTGCAGCACGAGCACCGGCAGCTGGATCTCGCCCGCGCGTTCGAGCACGCTGTCGCGGCTGACGAGCGTCTCCATGATCCGCTGGAACTTCTCCCCCGGGACCTCGAGCCACTTCGTTTTCCACGCGGACGCTTCGTAGTCGCCGAGGCAGAAGACGGCAACGCCATCGACCAGTGGCTCCGGCCCGGCTTCGAGCCAGGCGGCGATCAGGTGCCGGTAGACCGTGGCGGTGCCTTCGGCTTCCTTCTCGGCGGACGTGCCGAGCACGGCCATCGCGGTCACGCGCTCGGGCTGGAGCAAAGCCATGCGCAGGGCGATGAACCCGCCCTGGCTCGTGCCGATCACGGCGGCCCGCTCGATGCCGAGGTGGTCCAGCACGCCGAAGGCGTCGCGGGCGACGTCCCAGTAGTCGAAGTCCGCGTCGGCCGGAGTGCCGCCGTGGCCGCGTTCGTCGATCGCGATGAGCCGGTATTCCGCGCCGAAGGACTGGACCTGTGGCTCCCACATGTCGATGTCCATCAGGAAGCTGTGCAGCAGCAGGACAGCGGGGCCATCACCGCCGTAGTCGACGAAATGCACCTGCTGCCCACCGTTGACAGTCACCGTCGCCATCCGACACCTCCGCCTTGGGGATCAGCATGGCACATGTCTCACATGCGCCCGGATCGGGCAACAGGCAGGGAAATCCTCACCCGAATGCCCGCCGGTGCCGCGGTTTCGCCGGTGCCGCGCGGGTCAGTCCACGGCGGCGTGCGCGGCGAGGAAACCCTTGAGGTGCGGGTTGACGTCGGCGGCGTGGGTGAGGCTGAGGAAGTGCGCGCCGTCCGCGATCGTGACCAGCGGCTTCGCGTTCGGCAGGCCGTTGACGAGCTCTTCCGCCTTCTCGACGGGGTAGGCGCGATCGGCTGTGCCGTGCAGGACCAGCACCGGGGTCTGGATCTCGCCGAGGCGGTCGAGGAGGCTGTCGCGGCCGGCGAGGACGCCGATCAGCAGGCCGGCTTGCTCGCCCTGGTAGTGCTCGCGCCACTTGGCCTTCCACGCCGCGGCGTCGAAGCTGTCGCCGAAGCAGATGGCGGCGACGCCGTCGATCACGCCGTCGGGGCCGTTCTGCGCCCACACGTCGCCGAGCTGCCGGTAGACGGCGGCGACCTCGTCGGGCTCGGCGGCGGCCGACGTGCCGAGCACGGCCAGCGCGGTCACACGCTCGGGCTGGAGCAAAGCCATGCGCAGGCCGACGAACCCGCCCTGGCTGGTGCCGATCACGGCGGCGCGGTCGAAGCCGAGGTGGTCGAGCACCGCGAGCGCGTCGCGGGCGACGTCCCAGTAGTCGAACGGCCCGTCGGCCGGGGTCTCGCCGTGGCCGCGCTCGTCGATCGCGATCAGCCGGTGGTCGCCGCGCAACGCCTCGACCTGCGGGAGCCACATGTCGACGTCCATCAGGAAGCTGTGCAGCAGCACGACGGCCGGGCCGTCGCCACCGTGGTCGACGTAGTGGACCTGTTGCCCACCGTTCACGGTCACCGTGGCCACACCGCACCTCCGCATTGAGACAGACAGACGTTTTGTCTCACGTTCAGGGTGTTTTGGCAAGCGGAGTCGGCCATACTGCGCGGATGGCCGGCCCTCCCTCCACCGACGACGTCGTCCGCGCGGCGACCGAGGCGTACCTGCGCGGCCGGACGATCGACATGTCGGCACTCGCGGCCGAGCTCGGCTTGAGCCGCGCGACGCTGTACCGCCGCGTCGGCAACCACGAGCAGCTGCTCGGGCGCGTGCTAGCCGACAGCACCGAACGCACCTACCTCGCGATCGAGGCCGGCGTGACCGGTCCCCCGGGCCTCGCGCGGACGCTGGTGGTAGTCGAGCGGTTCATGCGCACCGTCGTCACGCTCGCGCCGCTGAATGACCTCGCCCGGCGCGACCCCGTGCTGTTCGCGAAGGTGATCATGTCACCCGGCGAGGTCGAGTCCCGGGCGGCCCGCCTGTTCACCGAGCTGCTCGACCGCAACGGCCTGCGCTTCGACGCGCCGACGGCGGCCGTCGCGCAGGCCGTGATCCGCATCGGCGACTCGTTCATGTACTCCCAGCTCCTCGGGGGCGAGCCGCGGCTCGACGACGCCGTACAGGTCATCGGGCTGCTGCTCGCCACCGCGAAGTGACCTTCCGCGGCTCGGTGATCAGCGCCGGCGCAGGCGCTTGTCGAGGATCGCCGGCGTGGGGTTGATGTAGAAGTCGCCCGAGTGCACGTCGACCCCCGGCGGCACGATCTCGTCGATGCGGTCGAGCACGTCGTCGCTCAGCTCCACGTCTGCGCCGGCCAGCAAGTCGGTGAGGTGCTCGGGCCGGCGCGGGCCGATCAGCACCGACGTGACGGCCGGATGGGCGCGCACGAACGCGATCGCCAGGTGCGGCACGGAGATCCCCGTGTCGGCGGCGAGCTTGGTCAGCTCCGCGACGGCGTCGGCCTTCGCCTGGACGCCCGGCCGCGAGAGGTCGAACATCTGCGCGCCGCGGCCGGCGTTGCGGTGCCCGGCCGTCGGGTCGGCGCGGCCGGAGAGCCAGCCGGAGTTGAGCGGGCCGAAGGTGAGCACGCCCATGCCGTAGCGCTGCGCGGTCGGCAACACACGCTGCTCGATGCCACGCGTGAGGATCGAGTACGGCGGCTGCTCGGTGCGGAAGCGCTGGTGGCCACGGCGTTCGGCCGTCCACTGCGCTTCCACGGTCTCCTCCGGCGAGAAGAACGAGCTGCCGATCGCCCGCACCTTGCCCTCCCGCACGAGGTCCGACAGCGCGCCGAGCGTCTCGTCGATGTCGGTGTCCGGGTCGGGCCGGTGCAGTTGGTACAGGTCCACGTAGTCGGTGCCGAGGCGGCGCAGGCTGTTCTCCAGCGCCCGCTTGACCCAGCGCGGTGAGCCGCCGCGCTGGTTCGGGTCCTCACCCATGGGGAGGCCGAACTTGGTCGCCAGCACCACGCCCTCGCGCCGACCCGCGAGCGCCTTGCCGACGATCTCCTCCGACTCCCCGGTCGAGTAGACGTCGGCCGTGTCGAGGAAGTTGATGCCGGCGTCGATCGCCGCGTGGATCATGCGGACCGACTCGTCGTGGTCGGTGTTGCCCATGGCGCCGAACATCATCGTGCCGAGCGCGTACTCGCTCACGGATATGCCGGTGCCGCCGAGAATGCGTCGTTTCATGGTTCCCACGCAACCACCCTTCGCACCCGAGGTGAGAGGACTCCCTCTACCGGGGGTCCAGCAGACCCCCTCTCGAGGCGGACATCGGCCTTACGCTGGGTCGCATGAGCGAGCAACTCCGGGACTTCCTGCGCTCGCGCCGAGCGAAGATCACCCCCGCCGACGCGGGCCTCACCCCGCACCCCGGCCCCCGGCGCGTGCCCGGCCTCCGCCGCGAGGAGGTCGCGCAACTCGCGGGCGTGAGCGTGGACTACTACGTCCGCCTCGAACGCGGCCGCAACCTCAACGTCTCCAAGTCCGTCCTCGACGCCATCTCCCGAGCCCTGCAGCTCAACGACCTCGAGCGCACCCACCTGTTCACCCTCGCCAAGCCCACGCGCTCACGGCCGCGGCCCCTGCCGCCCCAGCGCGTCCGCCCGGGCCTGCAGCTCGTGCTCGACAGCCTCCACCACGTGCCGGCCATCGTGCTCGGCCGCCGCATGGACGTGCTCGCCGCCAACCGCCTCGCCAACGCCCTCTACTCCGACTTCGGCGCCCTCCCTCCTCGCTCCCGCAACATGGCCCGGCTCATCTTTCTCGACGACACCGTCCGCGGCCTCTACACCGACTGGGAAGGCGCCGCCCGCGGCGTCGTCGCCACCCTCCACCTGTATGCGGGCCGCTACCCCCACGACCCGGCGCTCGCGGAGCTCATCGGCGAACTCTCCCTTGGCGACCAGGACTTCCGCCGCTGGTGGGCCGACCACGACGTCTTCGAACGCACCCACGGCGTCAAGCACTACCACCACCCGCTCGTCGGCGAGCTGACGCTGGGCTACGAAGCCATGACCCCCGTCGACGACCCCGAACAAACCCTCGGCATCACGACCGTCGAGCCGGGCTCCCCTTCCGAGGAACGCCTGCGCCTCCTGGCGAGCTGGACCTCACCGGCCACAGTGGACGGTTAGCTTTCGCTCGAGTGTTCGTCCTTGAACCCCTCCTCTCCCAGTGCTGTGACAAGACGCGCCCGCAACGCCTCCCGCACCTCGGCGTCATCGGGATCGAGCACCTGACCCCGCTCCCGCAACGCCCTCTCCACTTCCGCCAGCAACCGGACGGCCCCCGCGGCGTCTCCATCCCTCTCCGCCAGCACGGCACTCGCGAGTTCGCCGTACGGCACCAGGTCACCGACGCCGTGCTCCCTCGCGTACCGCCGAACTCCCTCGAACAACTCCCGAGCCCGCCCGGCGGCGCCGGACTCCAGCTCGACGTACCCGAGGTTCATCTGCTCCCAGACCACGAGATCAGCCAGCCCCACCTCCTCCCGCAACGCGATGCTCCGCGCGAACAACTCCCGCGCTTCCGCCAGCTCGCCCCTCATCCGCGCGACGGCCGCCAGCACATGCACCGGCCCCCGCTCCAACGCCGAGTCACCGCTCCGGCGCGCGACCTCGAGCGCCTCCATGGCCAACTCCCAGCACCCGGACAAGTCCCCACCCCGCACGGCAACCCTGGCCAACATGCACAGCGCATCAACCTCGCCGGCAGCGTCGCCCTCGGCCTTCGCCCGCCCGAGCTCCGCGCGACTCAACCGCTCGACAGCGTCGGTCTCCCCTCGCCGAAACGCAGCGAACGCCTGTTCCGCAAACGACATCCCACTCCCTTCCGACCCAGCGACCGACGCACCGAACGCTCCCTCGTCACGCCGCTTCCCGCAACGGCACCTCGATCAACTCCGCCGCAGCAACCAGCTGCGCGGCAAGCTCGCGCGCCCCGGCCCCGTCGACCTCGACATCGGCCCAGCAGTCCCGGTTCTCGACGTGCACCAGCACCGTCTGCCGCTCGGTGGTCTCGGTCCGCCAGGCCGTCGCGGAGACGATCGGCGGCTCGGCGATGTCGGACACCATCCCGCGCACGTCCGGCGCACCTGCATCACACGCTTGCCGCTCCTCGTCCTGGTACCGGCACCACTCCGCGTGCCGATACGGCCGAGCCGCCCATCCCCTACCGACCAGGTCTTCGTCATCACCATTCCTCACCCAGTGCTCCTCGTGCAGCACGGTGCTCCATCAGCACCGCCCGTCACCCAGAGTGCCTCAAACGGTGCTGCACGTCAAGCACTACACTGCTCCTCGTGCAGGATCACCCGGAACCACCGCGCGAAGCTCCCGGCGACGCCATCGGCGCCCAAGCCGAGCGCACCTTCGCCCTGAACATGCGCGCGCTACGAGAAGAGCTGGGCGTGTCCCAAGCGGGCCTCGCGAAGAAGCTGGAACGGGTAGGAATCCAACTCGACAGCACAGCCATCACCCGCATCGAAAAACACGCCGACGGCACCACCGGGCGGACAATTCGCCTCAGCGAAGCCGTCGCCATCGCGAAGGTGCTCAACACTTCGCTCGCGAACATGGTCCTGCCCGCGCGCTCGAGCCTGTTCGAACAACTGTCCCACGCGGCAGAAGAACTGGAATCCGCAACCGACGCCGCCGACACAGCCAATCGCCACCGCGACGACGCCGAGGAAAAAGTCCGCACGCTGCAAAGCCGCTTCGTCGAACGCGAAGTCCCCAGCCTGCAAGAGATCCTGCGCTACACCGCGCGAGACCTGCACCGCCTGGCCGGCACCTGGAGCGAGCAGCGGGATTCGTTCAAACAGCAGCGGATCAACCTGGCGAAGAACGCCGACGCGACCGATCCCGAAACCGAGTCAAGGCTGCTGCAACTGGAGGAAAAAGAACTGATCTGCCTCGACGTCCTCTACCGCATCGAAGACGCCGCCAAGATCCGCGCCGGGTGGCGACGGCAATAAAAAAAGCCCGCGCACCCGGAAAAGGTGCGCGGGCCGAACAACAAGAGCCTCAGCCCTTGAGCAGAGCCCGGGCCATCACCATGCGCTGGATCTGGTTCGTGCCTTCGTAGATCTGCGTGATCTTCGCGTCGCGCATCATGCGCTCGACCGGGAAGTCGCGGGTGTAGCCGGCGCCGCCGAAGAGCTGGACGGCATCGGTGGTCACGGACATCGCGATGTCGGACGCGTAGGCCTTCGCGGCCGACGCCATGAAGCCCGCGCGCTTGTCGCCGCGCTCGGAGGCGGCGGCGGAGGCGTAGACGAGGTGGCGGGCGGCCTCGATCTTCGTACCCATGTCGGCGATCATGAACTGCACGCCCTGGAAATCGCCGATCGCCTTGCCGAACTGCTTGCGGTCCTTGACGTACGCGATCGCGGCGTCCAGAGCACCCTGGGCGATGCCCAGCGCCTGCGCGCCGATGGTCGGGCGCGTGTGGTCGAGCGTCTTCAGCGCGGTCTTGAGGCCCGTGCCCGGCTCGCCGATGATGCGCTCGGCCGGGATCGTGCAGTTCTCGAAGTAGATCTCGCGCGTCGGCGAACCCTTGATGCCGAGCTTGCGCTCCTTCGGCCCCACGGAGAAGCCCGGGTCGTCCTTGTGCACGACGAACGCGGAAATGCCGTTGGACTTCTTCTCCGCGTCCGGATCGGTCACGACCATCACCGTGTACCACGAAGATTCACCCGCGTTGGTGATCCACGCCTTGGTGCCGTTGAGCACCCAGTGATCACCGTCGAGCTTCGCCCGTGCGCGCATCGACGCGGTGTCCGAGCCGGCTTCGCGCTCCGACAGCGCGTACGACGCCATCGCCTCGCCCCGCGCAATCGAGGGCAGCACGATCTTCTTCAGCTCTTCCGAGGCCGACAGGATGATCGGCTGCGTGCCGAGCTTGTTCACCGCCGGGATCAGCGACGCCGACGCGTCGACCCGCGCGACCTCCTCGATCACGATGCAGGCGCCCACGGCGTCGGCACCCTGGCCGTCGTACTCCTCGCCGATGTGCACGGCGTTGAAGCCCGACTTGGTCAGCGCCTCCAGCGCCTCGGTCGGGAACCGCTCGTTCTCGTCGACCTCGGCCGCGTACGGCGCGATCTCCTTCTCGGCGAGAGCCCGGACCGCGGCCCGCAGCTCCTCGTGCTCCTCGGCAAGCTGGTACAGGCCCTCGGCCACTTCCGTCACCTTCTCTGCAGCAATGGGGAGAGTTCTGTCGATGTTAGCGCTCGTTCACGCCGGGCGCTCCGCTCGTTCTTGTGTCCTTGGCCGCACTCTTCGTAAGGTCGGGTGATGGCCATCACCGCGTCGACGCCGCCGCCCGGATTGCCCGCTTCCCTCACTTACCCCGATGTTCCGGTGGGTTCGATACTCGCCGGTGCCGCCGCCCGCTTCGGTGATCGCACCGCGTTCGCGATGGGCGACGACAGCCTCACCTTCACCGAAACGTACGCAGGCGCGTGCAAGTTCGCCAACGCGCTGCTCGCCCGCGGCATCGGCCACGGCGACGTGGTCGCGATCCACCTGCCCAACTGCCTCGCCTATCCCGTCGCCTACTACGGCACCCTGCTCGCCGGCGCCACCTTCAGCCCGACGAACCCGCTGCTCCCGCCCGACGACCTGGCCTTCCAGCTCACCGACTGCGAGGCCGCCGCGGTGGTCACGTTCGGGCCGGTCGCGGGCACCGTCGCGGCCGTCGCGGACCGGATCCCGGCGCGGCTGACGATCGTGGTCGCGCCGAGTGCGCCGGCTTGGTCCGACGCCGTCGTCGAGTTCAAGCAGTTCTTCGCCGAAGCGCCGGCCACCCGGCCCGACGTGGCCATCGACGTCCACCACGACCTCGCCCACCTCGCCTACACCGGCGGCACGACCGGCCGGTCGAAGGGCGTGGAGCTCACGCACCGCAACATCGTGGCGAACACGCTGCAGAGCGCGTGCTGGAGCAGCGGCTCCATCCCGGCGCTGGATACCCACGGTGACGTGATCCTCGACCAGATCGGCAGCGCGGACGAGTGGGTCGGACGCCTCGGCACCGGCGTCGCGATCAACCTGACGCCCTGGTTCCACGCGATGGGCGTAATCGCCGGCCTCAACGCCGCGCTGCTCAGCGGTTCCCAGACCGTGCTGCACGCGCGCTTCGACCCGGCCGCGTACGTCTCCGACGCCGAACGCCTGCGCGTCACGTCCCTCGGCGGCGCGCCCGCATTGTTCGCCGCGCTGCTGGCGACGCCCGCGTTCCACACGGCCGACCTGTCGTCCGTGCGCAGCATCGGCTCCGGCGCGGCGCCGATGAACCACGAGATGATCCGCGCGCTCCACGAGCGCTTCCCCGGCATCGTGATCGCCGAGGGCTACGGCCTCACCGAGATGACGATGGGCGCGGTGATCTCGCCGTCGAACCGCTCAGGCGTGCGCAAGGTGGGCTCCGTCGGCGGGCCGATCTTCGACACGGAGGTGAAGATCGTCGGCCTCGACGAGGACCCGCTGCCCGCCGGCGTTGAGGGCGAAGTCTGCCTGCGCGGGCCACAGATGATGCGCGGCTACCGCAACCGGCCGGACGAAACGGCCGCGGCGCTCGTTGACGGCTGGCTGCACACGGGCGACATCGGCGTGCTCGACGAGGACGGCTATCTATCCATTGTGGACCGCAAGAAGGACATGCTGTTGTACAAGGGATACAACGTCTTCCCGCGCGAGCTGGAGGAGCTGCTCATCGCACTGCCGGGCGTCGCGACAGCCGCCGTGGTCGGCCGCCCGCAGGCCGACGTCGGCGAGCTGCCCGTCGCGTTCGTCGTGGGGCAGCCGGATGCGGACCTGAACGCCGAAGGGCTGATCGCCGCCGTGAACGAGAAGGTGGTGCCGTACAAGCGGATCCGGGAGCTGTACTTCGTCGACGAGATCCCGGTGTCGGCGGCGGGGAAGGTGCTGAAGCGGGAGCTTCGGAAGCAGCTGCCCTGACCTACTGGCCGGCCTTCTCCCGCAGCGCCGCGTCCTTCTCCAGCACCAGCGCCTCCAGGCTCGACTGGAATTCCGCCAGCTTCGACTGCAGCTGCAGGTCCGAAGCCGCCAGGATGCGCACGGCGAGGAGGCCGGCGTTGCGCGCGCCGCCGACGGAGACTGTGGCGACGGGGATGCCGGCGGGCATCTGGACGATGGAGAGCAGCGAGTCGAGGCCGTCGAGGTACTTCAGCGGGACCGGCACGCCGATGACGGGCAGCACGGTGGCGGAGGCGACCATGCCGGGCAGGTGGGCGGCACCGCCGGCGCCGGCGATGATGGCGCGCAGGCCGCGGGAGGCGGCGGACGTGGCGTAGTCCAGCATGCGCTGCGGGGTGCGGTGGGCGGAGTAGACGCCGACCTCGTACTCCACGCCGAACTCCGCCAGGGCCTGGCCGGCGGCCTCCATGACGGGCCAGTCGGAGTCGCTGCCCATGATCACGCCCACCTGCGGCGCCATATGTGTTCCCTTCAGTGGATCAGTGGATCTCGTAGCCGTCGAGCCAGACGGCGTGGGACAGCCAGTGGGCCGACAGCAGCGCGCGGTTGCGCAGGTCGTCCATGTCGTCGCCGACGAAGTTGACGTGGCCGAGCTTGCGGCCGGGGCGGTCCTGCTTGCCGTAGAGGTGGATCTTCACGTCGGGGTAGCGCGCGAACAGGTGGTGCACGCGCTCGTCCGGGCTCATCTGCGGCGTGACGTCGGCACCGAGCACGTTGGCCATCACGCACGCGGGCGCGACGAGGTCGGTGCGGCCCAGCGGGTAGTCGAGCACGCCGCGCAGGTGCTGCTCGAACTGCGACGTGCGAGCGCCGTCCATCGTCCAGTGGCCGGAGTTGTGGGGGCGCATGGCCAGCTCGTTCACGAGCAGGCCCTTCTCCGTCTCGAACAGCTCGACGGCCAGCAGCCCCGTGACGTCCAGCATCGACGCGATGCGCAACGCGAGGTCCTGCGCTTCGTGCACGCGCTCCTCGGACAAGCCGGGCGCGGGGGCGAGGACCTCGGTGTTGATGCCGCCGGTCTGCACCGTCTCGACCACCGGGTACGCGGCTCCCTGGCCGAACGGCGAGCGGGCGACCAGCGCCGCCAGCTCGCGCTTCATCTCGACCTTCTCCTCGACCAGCAGCGCCGTGCTCGCGTCGAGCAGGCGCGGCACCACCTCGCGCGCGTGCCGCGCCGTGTCGAGCATCCAGACGCCGCGCCCGTCGTAGCCGCCGCGAGCGGCCTTGAGGACCACCGGCCAACGGTGCGCCGCGCCGAAGCTGATCACGTCGTCCACAGTGGACACCTCGGCGAACGCGGGGCCGGGCACCTCCATGCCGGCCATCATCTCGCGCATCACGAGCTTGTTCTGCGCGAACCCGAGCGCCGATGGCGCCGGCCGCACCACGACGCCCTCCATCACGAGCGTCAGCAGGTGCTCACCCGGCACGTGCTCGTGGTCGAACGTGAGCACATCGACACCCTGCGCGAACTTCCGCAGCGCCTCGAGGTCCGTGTGGTGCCCGATGACGACATCGGACGCCACGAGCGCGGCCGAATCGTCCGCACTCGCCGACAGGACCCTCAACGACTGACCTAGGGAGATCGCCGCCTGGTGCGTCATGCGGGCCAGCTGCCCGCCACCCACCATGCCCACCACGGGAAGACCGGTTCGTTTGTCCATAGCGCCGCTCAGGTTACTTGGCGAGACCTGGCGGAGCTGCGGGTACCGGCTCAGTGAGCCGCGCCACCCGCACCCGCGGCCAGCCGCGCGCGTCCGTTCCGCTCCCCGGCCGCCGCCTTGGTGCGCGCGGTCAAGTGCTTCACGACGTACTCGGCATCGCGGCCGGCGCCACCGACGAGCATCGACGAGAACGCCCACTGGAACGACAGCCCCACGAAGTACAGGCCCGGTGCCGTGGTCGCCACGCCGCGCTCCTCACGCGGCCAGCCGGAGTCGTCCGTGACGGGTGGGTCGATCCAGGAGAAGTCCTGGCGGAACCCGGTGCACCACACGATATTGGCGACGTCGAGCGCTCGGCCGTCGCCGAGGACGGGCGCACCACCGCGGACGCCGGTCGTGCGGTCGGCGACGAGCTCGACGCCCTCGCGGGTCAGATCGGCGCGCTTCACCCGGATCAACGGTCCGCCGTGCGCCCGGATCTCGGACCGCATTGCACGGCCGAGCGGCGTCCGCAGGGTCATCACGTGTTTGGCCGCGAAGAACAGCACCGGGAAGATGACCCGGGCCGGGCGCCGGTTGATGTCGAACGGGAACTCACCGCGGATCGGCCCGCTGAGCACCGTCGGATGACCCGCCCGAGCGGCCTCGTACGCGATGTCGCCGCCCGAGTGCGAAGCGCCGACGACCAGCACCGGCCCGGGCTTCAGCTGCGCCGGGTTGTGGTACTCGCTGGAGTGCAGCTGCCGGATCCCGGGGTCGAGCCCCCCGGCGAACTCCGGGACCCGCGGCGCACGGCCGAAGGTACCTGTCGCGACCACCACGTTGTCGCAGGTGAACGTCGTGGTCCCGGTGGTCACCTCGTAACCGGCCTCGGTTCGCCTCACGCTCTCCACGCGCTGCCCACCCCTCACGGGCAGCGAGAACCGGCGAGCGTAGGTCTCGAGGTAGTCCGCCATCTCGTCCTTGGTCGGGTAGTGCATCGGCGGACCCGGGTAGGCCATGCCGGGCAGCCCTGCCGCCAGGGCCGGGGTGAACAACCGCAGCGTGTCCCAGTGGCAGCGCCAGTTGTCCCCGATCCGGTCGTTGCCGTCGAGGACCACGAAGTCGCGCCCCCGCCGCGCGAGGTAGTGGCCGGCTGACAGGCCCGCTTGCCCCGCCCCGATGATCACGGTCTCGGTGCGCTCGTGCTCGTTCATCAGTGACACCTCCTGACCAGCACGTTAGGAGCCGCCCGCGCGGCCGGCATCGAACAGCCGTACCACTTCGGTCCGGGGCGGGATGGTCCGTCCGTACCACTGCTCAGATGAGGTGGTGCTGCACCGCGTGGGTGGCCGCGGCGGCGCGCGAGGGCACGCCGAGCTTGGCGAACACGTTCTGCAGATGCCGGCGCACGGTGTGTTCGCTGATCACCAGCCGCGCCGCGATCTGCCGGTTCGACAGCCCCTCGGCCACCAGCGCCAGCACCTGCAGTTCCCGCTCGGTCAGCGAGGTGGGCGGCGTCGGCAGAATCGGCGGAACGCTCGTGCCGGCGCCGAGCCGGTGCAGGACCTCGCGCGCGGTGGCGAAGTCCACCTCGGCCGCGTCGTCATCACCCGTCAGCTGCCGGGCCCGGCCGATGAGCAGGCGCGAGCGGGCTCCGTCGTACGGCGCGTCCAGCTCGGCCCACCCCTCGCACGCGGTGCGCAGCTCGGCCAGCGCGGCCGACGGATCGCCCTCCGCCAGCAGGACCGAGCCCCGCGCGTGCGCGGCCGTCGCCCGCAGCAGCGGCATCCCGATCTCGGCGGCGATCGCCGTCAGCTCGTCGGCCGCGCCGCGGGCGGCACCCGGTTCTCCGGCGGCCAGCACGATCTCCACCTGCGCCGCGAGCATCCGGGCGCGCACGAGGTGGTCGTCCGCCGCCTCGGCCACGGCGTGGCCGATCGCCGAGACAGCCGCTGCCGTCCGGCCCTGGGCCAGGCGCAGCAACGCGCAGCCGGGCTGGGTGGGATGGCCGTACTCGCCGGCTTTCCGGTAACCGTCGTCGGCCGCGGTGAGCTCGCCGCGCAGCCGCCGCAGCTCGGCCTCCTGGTACAGCGCCATGCCGAGCGCCGGCTGACGGCGCAGGCCGGAGAGCCGCTCACCGGCGCGGCGGGCCTCCACCAGGGCTTCCGGCCACGCGCCGAGCGCCTGCAGCACCTGCGAACGGTGCACCAGGCACTGGCCGCGGAACAGCACCAGGTCCGGCTGCGCCGCGCACCACGCGCTCAGCGACGCCGTCCACTCCTGCGCCCGGATGACGTCGAAAACCTCGTGGCAGCCTTCGATCGCGCTGCAGTAGACCACTCCGGCGGGGATCGGCGACACCTCGCCCGAGGTCACCGAGACCATCGCCTCGTCGAGCAGGGCCAGTCCTTCGGCGGTGCGGTGCAGCTTGATCAGGGCCCGGCCCTGCGCGTGCCGGCCCAGCGCCAGCAGGTCCGTGTCGCCGAAGCGGGAAGCGATCTGCACAGCGGCGGTGAACGCGTCGTGCGCGCCCCGGGTGTCACCGCCCTGGATGCGCTGCAGGCCGACCGGGACGAGGAGGTAACCCCGCTCGACGCAGTCCAGGCCGTGCTCGTCGAGCAGCCGCCGCGCCCGCGCCAGCCAGCCGTTCGCACGAGCCGGCTCACCCCGCAGCAGCAGTGGCAGGGCCAGGAAAAACGCGCATCGGGCAGCCTCGGCCGGCCCACCATCCCGCACGTACTCGAGATACGCGCGCTCCCGTGATTCGAAACTTTCGTCGTCGTGCCCGAGCAGATATGCCGCCGTCGAAAGGCGCACGAGATCTTCCGCGGTGAGCGACGCACGGCCTCCGGTGAGCCGTGTGTACACCTCCCGCCACGCCTGTCCGGCGAAGGCCCGCTCGGCCGTCTCGCCGTTCACCACCGCCATGCACCTCCCGGCAGTCGTTCCACTGTACGACGCGGATTCGACGCTGGGGAGCGGCGATGCTATTTCGCCAGCCTCGCCACGGGAGAGCTCAGCCGGAGCTCGCGCACCGCCAGGCCGACGATCGTGCAGGCCGCCGCGACGACGTAGGCGTTGCCGAGGATCGACCAGCCCAGGCCCCACGTGAACTCGACGTCGGCGCCGTTCGGGACGAGCATGACGACTTCCGAGGCGAACAGGGCGGTGGCCGCGAGGGCCCACCAGCGGCGACCCGTGGTGACGAGCAGGGCGATCAACGGCACGGCCCACACCCAGTGGTGCGACCAGGAAACGGGCGAAAGCAGCAGTCCGTAAAACGCCGTCACCAGCAGGGCGGCCTTCGGTTCGCCCCTGCGGTGCAGCCGGATCACGAGCCACACGGCGGGCACGGCGAGGACCGCGCCGACGGCGACGGCCACCGTGAGCGACCACGGGGCGAGGGCGGAGGCGCGGTTGACGAGGCCGTTGAGCGACTGGTTGAAGATCCACGTGACCGAGCCGACGCGGCTGGGGTCGGTGGCGGACTTCGTCCAGAAGAACCACGCGTCGTGCGGGATGACGGCGAACATGACGGCCTCGAGGCCGACGAAGGTGGCCAGTGCGCGCAGGCCGTCTTTCCAGCGGCCGGTGAAGAACAGGTGCGGCACGAAGATCAGGGGCGTCAGCTTGATGGCCGCGGCGACGCCGACCAGCATGCCCGCCCGGCGTGAGCCGCGCAGCGAAAGCACCAGGACGTCGACGACCACGAACGCCATCAGGATCAGGTTGATCTGGCCCAGGAACAGCGTTTTCCACACCGGTTCCAGCGCCAGGGCCAACGCGGTGCCGCCGAGGAGCCACCAGCGCGAGGGGCGCGCGACGACCGCGATCACCACGGTCAGTGACACCACCGACAACACCGTCACCACGCCCCACACCAGCCCGGCCGGCACGAGGGCGAGCGGGAGGAACAGCGCGGCCGCGGCGGGGGTGTAGGTGAACGGCAGCCGGACCCAGTCGGGCAGGGTCGTGAGATCGCCGGTGGTGTAGAGCGGCTCGCCTTTGAGCAGGGTCAGCGCGCCGCCGCGGTAGACGGCGCTGTCGGCGCCGAGGTGCCGGTGGGTGAGCCAGACGGCGGCTCCGAGGACGAGTGCGAGGAACGGCAGCGCCAGCAGGCGCGGGTCAGTGAGCCGGCGTGGCGTCGGCACGGTCCGCGGCCTCCCCTGAGCCCGAACCCGATCCAGAACCGGAATCCGGCCCCGAATCCGGGCCTGGGCCCGAACCGCGATTACGCGCCCGCCGCTGCAGCCCCCACCGCAGGATCAAGGCAACCCCCAGCACCACCGGCATCAGGATGTACGCGTCACCGAGGACGTTCTGCCACACCTTCCAGTGCAGCTCGACGTTGCGGCCGTTCGGCAGGATCAGCAGCACGCAGCTGACGAACACGAACGCCACCAGCCCCGTGCCCAGCCAGCGTTTCCACGCCGTGGCGGGCGTCGTCTTCGGCAGGCGCGACACGAGCAGCACGATCAGCGGCGCCACCCACACCCAGTGGTGCGACCACGAGATCGGCGACATCAGCAGCGTCCAGAACGCCGTGACGAGCAGTGCGGCCAGCGCCTGGCCCTTGCGGTGGAAGCGGATCAGCAGCCACAGCGCCGGGATCGCCAGCAGCAGCCCGATGCCCATCGCCGCCTTCGACGCCCACGGCGCGAGGTCGGTGGCGCGGTTCATCAGCGCGTTGAGCGACTGGTTGCCAGCCCAGTGCACGGGCCCGATGCGGCCGGTGTCGGGCAGCGTCGCGGTCCAGTAGCGCCACGCGTCGTGGGAGTTGATCAGGAACATCAGGCCCTGCAGCACCACGAACGTCGCCAGCCCGCGCAATGCGTCCTTGCGGCGGCCGGTGATGAACAAATGGCCAAGGAACACCAGCGGCGTGAGCTTGATCGCCGCCGCGACGCCCACCAGCACGCCGCCCCACCGGCTGCCGCGCGCGCCGAGCACGAGCATGTCCAGCAGGATCATGGCCATCAGGATCAGGTTGATCTGACCCAGGAAGATCGTGCGCCACACCGGTTCCAGGCCGAGGAAGACCACGAAGAACACGATCGTCGACCGCGCGGGCGAGGCCCACCACCGCGGCCCGTCCTCCTCCGGCCTCGGCAGCGCGCCGATCGAGATCCGCACGGACAGCGCGAGCGCGCCCAGCGAGACGGCCGTCAGGAACCCCCACGCCACCTGCGTCGGCACGAGCGCCAGCGGCACGAAGAACAACGCGGCCGTCGGCGGGTACGTGAACGGCAGCAGCGCCCACCACGGTTCGGTGGACAGGGTGTTGGTGTCGTAGAGCGAGTCTCCGTGCAGCAGCGTGAGCGCGCCGCCGCGGTAGACCGCGCTGTCGACCCCCAGCCCCCACTCGTGCGTCCAGCCCCAGATCCCGACACCGATCGCGACCAGCGGGATCACCGACAAGATCAGGATCGACCGCGGCCGCATCGACAGTCTGGCGAGTGACTTGCGCAGGGCCAGACGAGGCTGGGCAGCGCTCGCCGGAACTTCGCCGTCGACGGCGGAGGGTACGGTCCTGGTCACCACACCAGGAAATCATGAACGCGCCGGAGCAGGCCCGATGGGTCGGGCCGGGGCCGAGCGTCAGCCCCGGGCGAGGTCCGCCAGCAAGTCGCACGCACGGTCGTGCGAAGCAGGCAGGCGGACCGCCGAGACGCGCGGCCGGTTGACCTCCCGAAGCTGCGCGTCGACCGACAGCCGGTCGTTCAGGGCCCGGCGCAAAGCCACTCCCCGCGAAGCCAGCCGGCCGTCCCGGCGGCACAGCACCGCGACCACCGACGGCCCCAACGTCGCGTGGCTCTCGCCGGTGTCGAAGACCGCGCGCATCGCGTCGGCCACCAAGATCATCCCCGTCAGCCGGGGCCAGCCGGACACCGCGGTCAGGTCCATCGCCACCACCAGCAGCACGTGCTCGTCGGCCGCACTCGCCCGGTAGACCTCCGCCAGCCGCGTCCGCAGGTACGCGGCAGAAGGCAACCCGGTCAACGGATCGGTCACCTCGGTGTGCACGAGCTGATCCGTCGCCACGTCCGCCCACGCCAGCGCGGTCACGCGCAGTAACCGCGCCGGTGTCGCGTCGACGTCCGGTGAGACAAAGCCGTCGACCGCGTCCGGGTCGGCGAGCACCGCGTGCAGCGCGGCCAGGTCGGACAGCGTCTCCGCGAGGTTCGCGCCCGCGGCGGCCCGGGCTCGACCGAGGCCGGCCAGCGCCGTCTCCGCGCCCGTCGCGCCGTGGCGGACCACGGCGGCGCACACGGCGTCCACTTCGGGCAGTGCCCAGTCGCTCGGGAAGCGCCACCCCGCGGCGAGACTGGCGGTGCGCCATCTGGCCCGCAGCGCGCGCAGGTTCCGATCCCGGTCGAACCGGGCGCGGGACTCCTGCTCGCCGGCGGGACCGGACAGTGCCCCGGTCGCCGGTACATCCACTGGCCACCGCTCCTTCCCGGTCGATGTCGATCTTGTCCTGCTCCACTCAGGGGACGTGACACCGCCGTCCGCGTGACGGCGTTCCGGGGTCTTTTTCGCAGGACGGGCGCAGCGACACACCCCAGACCCGGGTGAACTTGTTGCGCCGACGGAGTCAACACACCGACCACGAGGTGACGCGTATCGCCGCGTCCGTCACACTTGTGCTCGCGTTACAGAGGTAGATCGTG
Source organism: Amycolatopsis sp. DSM 110486 (assembly GCF_019468465.1). Lineage (NCBI taxonomy): Bacteria > Bacillati > Actinomycetota > Actinomycetes > Pseudonocardiales > Pseudonocardiaceae > Amycolatopsis > Amycolatopsis sp. DSM 110486. The sequence goes on along the minus strand of NZ_CP080519.1, from coordinate 4,796,196 downwards.
GCTGGCCAGGCCGCGTGCGCCAGATGAAGGAGCCTCGTGTCCACCGTTCCCGCCGATCTGTCCGGTAAGAGCGACACCGAGCTGATCGCCGAGGTCCGCTCAGGGAACATCGCCAGCTACGGGCCCCTTTACGAACGCCACAGCCGCGCCGCCCACAACCTCGCCCGCCAGCTCGCGCGTTCGAGCTCCGAGGCCGACGACCTGGTGTCCGAAGCCTTCTCGAAGGTCCTCGAGACGCTGCGCGGCGGCAAAGGTCCGGACACCGCGTTCCGCGCCTACCTCCTCACCGCCCTGCGCCACACCGCGTACGACAAGACCCGCCGCGACCGCCGCGTCGACCTCAACGAGGACATGAGCGACGTCGGCGGGGCCATCGGCGAGGCGCTCACCGTGCCGTTTTCCGACACCGCCGTGGCCGGGCTCGAGCGCACGCTGGCAGCGAAAGCGTTCGCGCGGCTGCCGGAACGCTGGCAGGCCGTGCTCTGGCACACCGAGATCGAGCAGCAGAGCCCGGCCGAGGTCGCGCCGCTGCTGGGCCTGACCGCGAACGGCGTGTCCGCGCTCGCCTACCGCGCCCGCGAGGGTCTGCGCCAGGCGTACCTGCAAGTCCACCTGCAGGAAACCGCCGCCGAACGCTGCCACGCCACGGCCGAGCGGCTCGGCGCGTGGACGCGCGACGGGCTGTCCAAACGCGAACGCTCCCAAGTGGAGAACCACCTCGACGAGTGCGAGGACTGCCGCGGACTGGCGGCCGAACTGGCCGACGTGAACGGCGGCCTGCGCGCGATCATCGCTCCGATCGTGCTGGGCGGCGCCGCGCTGGGTTACCTCGCGACGATCGGCGCCGCCAAGGCGAGCGCGGCCACGGCGGGTGCCGCCGTGGGTGCCGGCGCCGCCGCGGCGGGTGGTGCCAAGGCCGGTGCCGCAGCCGCCGCTTCCGCGCCCCGCCAGTTCGCGGGCGTCGCGGCTTCGGGCGCCGCCATCGTGGCGACGGTGGCGGTCGCGCTGGCCGCGGCCGGCTCGCCGCAGGAGATCCCCGTGGCCGCGCAAGTCCCGCCGCCTGCCGCCGCGCCCGCGGTGCCGCCGGCCAAGCCCGCGCCTCCCGCGCCCCCGGCCCCGCCCGCACCGCCGCAGGCGCCGCCGCCCGCGGTCCCCGCGCCCCCGCCCGTCCAGCCGCCTGCCGCGCCGCCCGCGGCACCGCCGCCCCCGGCGACACCCGCGGCGGCGAAGATGTCGGCAACCACTCCTTCCGGTGATCTCGAACTCCAGCCCGGCGCCGGACCGGTGAACCTGCCGATCACAGTCCGCAACGACGGTGGCAGCCCGTCCGACCCCGTGCAGGTCGCGTTGAACCTGCCGCCCGGGGTGTCCGCCGTGCCAGCGGGTGGCGGTGGCGGTGCCGTGAGCGGCTTCTCGCGCCAGGCCGAAACGCCGGCGACGACCCAGCTGAGCGTCGACTGCCCCGGCGGCACCGGCACCGTGACGTGCAAAACGGGCTCCGGCCTGCAGCCCGGCCAGACGGCCGTGCTCACGTTCCGTCTGCAGGCCGACGACTCCGCGCAGGGCGGCACCGTCACGGGTTCGGTCACGGCGGGCGCGACGATCAAGGTCGCCGTGAGCGTGAAGGTCACCGTGAAGTCCCCGCCCGACCTGCTCGCGCTGCAGGCCGACACCGACGGGCTCTCGGCGTTCCCGTGGACGCGCAACCCGCTCGTCTACGTCCGCGTCCGCAACACCGGTGACACCACGAAGCCGGTCACGGTCACGTTCGACCACGCGCTGTACCAGTCGTGGAGCCTCAGCGGCTTCCCGTGCCACTCCACGGACACGGGCGCCACGTGCACCACGCGCGGTGCGCTCGCACCCGGCCAGCACGTGAACCTGTGGGTGCGGCTCAAGGGCCGCCCGGCGCACAACGCGGCCGTGACCGTGAACGCGACACTCGGCAAGGCGGCGCAGCAGGCCAAGGTGTCGTTCGGCTGCTGGCTCGAGATCTGCGACGTGCCGTACCCGACGACCGGAGTCCCGCCGACGCCGTCTACTTCCTCGACGACGACCCCGGAGACCTCCGAATCGTCCAGCTCGTCGAAGAAGCCGCCGCACCGGAAGCCGACGCCGTCGAGCACCCCTCCGGCGAAGCCGACGGACCCGGTCACCACCACCCCGCCGAGCACGCCGTCGACCACCACGAGCGCGCCCCCGACCCCGGGAAGCGGCAACTCCGGCAAACCCGGCGAGACCCCGCCGTCGATCGAGCCCCGCGGCTTTTTCGACTGGCTGAGGGGGTAGCGTCGCCCAGGTGCGAGGGTTCCTGGCGAAGCACCGCGAACTGCTGCGGTTCGCCGTGGTCGGCGGGATCAGCTTCCTGATCACCACGGCGATCACCTACGTCCTGAAGTTCACCGTGCTCCGGCAAAACCCGGTCACGGCGCTCATCATCGGCGTGCTGATCGCCACGATCTTCTCCTACGTCGCCAACCGCGAGTGGTCGTTCCGCACGCGCGGCGGCCGCGAGCGCACGCACGAGGCCGCGCTGTTCTTCCTCATCAGCGGCATCGCGCTGGGGCTCAACGCGTTGCCGCAGTGGATCTCGCGCTACGTGCTCGACCTGCAGCAGCCGCACCTCACGCTGCTCGGGCAGGAAGTCGCCGACTTCGTGAGCGGCATGATCATCGGCACGCTGCTGGGCACGCTGTTCCGCTGGTGGGCGTTCAAGAAGTGGGTGTTCCCCACGGAGGGTGCCCGCCTGCGTGCGATCAGGTCATCGGACGATGCGGACATTCCCGGCAGGAAGGCCGCCTGAGACCCGCGGTGACCTCGGGTTCTCTAAACTGGGCGGCGTGACCGTTGTCGAGACCGTGCTGGCCCGCACGCCGGAGCCACTGCGCTCGGTGCTCATCAAGCACCGGGAGATGCTGAAGTTCGCGATCGTCGGCGGGACGACTTTCGTGGTCGACAACGGCGTCTGGTACCTGCTCAAGCTCAGCGTCCTCGAGTCGAAGCCGACGACCGCGAAGGCCATCGCCATCATCGTGGCCACGATCGTGTCGTACGTGCTCAACCGCGAGTGGTCCTTCCGCACCCGCGGCGGCCGCGAGCGGACCCACGAGGCCGCGTTGTTCTTCGTAATCAGTGGCGTGGCGGTGGTGGTGAACCTGATCCCGCTGTACGCCTCGCGGTACGTGCTGCACCTCGAAGAGCCGTTCGTGTCGAGGTTCATGCAGGAGTTCGCCGACTTCGCGAGCGGCTCGATCATCGGCATGCTGCTGGCGATGGTGTTCAGGTACTGGGGCTTCAAGAAGTGGGTCTTCCCGGCCGAGCTGGGCGAACGCCGGCGCGAGCAGGTCACGCGGCTGCCGCGGTAAATTGGTTGCTCGTCGACATGCACTTGTCTAACGTCATGTTTGTTGTTGTTGCTTCTTGAGACGCCGCCCGGAGTCGACCGGGCCGGTGGGACGAATCCGAGGTGGTCGCCGAGCGCGAAGAGGACCGCACCCGTTCACGGGTGACGGTTGGAACCTTTTCCCGTCTCGTGCCCTCGCATGCCCTCGTGCGGTTTTCGTTCTGTCTCAAGGAGTTCTTTTCGTGATCCTCGTTCTCGGCGCCACCGGCAAGGTCGGCCGCGCCCTCGTTCCCGCTCTGCTGGACGCCGGTGCCTCAGTCCGCGCCCTCACGCGCGACCCGGGCCGCGCCCGCATCGACCCCCGTGCCGAAGTGGTGCGCGGCAACCTCGACGACGTCGGTTCCGTGCCACTGGACGGCGTCTCCCGGGTGTTCGTGTTGACCTCCGGCCACGGTGGCGACTCGGCTGCGCAGGAGACCGCGCTCGCCGGCGCCGCCGCCCGGGCCGGCGTCACCCACCTCGTGAAGCTGTCCACCACCGGCGTCCACTTCGGACAGACGGACCCGATCACCCTCGCGCACGCCCGTGCGGAGCAGGCGATCCGCGAAGCCGGTCCGGCGTGGACGATCCTGCGCCCCGGCGCGTTCATGGACAACCGCCGATTCTGGCTCCACTCCGCCCGCACGGACGGCGCCGTGTACGTCCCCGAAGGCGACCCCGCGTCGGCCCTGGTGCACGTCCGCGACGTCGCGGCCGTCGCCACGCTCGTGCTCACCACCCCCGGCCACGAGGGCGCCACCTACGAGCTCACCGGCGGCGAAGCCCTCACACCCGCCCAGCAGGTCGCCATCCTCGCCGACGCGCTCGGCCGGCCGGTCCGCTATGTCGAAGAGCCTGAACCCGCCGCCCGCGCGCGCATGCTCGCCCTGGGCTGGCCGGCCCAGGCGATCGACGGCGCGTTCGAGCTCAAGCGCCAGTCGGCCGGCCGGGAGGACGTCGTGTTCGACACGGTGGAACGGCTGCTGGGCCGCAAGCCGCTGACGTTCGCCGACTGGGCCAGGGAAGTCGCCGGATGACCAAGCAGGGGACCGGTCCCCGGCCGCAGCTCTAGCCTCGGCCCCCGAAAGGGGGGCGCGAGGTGGACCAGGAACCGGCGGTGCCCGAGGTCGTGGTCGTCATCGGCGCGGTCTGGCTGGTGGGCATGACCTGGTACACCATCGCGAAGATCCGCTCGTCCAGGACGTTTCGCCGCCAGCAGGTGCTTCAGATCGCCGGGATCAGGGAAACGAAGCCGGGTCCCGCCGAGCTGGGTGCGCTGGTGTCGGTCCACCGCTCGGAGGGCCGACACCGGCGGCGCCGGGTCGCGCTGCGGGCCACGCTGATCGGGTTCGTCGGGCTAACGGCCGTGCTCTGGATCGACTTCACTGCGCTCGGCGACGACTCAGGCGACCACGTGGTGCCGATCGGGGGCTTCGCGGCGCTGGCCGGGCTCGCGTTCGCCGTGCTGGCGAGCGGCATCAGCGTCGGCGTGCGCGAGGTGCGGCACGGCGACGAGGAGTTCCGCCTGCACGAAGGCGGCTTCGTCCACACCGACCGCCACGGCACGCGGACAGTCAAGTGGGCCGACGTCGCCTATGTGCACCAGCGGACCGGCGGCACGCGCTGGACCGCCGTCGGCAAGCTCGAACTCCGCGACGGCGCGCGGATCGTCGTCGCGGGTCTGGTCGAGAACTGCTCATTGCTGCTCGAACGGGCGAAGCTCGCAGTCCACCTCGGTCGGTACCCGCGCCGCTCGGCCTAGCGCGGCACCGGCTCCGCCGGCCAGCGGACCTCGCCGACATCGTCCGGGCGGGGCACCTTCAGGAACAGGCTGAAGATCGCCGGACGCTTGTTCGACAGTTCGAGGCGGCCGCCGTCGGCTTCGACGAGGGCGCGGGCCAGGGCGAGGCCGACACCGGTGGAGCCACCGCCGGAGAAGCCGCGTTCGAAGATGTGCGGGGCGAGCTCGTCGGGCACGCCGGAGCCGGTGTCGCCGACCTCGATGACGACGGTGGCGTCGGACTCGCCACGGCGCGCGGCGAGAGTGACGGTGCCGGCACCGTGGCGCAGAGCGTTGTCCAGTAGGACTCCGATGACCTCGCGCAGGCGGCCGGGGGTCGCGCGGGCCATGAGGCCGTCGGCGATCTTCAGGCGCAGGTTGCGGCCCTCGACGCGCAGCAGCTGGCGCCACTCCTCCGCGACTTGCGGCAGCGTCGCGTGCAGGTCGACGGGCTCGGCGTCCACCTCGCGAGCCGCGCGGGCGGCGGCGAGCAGCTCGTCGAGGGCTTCGGCCAGGCGGTCGGCCTGCTCCTGCGCGGCCCGCGACTCCTCGACGACGTCGGGGTCGCCGTGCACCGTCAGCGGTTCCAGCCGCAGCTGCAACGCGGTGAGCCGGCTGCGCAGCTGGTGCGAGACGTCGCCGACGAGCTGCCGCTCCCGCTGCACGAGCTGCGCCAGCGCCGAGGCCGACGTGTCCAGCGCCTCCGCGACCATGTCCAGCTCGGCCACGCGGTAGCGGCCCGGGTCGGGCCGGAAGTCACCGCCGCCGAGGCGCGACGCGCGGTCCGCGACGTGCCGCAACGGTTTCGCCAGCCGGCGCGCGGTCACCGTCGCCACCACCGCGCCGGTGCCGACGGACAGCACCACCAGCAGCACCACGAGCAGCGTCACCTGCGTCTGCTTCGTGCGGACGGGACCCCTGGGGATCGACAGGACCACCTCACCGTGGCGTGCCGTCGGCACGATCTCCACGACCGGGTCGGGCCCGGGGTTCACGCCGAGGTGCTTCTCGATCAGCCCGTCGCCGCGGACCTCCAGGAACCCGCCGTGCGGCACGCCCACGCGGAACTGCTGGATGTCGATGTCGTCGCCGTTGGCGACCTGTGTGTCGACGGTCGCGGCGATCACCCGCGCGCGTTCGGCCAGGCTCTCGCGGTTGAGGTTCTCCACCAGCCGCCAGGCCGTGACGCCGAGCGGGATCCCGAGCACGGCCGCGGTCACGAGCACGGCCAGCAGGATCGCCATCAGGATGCGGCGGCGCATGCTCATCGCGCGACGCTATTCGACGTTGAAGCGGAAGCCGACACCGCGGACGGTCGCGATGCGCCGTTCGCCGTCGGAGTGCGTGGACTTGGCGGGGCGCCCGGCCGCCTCGTCGGCCGCGACGGCGAGCTTGCGCCGCAGCCAGGACATGTGCATGTCGAGCGTTTTCGAAGTCTTCGACTCCAGCTCGTTCCACACCTCGGCGAGGATCTCGTCGCGGCTCACGACCTGGCCCGCGCGCGTCATCAGCACGCGCAGGAGCTCGAACTCCTTGTTCGCCAGCTGCACCTCGTGCAGGTCGACGGTGACGAGCCGCGCCCCGAGGTCCATGCGGACGCCCCCGGACTCGAGCACCTCCGGCACCCGGCGGCGCAGCAGCGCGCGGATGCGGGCCAGCAGCTCCGCCAGGCGGAACGGCTTGGCCACGTAGTCGTCGGCCCCCGCGTCGAGCCCGACGACGAAGTCGACCTCGTCGGTGCGGGCGGTGAGCATCAGCACCGGCAGCTCGGTGCCGCCGGCGCGCAGTCTGCGGCACACCTCCAGCCCGTCCATGCCCGGCAGGCCCAGATCGAGCACGAGCAGGTCGACGCGGTGGGCGGAGGTGGCGCCGAGCACCGCCGGTCCATCGGTGACGACCTCGACCTCGTACCCCTCTCGCTGCAGCGCCCGGGACAGCGGCTCGGCGATGGTGGGATCGTCTTCGGCAAGTAGGACCATGCTCACCTCGCCAACCTTACGGCGAACACCCGTGAAACCATCGTGACCGTGCCTGGCTATGAGGATGATCTGACCCTTGCCACCCGGCTGGCTGACGCCGCCGACGCGATCACCACAGCGCGTTTCCGCGCGCTCGACCTCTCGGTGTCCCGCAAACCCGACCGCACTCCGGTGACCGACGCGGACACCGCCGTCGAGGACGCCATCCGTGCGATCCTCGCCACAGAGCGCCCCGGCGACGCGGTCGCGGGCGAAGAACGCGGTGGTACGGCCGGCGCGACCGGCCGCGCGTGGGTGCTCGACCCGATCGACGGAACCAAGAACTTCCTGCGCGGCGTGCCGGTCTGGGCCACGCTGATCGCGCTGGTCGAGGACGGTTCGCCCGTCGTCGGCATGATCACCGCGCCGCTGCTGGGCCGCCGCTGGTGGGCTTCGCGCGGCGACGGCGCGTACTGCAGCGACACGGCCGGCGTGCGGCGGCTCGCGGTGTCGGCCGTGGCTTCGCTGGAAGACGCGTACCTCTCCACGACGGACCTCAACACGTGGACCGAGTACCACTCCCGCGAGAAGTACCTCGCGCTGACGGAGGCCTGCTGGGAGAGCCGCGCGTTCGGCGACTTCTGGCAGCACTGCCTGGTGGCGGAGGGCGCGCTGGACCTCGCGGCGGAGTGCATTGTGAACCCGTGGGACGTCGCGGCCGCGCAGGTCCTCGTGACGGAGGCCGGCGGGCGGTTCAGCGACCTCACGGGCGCGGCGACCTACGAGGGCGGCTCGGCGTTGTCGAGCAACGGCGCGCTGCACGACGCCGCGCTGGCCGTGCTCAAGCGCTGAGCCGGCCTGCTCCTGGTACTGCTCCGACGGGCTCGTGAGTGGCGGTTCGCCCCGCCACTCGCGAGCGGTTCAGTGTCCGGGCAGCACGCCGACAGCGCCGCGCGCGACCTGCGACCACGCGAGGCGGCCGAACAGGTAGTGGCAGGCGACCTGCTCGGACGTGAAGCGCGCCCAGTCGTAGCGGTTGCCCTGCTCGCGCCAGAAGACTTCCCAGCCCTCGTCGTCGGCGGGCATGAGGCACCACGCGTTGTCGGCCTCGGTGCCGACGGAGACGACCTCCGCGGGCACGCCCAGCCGGTCGAGCCAGCGCCGGATCGACTGCGTGTTCATCGCGCCTCCCGCGTGACGTCGGCCAGGAATCCCAGGGTGACCAGCTCGTCGGCGGCCAGCACGGCACGGTAGCGGATCCCGCCGCCCGGCTGCCCGAACCACTCCGGCGCGGTCGAACTCCACATCGGCACGGGCTTCACCACGCGATAGCGCCGGTAGCCCGCGTGGCGCGTGGACTCCGGCAGCGAACGCTGCGCGAACGGCGTGCCGTCGACGGTGAAGAGGCGGCCGTGCTCGTCGCCGAAGCGGTCGAGCCACGTGTTTTCCGGGAGTACCACGGCTTTTTCTTCCTGGACCGGTGGCCACCCGGTGTCCTCTGCGCCCGGCTCGTAGCCCTCGAAGAGCGCGGCGGGCGGCTGCGGGTCGGCGGGCGGCGCGGGCGTGCGACGGAGGCCCCGCGAGACGTACTCGAGCGTCGCGGTGTCGTCGAGCAGCGCCGAGTCCGGGTGGTCGAACGGGCCGGAACCGTTGTCCGGCAACGGCAGTTGCAGCGCGGGCCGGTCCGCGGCCACGGGCAGGTGCCCGATCGGGAACATGTGGACCAGGAACAACGCCAGCACGCTCTCGCGCTCGGTGCGCAGCGCCCCCATCGGCGGAGGCGGAGGCGGGGGCGCCGGGTACGGCACGGGCCCGCGGAAGACCTGGTTGTACGGCCGGCCCGCGAACGGCAGGCGCGGGGCCGGCTGTGCGGGCGGGAGGCGGGTGCCGGTCGGGGGTGTCGGGACGTCGTCGAACCCGCCGTCGAGCAAGCCGCCGTACTGTGCGGGCAGCCGGATGGGCCCGGTGGCCAAGTCGGTGTCGACCGGTTCGGCGTGTTCGGACACGGACACCCTCTTCTCGGTTGCTCCGGCTTCAGGAAAGACGTCCGCCGCGCCAGCCGGTTCCACACAATTCCCCGATAGGGGGAACTTCCGCGCGGCACCGGACAAGGTGGTGATTCCACCTTATCCGGCGGAGGCGATCTTCCGCCTCACCAAGGCCCGCGCCACTCCGCGTCGTTCGACGACCTCGAAATCCGCGCGCGTGAACAGGCCGAGGGTCCCGTGGTAAAGATCCGCGGGCGGGCGGTCGCCGGCGGCCACGGGGTAGCCCTCGACGACGTCGGCGCCGCGCTCCGCCGCGTACTCGACGGCCGCGTGCAGAAGTTCGGCCGCCAGTCCTTGCCGACGGCCGCGGCGGTCGACGTAGAAGCACGTCACCGCCCAGGCGTTCCCGGGTTCGGCCGAAGCCGCCACGGGAGAGCGCGCCAGCCGCGGGTTGTCCGGCTTCGGCGACACGGCGACCCAGCCGAGCGGCTCACCGTCGACCACGGCCAGCAGACCCAGCGGCACGCCGGATTCGGCCTCGCGGCGCACGTGCGCCTTGCGGCCGTCGCGCCCCGCGGCCTTGAAGTCCGGCCCGGTCAGGCGGAAGAACGCGCACCAGCAGCCGCCCTGCACGCCGCCCGGCCCGAAGAGCTGCTCGAACAGCGGCCACGAAGCTGCGTCAAGCGGGACGAACTCGCGCACGTCAGCCGGCGAGGGCGTTCACGACCCGCGACGGGGACGGCCGGCCGAGCTGCCCGGCCATCCACACGCTCGTCTCCACGAGCTTGCCGAGGTCCACGCCGTGCTCCACGCCGAGGCCCTCCAGCAGCCACACGAGATCCTCGGTGGCGAGGTTGCCCGTGGCCGACTCCGCGTATGGGCAGCCGCCGAGGCCGCCGGCCGATGAGTCCACAGTGGATACTCCGGCGCGCAGCGCGGCCTCGGTGTTGGCCAGGGCCTGGCCGTAGGTGTCGTGGAAGTGCACGGCCAGCGCGGAAACGTCCACTCCGGACTTCTCGAACTCCTGGACCAGCCGCGTGACCTGACCGGTGGTCGCGACGCCGATGGTGTCGCCCAGCGACAGCTGCGAGCAGCCGAAGTCGAGCAGCCGCTTGCCCGCGCGCACGACCTGCTCGGCCGGCACCACGCCTTCCCACGGGTCGCCGAAGCACATCGACAGGTAGCCACGCACGTCCAGGCCCTCTCCGCGCGCCCGCGTGACGACCGGCTCGAACATGGCGAACTGCTCGTCGAGCGTGGAGTTCAGGTTCTTCTGCGCGAAGGTCTCGGTGGCGCTGGCGAAGATCGCGATGTCGGAGACGCCGGCGTCGAGCGCGCGGTTGAGGCCGCGCTCGTTGGGCACGAGGACCGGATAGCGCACGCCCTCGCGGCGGTCGAGGCCGGCGAGCAGCTGTTCGGCGTCGGCGAGCTGCGGCACCCACTTCGGGTGCACGAAGCTGGTCGCCTCGAGCGTGGTCAGACCGGCGCCGGCGAGGCGGTCGAGGAACTCCAGCTTCACCTCGACCGGCACGACGGCGGACTCGTTCTGCAGGCCGTCGCGCGGACCGACCTCCCAGATCGTCACGCGCTGGGGCAGGCCCTCGGCGGGGACCCGTTCGGGCAGGCCGACTTCGCGGGCGCCCACGTCAGCGCCGCCGTCCGCGCGGCGGGTGGTTCGTCGGCGGCAGCGGCTCGGTGTCCTGGGCACCACCCTGTCCCCCCTGCCCCGGTGCGCCGCGGTAGTCGTCGTACGGGTTGTCGTTGACCTCGCGGTAGATCACCGTGTGCACGCGCTCGACGTGAGGGATGTCGTCGAACTTCAGCGGCTCGTCCGAAGCCGACTCGATGATCAGCGTGCCGCAGCCGAACACCCGGTCCAGCAGGCCGTGCTCGAACTGGACGCTGTTGATGCGCGACATCGGGATGTCGATGCCGGTGCGCTTCACCACGCCTTCGCGCGCGATCAACCGGTCGGTGGTCACGATGAAGTGCGTGGTCCGCCAGCGCACCAGCGGCGCGAGGAACAGCCACACCACGAGCACGAGCGCCACCACGCCGATGGCGATCATCGCGACGTTGTTCCAAGGCGCCGTCACGTCCTGCGCCAGCAAGATGAGCCAGACGGCGGCCGCGATCGTGATCACGAAGGCCACGAACGGGAAGATCAGCATCTTGAAATGCGGGTGGCTGTGCACCACCACTTCCTCGTTCTGGCTGAGCAAATCGTCCGGATAGGCCACGGCGGACGCTCCCCTGGTGTGTGCCTGTGCTGTGTCTGCGCTGGTCGACTTACCGTACCGGCGCGAGGGCGCCGGCGGCGCCCGGACACCGCGGTTTACCAATCCGACCAAAAGTAGGCCGGCTCTCGCGCGGCACGTAACCGTTGCCGCGAAGCCGTCGGCCGTGACTGTGGTCGGATTGGTAACGATCGGCACAGTAGGTCACGCCGGGCGCACGTGCACCACGTCGCCGGCGGACACGGTCACGCGGCGGCCGTCGGTGGCGTCGACCAGCAGCTGCCCGGTCGCGTCGAGGTCGGCCGCGCGGCCGGTGAGGGCGCGGCCGCCGGGCAGCTCGACGCGCACCTCCTGACCGAGGGTCGCGCAGTGGGCGCGGTAGTCGTCGAGCAGGCCGGCGGCGGTGAGGTCGCCGGACGCGGCGCGCCAGCGGCGTTCGAGGTCGTCGAGGCGGGTGAGCAGGGCCAGCGCGACCTCGGTGCGGTCCGGGTCGGCGGCGCCCTGCTCTGCGAGCGACGTCGCGGGCAGGCCGCCGGGGCCGGCCGGCACGTCTTCGCCGAGCGGCAGCACGTTGAGGCCGATGCCGAGCACGACAGCCGGCTCGCCGCCCGCGACGGCCTCGGCCAGGATCCCCGCGCACTTGGCGCGGTCGGGTCCGGCCAGCACGTCGTTAGGCCATTTGAGAACGGCGTCGACCCCCAACTGGGCGGCGACCCCGCGCACGGCGAGGCCGGCCACCACGGACAGTGAACCGAGCGCCGCGAAGGGGACGCCCGCGGGCCGCAGCGCCACGCTCAAGTACAGCCCGGCGCCCTTCGGCGAGCTCCACGAACGCGCCCGCCGGCCGACGCCCGCGGTCTGCTGCTCGGCGAGCAGCACTGTGCGGTCCGCACCCCCGTTTTCCAGGGCTTCCCGCAGGTCGGCGTTGGTGGAGCCAGTGGACTCCACCACGTCCACCCGGGAGTACCGATCGCCGAGTCCCTCGCGCAGTCGCGCTGCGTCCATGCCAGACATGTGCCCAGAATATGAGAGTCCCCCTAACGTGCAAGCGACTCGCTCGTTACGCAGAGGTGCGCTCTCCTAGATTGGACGCTGTGACGCCGCCTGACCCCGAGCACAGCGCTGTGCTCGATTCAAAAGACGTGCCGGATTCAAAAACCGGGCCGGAAGAAGCTGCCGTGCCCTCGTCTGCCGCTGCCGGCAAGGGGACAGGCAAGTCCTGGGCTCGCGGTGCGTTCCACCGTGGACTCGTCGCGCTGCCGCTCGTGGCCGGCCTCGTCACCGCGGGCTGGCTCGTGGCCGACCGTGACCAACCAGCGCCGCAGACTCCGGTCGCGACCGCCACGGCTCAGGCCGGACCATCGGTGCTCGAGGTGAGCGCGCCCGTCGCGGCGCAGGAACCCGGGCAGGGCGCCTCCGGCGGTGGCGGCAAGACGCCGTTGCAGCAGTGGGCCGAGTCGCTCGCCGGCCCCCTCGACATCCCCGCCGACGCGCTGATCGGCTACGCCAACGGCGAGCTCGCGCTGCGCTCCGAAGACCCCGGCTGCCACCTTTCGTGGGTGACGCTCGCGGGCGTCGGCGAGGCCGGCTCGGACCACGGCCGCCACGGCGACAACCCGATGGGCCTGTCGCCGGCAGCGTGGAAGAAGTACGGCGCGAAGATCCCCGGCATCGACAAGCCTGCTCTGACCGACCCCAGTTCGGCGTCGGTCGCCGCGGGCCGCGCCCTGTGCGCCGGCGGCGCCGACCTGTCCGCGGGCACGGGCTGGTGGAAGTCGATCGCCGCGTACGCGAGCAAGGACACCGAGCTGTTCCGCCAGCGCGTGCTCGGCAACGCGCAGCTCTACGCCACGCTCTCCCTCGACCCCGCGAAGGCGAACAGCCCGGCCGTGCGCGCCACCCGCTTCGCCCTCGGCCAGCTCGGCCTCCCCTACGTCTGGGGCGGCAACGGCCCCGACGCCGGCGCCGCGGGCTTCGACTGCTCCGGCCTGACGAAGGCGTCGTACGACAGCGCCGGCGTCGCGCTGCCCCGCACGGCCGACAGCCAGTTCCGCTCCCTGCCCCCGGTCACCGGCGAACCCCAGCTGGGCGACCTCGTCTTCTACGGCTCCCCGGCCACGCGCATCCACCACGTCGGCCTGTACCTGGGCAACGGCCTGATGATCAACGCGCCCACCGAGGGCCAAGCCATCCAAATCCACACCTACCACTCCCGCGGCGACGACTACGCGGGCGCGGGCCGCCCGGCCTGATCACCGTTACTTCAGCCGCCTTGGCGACGGGCGGGCTCGGTTGGCCTTTCGCCGTGCACAGCCAGGAATCCGGTGAGCCGCTGGTCGATCTGCTCGCGCGCTACGCACGGGTGAACGCGGACAGGACGTTCCTGAAGGACGCGGGTGTCTCCCTGCCGAGGGTGACGGATGCGACGAGCGCGACGCGGACGTGTTGGCTGCCTCCGGTCGGCCCCACGACGTACTGCGGCGGACCACCCACGACGACGCGGTCACCACACTCCGGGAACTCGGTGCCGCGTGGGACGTTCGTGGTGCGGCGTCGGTGTGGGTTGCGGGGTTGTGGTCGGCGTCGTGGGCGTGGCGCCCCGCGCTGACCGGGGTCCTGCTCGCGCGCGGGCTGCCCGAGCACGAGTCCGTTCCGTATCGGGGATCAGCCGTCTGCCGGGTGTGCGGGACGAACGCGTTGCCTGTTCTCGCCCCGACGGAGGAGTGGTACCGGCGGCACACCGAGGGCGCGCCTGGCGGCGGCGGACCACCCCGGACTGGTGCGGCGCTGGTCGGACTACGTCGAGCGGGACCAGCGCCCGAACGACCGGATCGAGGTCCAGGGACCGCTGGCGTGGTGGCGATCGTCGGACGGTTTGCGCGAGGACGTCGTGCACGAGGTGTTCGCCGACTTCGACGTCGAGTCCCTGGACCTCGACGCGCCGCGGCCGGCGCCGGACCCGTTGCCCGGCGCGACGATCGTGGCCGGCGTCGGAAAACGGGTCCGGGAGCTGGCGAAGCAAGCCCGCACCGGCGCGGTTCCACGATCCGTCGGCACGGAACCAGCCACGGCGGGCGACGTGTACGCCATGCGGGTCGCCGCCGACCGGTGGGTGACCGTGTACGTCTGGTCGGTCGACTCGAAGGCCTGAGCACTCAGTTCGGGGCCACTCAGCCGAAGACGAGCCGCTTTCCCGCCTTGCCGGGCTCCAGCAGCTCGAACTTCAGGCTCAGATCGGTGCGAGCCAGGAGCTCCACTTGCTGGGTGAACGGCTCACTCGTGGCGTACACGGTCTTCTCGAACTTCCACTCGTCCTTGAACCACGTGCGGAGCGCGCCGAGAAGACGTTCGTCCATTCCCTTCTCCATTTCGGGCCGGCGAGCCCAGAAGAAGACGACCGCGTCGACGTCCGCCCACTCGTCGGCACCGACGGGAATCACCGTGGACTTCGCGAGGAACGTGGCGCTCGGGGGGAAGACGTAGACGCAGCCCACGCACCTGGCGCCGGACGGGTCGAGCACGGTGTAGTTGAACGCGCGGTGCGCGGCATGGCGTTCTTCCATATCCACGACGTCTTTCCGGTTCTCTTCCACCGTGAAGTCGTCTTCGGGCCACGTCGACTGCCGCCACAACCGCAGAGGCTCCCGCGTTTCCATCACGGCGGCGTAGTCCTTCTCCGTGTCGCCGACCACGATCGGACGCAAGGAGAACTCGTCGGTCTTCAGCTCCGGGGGAACAGGTTCGGTCGCATCGGTGAATGGCACGTCCGGCTCCTTCGACGAGTTCCCCATGGGTACTGATCACTGTACGACGGCGCTCAACCGAGTTACGGCGGCGGGAAACGCGTCACCAGTCCGAAGGAACCAGCAGCTCCTGCGGTTTGCGGTCGGCGTGCATGGTCCACAACAGCTCCGCCAGGTCGGCCGGATCGGCGGCCGGGAAGGCGGCCTCGGGTTGGCCCGATGCGCGGTAGTGGTCGTCGAAGGGCGTGCCGGTGATGCGGGCGCCGATGTGGAGCTGGCCGACGAACACACCCTGGTCGGCGACCTCCGCGGCCAGCGCCTGGAGGTAGTTGCGTTGCGCGGCAAGGAGCGTGGCCCAGCCGGTCATGTGGGCCCGGCCGGAGACGGCGGCGGCGCCCTGGGCGGTGAGGATCGCGCCCTCGCCGCGAGTGAGCATGGCGGGAAGGAACTCCTGGACCACGGCGAGGAGGGCGTCGAGCGTGAGCGGCATCAGTTCGTGCAGCCGGGCGGCGGTGAGGGAGACGGCGGCGGTGAAGCCCGGGTCGGCGGGCGAAGGGGCGTAGTAGACGACGTCGGGGTCGCCGACAAGAGCGCGGATCCGCGTGGCGAGAACGGGAATCGAAGCCGTTTCGGACAGGTCTGCGGGGAGGACGTGGGCGGTGCTGCCGTCGGCCGCCAGCACGGCGGCGAACTCCTCCAGCGGAGCCCGGCGGCGGGCGACGAGGACGACGTCGTAACCCGCCTTTCCATAGCGGCGGGCGATGGCGCGGCCGACACCCGGGCCGGCTCCGAACACGACTAGCGACTTGGTCATGGTGACCAGCCAACTCCGCCGAAGCCAGACTATCCATGGTCGACGGTCCAGGATTCCTTTGTGATCGTCTACCGTCGTAGTCATGGACGTGCTCACCGACCTCCTGCACCGCGCCCGCGCGAGGACCGCGCTGGTGCGCCAACTGATCCAGCGCCCGCCTTGGTCGGTCGCGTACGCGGACGCTCCCGCGCTCACCGTGATGGCCACGCTCGGCGGCCACGCGTCGATCCGGGTCGGCGGCGAGCCGGTGCGCCTCGAAGCCGGGGACATCGCGCTGGTCACCAGCCGCGACTACACCATCGCCGACGACCCGGGCACGGCCGAGCAGGTCACGATCCGCGGAAACCGCAAGTACCTGCCCAGCGGTGAACCCACGACGGAGCACTGGTTTCTCGCCCCGCGCACGTACGGCGACGGGCTGCCCGGTGCGACCGTGATGCTCCGGGCCGCATACGAACTCCACGGCGAGGTCAGCGATCGGCTCCTCACCCTCCTGCCGGAGCTGGCCGTGGTGCCGGCGGGGCCACGCACGGGCGCGACGCTCGACCTGCTCGCCGCCGAGGTCTCCCGCGACGAACCGGGCCAGGGCGCCGTGCTCAATCGGCTGCTGGATCTGGTGCTGGTCCAGGCTTTGCGGGCCTGGTGCGCCGAGTCGCCGACCCCGCCGTCGTGGTACCGCGCGCTGGCCGACCCAGGCGTCGGCGAGGCGCTGCGGCTGCTGCACGGCGATCCCGCGCACCGGTGGACGGTCGGCGAGCTGGCCGCCAAAGTCGGCTTGTCCCGAGCCGCGTTCGCCGCCCGGTTCGCGACGCTCGTCGGCGAACCGCCGCTCACCTACCTCACCGGCTGGCGCATGACGCTGGCCGCGGATCTGTTGCGGGACACGGAAAACCCGATCGCCCAAGTCGCCCGCGAGACCGGTTACACCGACGCGTTCGCGTTCAGCGTGGCGTTCAAGCGCGCCCGCGGCGTCAGCCCTTCGGACTGGCGCCGGACCGTTGCGGGCCAGCTTGCTAGCCGGGGCGTGCGAGATCGCCTTTGAGCCGATCTCGCCGGTGGTCACCTAGGGCGTGTCTGACAAACATCGTCTGTGGCAGCTGGGATGCTGTCGGTCGTGTCGCGGTTTCAGTTGCTGTCAGACGAGCAGTGGGCGTTGATCAAAGACTTGTTGCCGGCGCGGACCGGTAAGCGGGGTCGTCCGTTTTCGGATGCGCGGGCGATGGTGGAGGGGATCGTCTACCGATATCGGTGTGGGATCGCGTGGCGGGACGTGCCCGAGGTGTTTGGTTCGTGGCAGACGATCTGGACCTGGCATCGCCGGATGGCGGGGGACGGCACGTGGGACATGGTGCTGCAGCGGCTGCTCACCGCCGCGGACGCGGCCGGGCAGATCGACTGGGCGGTGTCGGTGGATTCCACGATCGCGCGGGCGCATCAGCACGCCACCAACGTCAGGCGTGTCACGGGGGGCTGGGTCGAATTACACGGATCTGCTCGCCGAGCCGCCTGATCACGCGATCGGCCGCTCCCGCGGAGGCTGGAGCACCAAAGTTCACCACCTCGTCGACGGCAACGGGCGGCCGCTGGTAGCTCTGGTCGGGCCCGGCCAAGCCGGGGACGCGCCGATGTTTCCGCACCTGATGCGACATCTGCGCGTCGCTCGAATGGGGCGTGGCCGGGCGCGCACCCGTCCCGACCGGGTCCGGGGCGACAAGGCCTACTCCTCGCGAGCGATCCGCGGGCACTTGCGCACCCGCGGCATCACCGCCGTGATCCCCGAACCTGCCGATCAGGTCGGGCACCGCGCACGGCGGGGTTCACGAGGCGGCCGCCCACCAGCGTTCGACCCGGTCGACTACCAAGGCCGCAACGTCGTCGAACGCGGCTTCAACCTGCTCAAACAATGGCGCGGCCTGGCCACCCGCTTCGACAAGTTGGCCATCGTCTACCGCTCCGCAGTAGTCCTCCATGCCGTGATCACCTGGACCAAGGCTTTGTCAGACATGCCCTAGGAGCTGGTGCTGGAACGAAGCGTGAGCCAGTACGTGATCCTCGGTGCCGGCCTCGATTCCTTCGCCCAGCGGTACCCCGGAAAGAGCACTGTCTTCGAGATCGACCACCCGGCACCCAGGCCTGGAAACGCGAGCGCCTGCAAGCCCTCGGCTACCCATTGCCGACGCTGGTGCCCATCGAGTTCGAATCCGGCCAGTCGTGGCCCGCCGAACTCGAAGCCGCGGGCTTCGACCCGACACAACTCGCGGTTTTCGCGTCCACGGGCGTGAGCATGTACCTGTCGAAGGCCACCACGGCGGAAACCCTGCGCGCCATCGCCGGCCTGGCCAGCGGCACGACGCTCGCGATGACGGAGAGGACTTCCTGGTCGCTCGGGTCTGATCCGGCCATGCACCGCGCCAACCGGACGAATGCGCTACTCCACCCCCTTGTTGTTCATTTTCCGACCACGCGCCGGACCCCAACCGGGCACGCCCCGGCCCGCTGGCGTCCCCATCATGAGTCGCCCTTCCCCCGACCCAGGAGGACTCATGATCCGCAAGCGGATCGTGGCCGCGCTCGCCGCGGCGACGCTGGCCGCGGCCGGCGTTGTCACGGCGGCCGCGACGAACACCGGCGAACCGGACGTGGCGCCCGCCGCCGCGGCCGTGCCGGCGTTCGACCACGTCGTGCTGGTGATGTTCGAGAACAAGAAAGCCTCGTCCATCACCTCGTCGGCCGCCCCGTACTTCACGTCCTTGGCGAGCCAAGGCGCGAAGTTCACCAGCTCCTTCGCCATCACCCACCCCAGCCAGCCCAACTACGTCGCCCTGTTCTCCGGCGCCACCCAGGGCGTCACGAGCGACTCCTGCCCCGCCAACCTCGGCAGCAAGGCCAACCTCGGCCAGCAGCTGATCGGCGCCGGCAAGTCGTTCAAGGGCTACTCCGAGTCGATGCCGTCGGACGGTTACACCGGCTGCTCCAGCGGCACCTACATGCGCAAGCACAACAGCTGGGTGGACTTCTCGAACGTCCCGGCGGCCAGCAACGTCCGCTACTCCAGCTTCCCCACCGACTACACGACGCTGCCCACGGTTTCCTTCGTGACGCCGAACATGTGCAGCGACATGCACGACTGCTCGATCGGCACGGGTGACACCTGGCTCAAGAGCCACCTCGACTCGTACGCGCAGTGGGCCAAGACGCACAACAGCCTGCTGATCGTCACGTTCGACGAGGACAGCGGCACCTCGGTCAACCAGATCTACACCACGTTCGTCGGCGCCCACGTGAAGCCGGGCAGCTACTCCGAATCCATCAACCACTACACGGTCCTGCGCACCATCGAGGCCTCCTACGGTCTGCCCGGGATCGCGGGCGCGGCGAGCAAGTCGCCGATCCTCGACGTCTGGCAGTGATCCCTCCCGCGGGCGTGTCCCCTGTGTCCACAGCGGACACAGGGGGCGCGCCCGCGGGCTCCAGAAGGGCGCGTCCGTGTACCTCTCCACCATCGGCCGCCGCGAGCACAAGGTCTCCCGAGGGAAGATCGCCGCGAACGTGCTCGCGCTCGGCACCGTCAGCCTCGTCACGGACATCTCCTCGGAGATGGTCACGGCGGTGCTGCCCATCTACCTCGTCCTCAGCCTGCACCTGAGCCCCGCGATCTACGGCCTGGTCGACGGCCTCTACACCGGTGCGACGGCGCTGTTGCGGCTCGTCGGCGGCTACCTCGCCGACCGCGTGAGCCGGCGCAAGACCATCGCCGGGATCGGGTACGCGATCTCGGCCGTCGCGAAGCTGGGCCTCGTCGCGGCCGGCGCGTCGGCGGGCGCGATCGGCGCGGTGATCACCGCCGACCGCACCGGGAAGGGCCTGCGCACAGCCCCGCGCGACGCGCTGATCACCTTGTCGGCGCCGCAGGACATGCTCGGGCGCGCGTTCGGCGTGCACCGCGCGATGGACAGCGCCGGCGCGTTCGCGGGACCGCTCGTGGCGCTGGGCGTGCTCGCGCTGGTCGGCGCTTCGAGCACCGACGCGTTCGACGCCGTGTTCGTCACCAGCTTCTGCATCGCGGCGATCGGCGTGCTGCTGCTGATCCTCTTCGTGCGGGACCACCGCACGCCGCGCCCGGCCACCGGCACGGTGTCCCCTCGCGCGGCGGCAGCGCTGCTGAAGTCGGCGCCCGTGCGGCGGCTGCTGATCGCCGCGTGTGTGCTCGGCACGGCGACCATCGGCGACGGCTTCGTCTACCTGCTGCTGCAACGCCGCGAAGACATCGGCACGGGCTGGTTCCCACTGCTGGCCGTGGGCACGAACCTCGCCTACCTCGTGCTGGCCGCGCCGCTCGGCTCGCTGGCCGACCGGTTCGGGCGGCTGCCGGTGGTGCTCTGCGGCTACGGCGCGCTGGTCGTGGTCTACCTGCTGCTGGCCGGGCCCGTGTCGGGCTGGCCGCTGGTGGTGCTGTCGCTCGCGCTCTACGGCGCGTTCTACGCGGCCACCGACGGCGTGCTGATGGCGCTGGCGGGACCGGTGCTGCCGGAAGCCCTGCGGACCACGGGCATCTCGCTCATCCAGACCGGCCAGGCGGTGGCGTACTTCGTCTCGTCCGCGCTGTTCGGGCTGGCGTGGCAGGTGTGGGGCATCGGGCCGTCGATGGCCGTGGCGGCGGGCGCGGCCGTGCTCGCGATCGTGGTGACGTTCGGACTCCTTCGGAAGGCGCGATGAAAACGCGGATCTTGGTGGCAGTGGCGGGCGTCGTGGTGCTGGTCGCCGCGGCGGCGGTGTACGTCGGGATGGCGGCGGCGCGCAACCGCGACGTCGCGGCCACCGGCACGGTGTCCCTGGCTCCGGGCCCGCGGCTGCTCGTGCGCAGCACGGCCGACGCCTCGCGCGGCCACGTCGTCACGGTGTCGGTGGCAGACCCGGGCGGCCCGCGCGCGGTGTCTCCGGTGACGTGCGCGCGCGTCTACGCTGCCGCGGGCACCGGCCTGTGCCTGCGCCAGGACGGCGACCTGACCACGTACCAGCTGGCGGTGCTCGACTCCGGGCTCACGTCGAAGCGCGAGATCCCGCTGGTCGGCCTGCCCAACCGCGCGCGCGTCTCGCCGAGCGGCAACCTGGTCGCGTGGACGGTGTTCGTCACCGGCGACTCCTACAACGGCGGCGTGTTCTCCACGCGCGCCGGCATCCTCGACACGCGCACGGGCGAGCTGGCGCCGTCGCTGGAGGACTTCGCGGTGACGCTGAACGGCAAGCCCTACCAGGCCGTGGACCTCAACTTCTGGGGTGTCACGTTCACCCGCGACGACCACACCTTCTACGCCACGATGTCCACGGCCGGGCACCGCTACCTCGTGCGCGGCGACTTCCGGGCGCACACGATCGTGTCGCTGCGGGAGAACGTGGAGTGCCCGTCGCTGTCGCCGGACAGCACGCGCATCGCGTTCAAGTCGGCCATCGACGACGACCCCGCGAAGGGCTGGCGCCTGTCGGTGCTCGACCTCGCGTCGGGCCGCGTGACGCCACTGGCCGAGACCCGCAGCGTCGACGACCAGGCGGCGTGGCTCGACGAGCGCTCCGTCGCGTACGCCATTCCGCGCGGCACCCAGCACTCGGACGTCTGGACGGTGTCGGCCGACGGCAGCGGCGTGCCGCGCGTGCTCGTGCCGGACGCGGAGTCGCCGGCGGCGCTGGGCTGATCGTCGCCCGGACGCCGACGGGTGTCAGACTTGTCCGGAACAGCGGATCTGACACCCAGGGAGAGCGATGAGCGCGGAGCCGGACCCGGCCGACGTGCTCGCCGCGGAGCTGGCCGCGCTGCGCGCGAGCGCCGGCAACCCGTCGTTCCGCAAGATGGCCGAGCGCTCCGGCTGCATCTCCCACACCACCTTGCACGAGGCGGTGAAGGGCACGCGGTTCCCGTCGTGGGAGACCACGCGGGAGTTCGTGAAGGCGTGTGGCGCGGGCGAGGAGCCGTGGCGGGCGCGGTGGGTGGAGCTCAAGGGCGTGCCACCGGTGCCGGAACCCGTCGCCGTGGCCGCGCGGGCCGCGCCGGGTCCTGCCGAGCCTCGCAGTCCCGACCCGGACGTCGAAGGTGTCCGCCTCGCCCCGCCGCCGCGCAAGCGCTCCACCCGGCGGAACGCGCTGGTCGTGGCCGCTGCCGTGATCGCCGTGCTGGCCGCGGTGGCCGCGTTCGTCATCCCCGGCAAGCTGAACGCTCCGGCAGGCGACGCGAGCGCCCGCGTCCCCGGCGACAACACCAAGTTCATCGCCGACGTGACGGTGCCCGACGGCGCGGCGGTGCACGTCGGCGTGACCGTGCAGAAGGTGTGGGAGCTCGAGAACTCGGGTTCGGTCCGCTGGCACGAGCGCTACCTGCAGCGCATGGACCTGCCGCCCGCGCCGGGCACCTGCCGCACGCCCGACCGCGTGCTGATCGGCGACACCGCGCCCGGCGAGCACGTGATGATCAGCGTGCCGCTGACGGCGTCGGACGCGCCGGGCCGCTGCTGGATCGGCTGGAAGATGGTCGACGCCGCGGGCACGGAGTTCTTCACGACGAAGCGTCCGGTGTACGTGCTCGTGACCGTCGTCCCCTGACGCTGTCAGATTCTGTAAGACCTGGTCAGGTCGGTACCGAACACCCCGTTCCCGCCGGAAAATAGATCGCAGCGAAGGCGTGCCTCCCCCGTCTTCGACGGATTCTGGGGGTCGGTCCGTGGGGTGGCCCGGGCGAAGGGTGCCCCACGGACCGCCGATTTCACGCCGTGCGGCGGAACGTGCTCCGGTAGGCGCTGGGCGACACCCCGAGCGCGCTCTGCAGGTGCTGGCGCAGCGACGCCGCCGTGCCGAAGCCGCAGTCGGTCGCGATGCGGTCGATCGGCAGGTCCGTCTCCTCCAGCAGCTGCCGCGCGCGTTCCACGCGCTGCTGCGTGAGCCACTGCAACGCCGAGATCCCGACCTCCTCGCGGAAGCGCCGCGTGAACGTCCGCACGCTCATCGCCTCCTTCGACGCCAGGTCGCGCAGCGTCAGCGGCCGGTCGAGGTGCTCCAGCGCCCACGCCCGCGCGGCGCCCGTCGACGCGGACTGCGGCTCGGGCACCGGGCGGCGGATGAACTGCGCCTGCCCGCCCTCGCGGTGCGGGGAGACGACGGTGCCGCGCGCGACCTCGTTGGCCACAGCCGCGCCGAAGTCGCGCCGGATCAAGTGCAGGCAGAGGTCGATGCCGGACGCGACGCCGGCGGAGGTGAAGACGTTGCCGTCCTCGGTGTAGAGCACGTCAGGGTCCAGCTTCACCCGCGGGTACTCCAGCTGGAACTCGCACGCCGAACGCCAGTGCGTGGTCGCACGGCGGCCGTCGAGCAGGCCCGCGGCGGCGAGTACGAAGGCGCCGGTGCAGATCGACGCGATGCGTGCGCCGGGGCGGATGCGGTCGATGGCGCCGGCCAGCGCCGGCGGGTACTCGCGGCCGGTGGGCTCGTACTCGAGCGAAGACGCCGGGATCACCACCGTGTCGGCCTCGGCGATCGCCTCCGGTCCGACCGCGACGGGGATGACGACGTCGGAGTCGGTGCGGACGTCGCCCGGCTCGGGTGTGCAGGTGACCACCTCGTACAGCAGCTCGCCCTCGGCCGAGCGCGCCTGGCCGAACAGCCGGTGCACGATGCCGAGCTCCATCACGAGCATGCCGTGGCGCACGAGCACCGCCACGTGGCGCCTCTCCGGGTGCCGGAAAACGGACATGGCCTGATTCTTTCACAGGTTGTCCATCGGGCCACTTTTTCCGGGCCGGGCCGCGAGCGACCCTGGCGACATGAACGTCCTCTGGCTCTTCGCCCACCCCGACCCGCACTCCCTCGGCGGCGCGCTGCGCGACGAGGGCCTGGCAACGCTGCGCGCCCTCGGTCACAACGTGCGCGAGTCGGATCTGTACGCCATGCACTGGAACCCGGTCGTCGACGAGATCGCGGCGGTTCCGGACGACGTCCGCGCCGAACAGGCCAAGCTGACCTGGGCCGATGCCGTGGTCTTCCAGTTCCCGCTCTGGTGGTACGGCACGCCCGCCATGCTGAAGGGCTGGTTCGACCGCGTCTTCGTGAAGGGCTACGCCTACGACGTCCACCGCCCCGACGGCCGCCCCGCCCGCTACGGCGAAGGCGCGCTGGCCGGCAAACGCGCGCTGGTCGTCGTCACCACCGGCTCCCCCGCCCCGGCCCTCGGGCCGCGCGGCGTCAACGGCCCGCTGCCCGACCTGCTCTTCGGCCTCCAGCACGGCACGCTCTTCTATACCGGCATGTCGGTGCTGCCGCCTTTCGCCGTGTACGACGCGGACCGCATGACGGCGTGCGCGTTCGCCTCGGCGGCTTCGGCCTTGCGGGCCCGGCTGAGTGACCTCGAGACGGCTTCACCCCTCCCGTTCCGCCCCCAGAACGGCGGCGACTACGGCCGCGACCTCGTGCTGCGCCCCGAAGTGGCGCCCGGCCGCGAAGGCCTGGACGTTCACCTCTGCGGCACCACCAGAGGCGCACCCGGCCGCTGACGGCTACCCGGTGAAGAAGGACGCGGCCGACTTCATGGCCGCCTCGTCGGCCAGCACGTCGCCGGGCCTGCTCCCGTTGCCCAGCAGCACACCACCCCAGTGCATGCCCAGGTACGCGGCGGTCTTCTCCAGCGTGCCCACCAGCGGGTCGGCCTGCTCGGGCCCCTCACTCAGCACGCTGACGCCCCACAGCGTCTTGCTCTTCATCCGAGCCTTGAACTCCGCCCCCGGCACCCTCATCCACCCCGACCAGTAGTCCAGGTACAGCTTCACGCTCGCCGCGACCGAGTACCAGTACACCGGCGACGCGATCACCAGGTCCGTGGCCGCGAACGTCGCGTCCATCAGCACCTTCTCGTTGCCCGCCGGCTCCGGGTGCTCGCCGAAGCCGTGCCGCCGGTCCTCGAACGCGGGCAGCGGCACCTCCGGCAGCCGGATCCACGTTTGCTCGTGCTGCCGGGTGATCTCCCTCGCGGCGCGCCGGGCCAGCATCTCCGTGTTGCCCCCGGCGCGAGCGGCCGCCACCAGAAACAGGAAGCTCCGATCCATCACGATCTCTCCCCATCAAGTCTATGCATGTGCATTCAAATGTTGTCACTGCATGTACTCTGACGTCAAGGGGGAGGGCCGATGAGCAACGACGAAGACGCGTGGGGCCGGCTGCTCCTGCTCCACACCCGAGTCGAGCAGGAACTGGCGAAAGCCTTGCAGCGCAAGCACGGCATCGGGTTGTCCGAGTACCGCGCGCTCGGCAAGCTGGCCGCCGCGCCCAAGGGCGAGCTGCGGATGCAGGAGCTGGCCGAAGCGGTGGGGCTCAACCAGAGCTCGGTGAGCCGCATGGTGGCGCGCCTCGAGGACCGGGGCCTGAGCGTCCGCGATCTCTGCGAAGACGATCGCCGGGGCGTCTACTCCGTGATCACCGAAGCGGGCCGAGCCCGGCACGCCGAAGTCGAGACGACCTACCGCACCACTCTCACGGCCGCGCTCGACAAGGCGGGCGCCGACCCGTCGCTCGCGGCCGCGATCGCGTCGGTCCGAACCGCCTGACTCCGGCCCGCCCCGAGAAGCTCAGCCCAGCGCGCGGTTGTACGGCGCGAACCTCCGCGCCGCTTCGCCCGGCAGCGACCTACCGCCGTGGACCAGCCGGGGAGCCGGGCCGATCGGCAGCAGCCCCGACGCGCGGCACCACTCGGAAAGGCCCGCCTGGGCCAGATCCACGTCCACCCGGATCCGTCCGCCGGCCGCCCGCGCGATGCCGCGGATCAACGCCCGGGCCTGCTCCTCGTCCGGCGCGACCACCGGACCGATCACCGTCACCCCGTCCAGCACGGTGCCCAGAGCGAACCCGTCGTCGGTCACGTGGACGTGCTCGGCCTCGAACAGCAGCCGGTCCAGCAGCGCCTCCCGCGCGAAGCCCTGCGCGCCGGCGTCGAGTGAGTACACCCGGGCCACGTCGGCCGGCGTGATCGGCCGCGAAGCCGGACCACCGTCGTCGGTGAGCACGCCGATGTGGCCTTCGCAGCCGCCGTCGACCACGAAGCCCAGGGACTCGTACAGCCGCAGCCCGAAGTCGCTCGCGTGCAGGAACACCGTGGCGTCGCCCGCGGCCGAAACCGCCTCGGCCGTCACTCGACCGCCCAGGCCCTGGCGTCCGTGCCGGGCGGCGACCACGACCATCGAGATCGACGCGACCGGTCCCGTCTCCACAAGGATCGAGGTGGCGGCGAGCCCGCCGTCAGGCGCGTCGATGCCGAAGCCGCGGCCGACGTCGAGCAGGATCGACCACTTGCGGTGCTCCCGCGGCCAGTCGCGGTCGGCTCCGAGATCGAGGCAAGCGGACAGATCGGCGGGCCCGAGCGGGCGGACGGGAAGCACGCAGCCAGCCTATGCCCGGGGAGGCGTACGCCACACGCGAAGCGACCTGGCGGTAGCTAAGCTCCGCTTCATGAGCAGTGCGACGCAGCCGCTCGGGACTCCGCCCGAGGAAGAACCGGACATCCACACCACGGCCGGCAAGCTCGCGGACCTCTACCGCCGCTACGACGAGGCCGTGCACGCCGGATCCGAGCGTGCCATCGAGAAGCAGCACGCCAAGGGCAAGAAGACGGCCCGCGAGCGCATCGATCTGCTGCTCGACGAGGGGTCGTTCGTCGAGCTCGACGAGCTGGCGCGCCACCGCTCCACGAACTTCGGGCTGGAGAAGAACCGCCCGTACGGCGACGGCGTGGTCTCGGGCTACGGCACCGTCAACGGCCGGCCCGTGTGCGTGTTCTCCCAGGACGTCACGGTCTTCGGCGGCGCGCTCGGCGAGGTGTACGGCGAGAAGATCGTGAAGGTCATGGACCTCGCGATCAAGACCGGCTGCCCGATCATCGGCATGAACGAGGGCGGCGGCGCGCGCATCCAGGAAGGTGTGGTGTCCCTCGGCCTCTACGCCGAGATCTTCCGCCGCAACACCCACGCTTCGGGCGTGATCCCGCAGATCTCCCTGATCATGGGCGCGAACGCCGGCGGGCACGTCTACTCGCCCGCGCTCACCGACTTCGTGGTGATGGTCGACGAGACGTCGCAGATGTTCATCACCGGCCCGGACGTCGTGAAGACCGTGACGGGCGAGGACGTGACCTTCGAGGAGCTCGGCGGCGCGCGCACGCACAACACCAAGTCCGGCGTCGCGCACTACCTCGGCTCCGACGACGAGGACGCGATCGCCTACGTCAAGGAACTGCTGTCGTACCTGCCGCAGAACAACCTGTCCGAGCCGCCGGCCTTCGAGCCGGGTGAGCCCGCCGGGTTCTTCGACGACGTGACCGACACCGACCGCGAGCTCGACACGATCATCCCCGACTCGCCGAACACGCCATACGACATGCACGAGGTCGTCACCCGCGTGCTCGACGACGGCGAGTTCCTCGAGGTCCACGAGCTCTTCGCGCCCAACATCCTCGTGGGCTTCGGCCGCGTCGACGGGCAGAGCGTGGGCGTGGTCGCGAACCAGCCGACGCAGTTCGCCGGCTGCCTCGACATCGCGGCGTCGGAGAAGGCCGCGCGGTTCGTGCGCACGTGCGACGCGTTCAACATCCCCGTGCTCACCTTCGTTGACGTGCCCGGCTTCCTGCCCGGCACCGACCAGGAGTGGAACGGCATCATCCGCCGCGGCGCGAAGCTGATCTACGCCTACGCGGAGGCCACGGTCCCGCTGGTCACCGTGATCACGCGCAAGGCCTACGGCGGCGCGTACGACGTGATGGGCTCCAAGCACCTCGGCGCCGACGTCAACCTGGCCTGGCCGACCGCGCAGGTCGCCGTGATGGGCGCGCAGGGTGCGGCGAACATCGTGCACCGCAAGACGCTCGCGGCCGCCGCGGCCGAGGGCCGTGACGTCGACGCACTGCGCGCCGAGCTGATCCAGGAGTACGAGGACACGCTGCTGAACCCGTACGCCGCCGCCGAACGCGGGTACGTCGACTCGGTGATCGTGCCGGCGCACACGCGCGGCCACATCACGAAGGCGCTGGCGCTGCTGAAGACCAAGCGCGAAACGCTGCCGCCCAAGAAGCACGGCAACATCCCCCTGTGAGGTCTCCCGTGAGCGATCGCCCCTTGCTTCGCGTCGTCCGCGGCAACCCGGACGACGCCGAACTCGCCGCCCTCACCGCTGTTGTGGCGGCGGTGGCGGCGTCTTCGGGTGGCTCGCCCGCGCCCGAGAGGCGGACGTCGTGGTGGAACGACCGCGCGGCACGGCTGGGCACGACGCCGCAGCCGGGCGACGGCGCGTGGCGGGCTTCGGCGCTGCCGCGCTGACCCGAGCTTTGACCGGGTTCAGCCCGTGCAACCGTTCACGACGCGGTCGGCCAGCGCGTCGGTGAACTCGCGCGTGACGGGCGCGCCGGTGACCAGCACGCGGTAGTGGACGGGCCCGATGGCCTGCTCCACCAGGCAGTCGAGGTCGGTGTCGGCGGGGAGCTCGCCGCGGGCGACCGCCCGTTCGAACGGCAGCCGGTCGCGTTCGTGCTGCCCGTGGACCTGCTCCGCACGCAGCCGCGTGGCCAGCTCCGGGTCGTGCTGCGCCTGGCCGATCAGCGCGCGGAACACTGCGCCGGCGTCGGCCGTGGTCAGGAAGGTCGCGACAGCCGCGAGGTGCTCCCGCAGGTCGCGGCGCAGGTCGCCGTGGTCGGGCGGCACGAGCTCCTCGGCGAGGTCGTCGCCAAGCGCGTCCAGCAGGATGTCCACTTTGGACGGCCACCAGCGGTAGATCGTCTGCTTCGCCACGCCTGCGGCCGCCGCGATCCGCTCGATCGTGAGCCCGGCGAAACCGTGTTCCACCAGCAGGTCGTCGGCGGCCTCCAGCACGGCGCGCCGTGCGTCTTCACTGCGGCCGTAGCGGTTCCCGTGATGCCGGCGCGTGTCCGGTGCAGTGGTGTTTCCCACCTCGGCGAGCCTAATCGGCTTCTAGACAAGACGCAACGTCGCGTCTAGCGTAGGCCGCGGCAAAAGGGGGTCACTCGACATGTGTTCCGCGTGTGGCGTGCCGACGCACGTCCTGGAGGAAGGCGGCGGGGACGGCGCGGTCGCGACCGCGCCGCGCAAGTTCGCCGCGCTGTACAACAAGGACTGCCGCCCGTACCTGTTCGGCGCGGCGCTCGCGATGATGGCCGACAACATCGAGCACGTCATCACGTACTGGGTGCTGTGGGAGAAGTTCCACTCGCCCGCGCTCACCGGCTTCGAGGTGATCAGCCACTGGGTGCCGTTCCTGCTGTTCTCGGTGTACTTCGGCGGGCTGGCCGACCGGCACGACTGCCGGCGGATCATCCAGGCCGCGCAGGTGTTGTTCATGCTCGTGTCGGCACTGTGGGGCGTGCTGATCCTCACCGACACGCTGCAGATCTGGAGCGCGTGCGTGCTGCTGATCTTGCACGGTGTCGCGGGCGCGGTCTGGGGTCCGGGCGAACAGCTGATGCTGCACGACTTCGTCGGCCCGTCCGAGCTGCCGAGCGCGGTGCGGCTCAACGCGACCTTCCGCAGCCTGGGAATTCTCTTCGGCCCGGTCGTCGGGTCGGCACTGCTGCTCGGGCTGGGGCCGGTGGCGGGGATCTTCGTGAACGTCGCGTTCTACCTGCCGCTCACGATCTTCTTGTTCCGCACCAAGTTCACCGGTCACACGCGCGACGGCGGCATCGTGGCGCGGCCGCGCGTGGGGCTGTTCGACTCGGTGCGAGTACTGCGCGAGGTCGGCGCGAACCCGACGATGGTCGGGATGATCATCCTGGCCGGGCTCGGCGCGTTCTTCGTCGGCGCTTCCCTGCAGAGCGCGATGCCGATCTTCGCCCAGGACCTGGGCGCGGGCAGCGCCGGCACGGCGTACGGCGTGCTGCTGTTCGCCAACGGAGCCGGCGGTGTACTCGGCGGCATCCTGCTGGAGGCGACGGGCCGGATCAAGCCGAGCGTGTTCGCGGCGGTGGTCAGCACGGCGATCTACGGGTTGTCGAGCCTGTTCTTCGCGATGACGGCGAGCTATCCGCTGGCGTTGGTAATGCTGGTGATCGGCGGTGTCGCGAACCTGGCGTCGATGTCGATCGGGCAGACGGTGGTGCAACTGCTGGCGAAACCGGCCGAACGCGGGCGGGTGATCGGGGTCTACAACGTCTCCGCCAACGGCCTGCGCGCCGGGAGCGGGTTCACCGTCGGCCTGCTCGGTGCGGCGGTGGGGGTGCACTGGTCACTCGGGCTGAGCGCGGCCGCGCTGACGGTGGGGACGGGTATTTCCGGCTGGTACTCGCTGTGGGGGAAGCGGGCGCGGGAGGCGCGGAAGCAGTTGCAGCACGTGGCTGACTGAGGTCTGGAGTCCTTTCGGTGCCCGTCGCCCCTTGTCCGGGGCGGCGGGCATCCGCGTTTGCGCTGGTCACGCACAGCGACCGCGGTTTTTGTCGGTGCCGCCGGTTACGGTGTCTTCGTCGGGTCCAGTCCTTGCCATCACCGTGCGCGACAACGCGCTCACCAGCGCAAATCGCACTGGACCCGCCCGTACCCGAAGTCGTATAGTCCCGTTGAATATAGTCCACATGGAATAACCACGCCGGATCACTCGAAAGGATCAACAGCCATGGTTGCGGCGAAGCTGACCGCTCTGGGGGTGGCCGTGCTGGAGCTTCTCCACGAGAAGCCGATGCACCCCTACGAGATGGCGCAGCTCATGCGCGAGCGCTACGTGGACCAGCGCGTGAAGCTGAAGGCCGGGTCGCTCTACCACACCGTGGAACGGTTGCAGCACAACGGTTTCGTCGAGATCGTCGACACCCAGCGCGACGGTCGGCGGCCCGAGCGGACCGTGTACGCGATGACAGCGGCCGGCAAGGACGTGTTCGAGCAGCGAGCTCGGGAGATGCTGGGCGACGTCGCCCAGGAGTACCCGGAGTTCCTCAGCGGGCTGGCGGTCATCGACGACCTCGGCCGGGACAAGTCGCTGGCCGAGCTGGAGCACCGCCTCACGCTGCTGCGCGCGAGCATCGCGGCCGACCAGGTGATGTTCAAGAAGGTGCGGGACAACGCGGTCCCCGAGATCTACTGGCTCGATTTCCGCTACGCCGCCGCCCACCGGGCTTTCGAGCTCGAGTGGTGCGAACGCCTGCACGCCGATCTTTCCTCAGGGCGCATCCGGTTCCAGGACGAGAAGCCCTCCCTCAGCCTCATCAAGGAACACCATGAACGCAAGACAAGCTAACCCGTGGGCCGCGCTGAGCGCGTTGTGCCTCGGGTTCTTCATGATCCTGCTGGACACCACCATCGTGTCCATCGCCGTGCCGAACATGCTGAGCACGCTCAACACGGGCTTGAACTCCGTGGTGTGGGTGATCAGCGTCTACCTGCTGACCTACGCCGTGCCGATGTTGTTCACCAGCCGCCTTGGCGACCGCTTCGGGCCGAAGCGCGTGTTCCTCGCCGGCCTGGTCGTGTTCACGGGCGCGTCGCTGTGGTGCGGCCTGTCCGGCAGCGTCGAGATGCTCATCGCGGCGCGCGCCGTGCAGGGCCTCGGCGCCGCGCTGATGACGCCTCAGACGCTGGCGTTCATCACGCACCTGTTCGCGCCCGCCAAGCGCGGCCCGGCGATGGGCGCGTGGGGCGGCGTCGCCGGCCTGGCCACCATCGCGGGCCCGCTGCTGGGCGGCGTGCTGGTCGACCACCTCGGCTGGGAGTGGATCTTCTTCGTCAACGTGCCGATCGGCGTGATCGCCATCGTGCTGACAGTGCTGCTCGTGCCCGACTGGCAGCCGAAACACGCGCACGCCTTCGACTTCATCGGCATCTTCCTGTCGGCGGCCGGGCTGTTCTGCTTGGTGTTCGGCGTGCAGAACGGCCAGCAGTACGACTGGGGCACGGTCTTCGCCGGCATCACGGTGTTCGAGTTCATCGGCGCCGGCGTGGTGCTGCTCGTGGCGTTCGTGCTGTGGCAGAAGTACAACCGCCGCGAACCGCTCGTGCCGCTCAACGTGTTCAGCAACCGCAACTTCTCCGCGGGCACGCTCACGGCCACCACGGTCGGCTTCACGATGACCGGCATGTTCCTGCCGCTGATCATCTACATCCAGACGGTGCTCGGCCTGAGCCCCACGCTCGCCGGTGTGCTGACCGCGCCGATGTCGCTGCTGTCGGGCGTCATCGCGCCGTTCGTGGGCCGCGCGTCCGACCGCATCAACGGCAAGTACCTCGTGATGGGCGGGCTTTCCCTGCTCGCAGTGGGCATCGGCATCATCGCCGTGCAGGCTCGCCCGGAAACCAGCCCGTGGGCGCTGATCCCGGCGCTGCTCGTCTGCGGTCTCGGCATCGGCTGCATCTTCTCGCCGATGAGCAACCTGACCATGGCCTCGGTCCAGCCCCAGCTCGCCGGCACCGCGTCGGGCATCTTCAACACCGCCCGCCAGGTCGGCGGGGTCCTCGGCAGCGCGGCCATCGGCGTGCTCCTGCAGGCCCGCATCAGCGCCTCCATCGCCGACGAGGCCACCACCGCCGCGGCGCAGCTGCCCGAGCAGTACCGCCAGCCCTTCACCGACGGCATCGCCCACGCCGCCGCCTCGACCGGTGAGTTCGGCTCCTCCGCGAGCCCCGCGCCCATCCCGGGCCTCCCCGCCGACGTCGCCGCCCAGGCGGGCCGCCTCGCCTCCGAAGCCGTCCACAACGGCCTCAGCGACGCCGCCCGCGCCACGCTGATCCTGCCGATCGCCGTGCTCATCCTGGGCGTCGTCTCGGCGTCCTTCCTGCGCCGCGTCACCCCCCGCCCCGCCCCGACGGCCACCACCCCGACCTCGTCGGAAACCCCGGTCACCGCCTGACTTGGCAGGCCAACCGAGCCTCGTGCACAGCTCAACCACGCTGCCCAAGACCGGCCGCATCGGCCGGCTCGGGCAGTGGCGGACGACAGCTGCGGGCTCGCGGCGCCTATGAGTGGCCAAACCGGCGAACCCAGCCCGCACTCACGGGGCTTGGCCGGTGCGGCACAAAACGACGTGCTGCCCCTCGGCCGCCGGTGCGGGAGCCGGGGCCGAGGGGCGGCACGTTTACCGCGGGAGAAAAGTCGAGGGGTCAGCAGCCCGGTACGGCCGGAGTCGACCGGCCGGGCGGCAGCAAGCTCACCCGCGCAGAGGTGGGGAGCTCTTCAGAGCCTCAGAACCACCAGCACGAACTGGGTCGCGGTGTTTCGGCGCGCGCAGGCGTGCCCACCACGCGGAGCGCAGCCTGGTCGGCGGCGTGGATTCCGTCACCCGGACCGTCATGCGGCACCGTGGTCCCTTCCCGGCATCTGCCTTGATACCGTCGAGGCGAGCTGAGTCGATATGTTGCGAGCAACAACAAACTAGCTCCACGTTCGGGTGTTGCAGGTCACAATTCGGCAACGCTCGCTACGCGCGGTAGCTTTCACCCGTGCGTCTCGTACTTGCTTCCCAGTCCCCCGCCCGTCTCGCGTTGTTGCGCGCCGCTGGGCTTGAGCCGAGTGTCGTGGTGTCCGGCGTCGATGAGGACGCCGTGGCGGCGGCGCTCACCGATCCGGCGCCCGATGAGCTCGTGATGGCGCTCGCCGCGGCGAAGGGCAACGCCGTGTTCGCCGAGGTGGCCGGTATCCACTCCGACGCGGTGATCGTGGCGTGCGACTCGATGCTGTCGATCGGCGGCGCGATGGTCGGCAAGCCCGGCACGCCGGAGATCGCGCGGCAGCGGTGGGAGGTGATGGCCGGCAACTCCGGCGAGCTGCTGACCGGCCACGCCATCATCCGCGTCGAGAACGGCCACCGCACCAAGGAAGCCGCCGGCACGCAGCGCACCACCGTCCACTTCGGACGGCCCAGCGCCGAGGAGCTCGACGCCTACATCGCCACCGGCGAGCCGCTGCAGGTCGCGGGCGCGTTCACGCTCGACGGGCTCGGCGGCTGGTTCGTCGAGGGCATCGAGGGCGACCCGTCGAGCGTCATCGGGCTCAGCCTGCCGCTCGTGCGGCGCCTGCTGACCGAGGTCGGCGTGAGTGTCGTGGATCTCTGGACGCCTCCCACATTCTGAGAAGACTTTCACTCCACCGAGTGATCGAAGAAAGTTCATGTTCGGCCCGGTTCGGGCCTGAACGGGAACTTTCGACCTCTGGGGTGGCTTCGTGTCCTTCCTCCGCGCGTACACCAAACCTCGAGTCTTCGCGGCCGCGGTGATCGGCTCGCTCGTCGTGGGCGCGGCGCTCGGCGTCCTCGCCCGGACGACGAGCGCCACAACGCTGACCAACGTCCTCCACGAAATCGGCGAAATCTTCACGACGCTGCTGCAGATCGCGGTGATCCCGCTGGTCTTCACGGCGATCGTGGTCGGCATCACCAGCCTGCGCGGCCTCGGCGGCGGGCGCACGGCCGCGCGGCTCGGCGGCCGCACGGTGCTGTGGTTCGCCATCACGTCGTTCATCGCCTCGCTCATCGGCATCGCGATCGGCACGCTGTTCAGCCCCGGTGCCGGCGGCCTCGGCGCGGGCATCGCGGCCACGGCGAAGAACGCCGACAAGGCCGCCAAGAGCGTGAGCAACTGGGGTTCGTGGGATTCCTTCATCGACGGTCTGCTCCCCCAGAACTTCTTCTCCGCCTTCGCCGACGGCAACACCCTCCAGGTGCTCTTTCTCGCCGTGCTGATCGGCGCCGCGGCCTACAGCCTTGGCGACAAGGCCAAGCCGTTCGTCGACTTCACCACGAGCGTCTTCGAGATCATCCAGCGCTACCTCGGCTGGATCGTGCGCCTGGCCCCGCTCGGCATCGCCGGCCTGATCGGCGCCGCCGTGTCCAACTACGGCGACGCCCTCTTCCGCCCGCTGCTCTCCACCACGGCCGCGGTCTACGTCGGGTGCCTGCTGGTGCTGTTCGTCGTCTACCCGATCCTGCTGAAGTTCGTCGCCAAGATCAGCCCGGCCACGTTCTTCGCCAAGGCCGGCACGGCGATCCAGTTCGCATTCGCCTCGCAGTCCTCCGCCGCGACGCTGCCGCTCACCCGCCAGGCCGCGGTGAACCTGGGTGTCGAACCGTCCTACGCCGCCTTCGCCACGCCGCTCGCCAGTGCGACCAAAATGGACGGTTGCGCCGCCGTTTTCCCTGCCATCGGCGCCATTTTCATCGCCAACCTGTCGGGCGTGCAGCTGAGCATCGGACAGTACGTGGGCATCGTCGTGGTCGCCGTGCTCGGCGCGCTCGCCACCGCGGGCACCACGGGCTGGCTCACCGCGCTCACGCTCACCACCGCGTTCATCGGCCTCGACGCCAAGCAGGTGGCGCTGGGCATCGCGCTCATCTACTCCGTGAACCCGATCATGGACATGATGCGCACGGCCACCAATGTCGCCGGCCAGATCGTGGTCCCGACCATCGTCGCCCGCGCCGAAGGCCTGCTCGACGACACGGTGCGCGACACCCCGGCCCCCAAGGTCCAGGCCGAGCCGGTCAGTGCCTGACCAAACCGCCTGACCAAACCGCCTGATCCGACGCGACGGCGGCTGGGCAACAGCACCAGCCGAACTCAGCCGCCGTCCGCGCACGGCCGCAGCTCCGAGGCCCGCACCTCGACCTGCGGCCACCCCCTCAGATCCGACGGCGACGCCACCTTCTCGGTACAGCCGAGCTCCGTACCGTCGAGCTGGTAGACCTCGGCGAGCACCGGCGCGGCCTGGCACTTGGGCGTGCCCGGTGTCGCATCCGGACACTCGTGCCGCACGACGATCACGTCAGGCCGGCCGTCGGTGTCGACGTCGAAGAGCGAAAGCGTGCCGGCGTCGGCGAAGTAGGGCTTCCCGAAGTCGCGCCACACCCCGCCCGAGCCGACGAGCAGCTCGCCGAATGCGCCGCCCGCGCCGTCGCCCCCGCCGACGTCGCCGGTCACGAGGCACGCCGACGTCTCCCCCGCGATGCAGCGCAACGACTCCGCGGTCAGCTTCGCCCCCATCGTGGTGATCGCGAGCTCGAACTCCGTGCCGGGCTGCGGCCCCACCTGCACGCGCCCCCAGCCGCCCGACGCGTCGGAGAGCAGCACGACCGGGGTACCGCCCACGGTCATCGCGGCCAGCTGGCGGCACGCGCCGCTGCCGCACGTCGCCGTGGTGGGCGCCGCCGGCTCCAGGCTCACGGGCGGAACGCCGGGCGCACCGTCGGGTTTCGGGCGCAGCACGACGACGACCACCAGCGCGGCCACCGTCACCACGGCGGCGAGCACCGCCGTGAGCAGCGCGGACCGCGGGGTCCGGGTCGGCGAAATCCGCATAGCCGAGACTGTAGGCGACCTTGCGGAGGGTGGCCGTCTATGTTGTTCCGGTGACGAACCCCAACCTCCCCCCGGCCCTGTACCTGCCGACCGGCCCGGTCTCCGGGACCACCGACGGCGGCACCGGTGCCAACATCGAGCTGCGCCGCACCCCCGACGGCCGCGTGGCACTGGTCGCGTTCACCGCGCTCGACCGGCTGATCGACTGCTGCGGCGACCACCAGCCGTGGATCATGATCAACACCGAGCACCTGCCGAAGATCCACCAGGTCAACCCCTACGACGTGATCGTGCTCGACTCCGAACTCCCGGTCGAGCTGCGCCACACCGCGCGGGTATAACGAAACCACCGGGTGGTCCAGCTCTCATCCAAGCGGGTAGTGCGGTCCGTAGACTCCGGGACACCAGGCAGTGGAGCTCACGGGAGGTACCGGGTGACCGAGCAGGACGTCGCGAGCACGGGTGGTCCGGTGACCAAGATTCTCGTCGCCAACCGCGGTGAGATCGCGGTCCGCGTGATCAGGGCGGCGAAGGACGCGGGTCTCGAAAGTGTGGCCGTGTACGCCGATTCCGACCGCGACGCACCCCACGTGCGCCTGGCCGACGAAGCGTTCGCGCTGGGCGGCACGACCGCCGCCGAGAGCTACCTCTCCATCGACAAACTCCTCGACGTGGCCAAGCGTTCCGGCGCCGACTCCGTCCACCCGGGATACGGGTTCCTGTCGGAGAACGCCGATTTCGCCCAGGCCGTACTGGATGCCGGGCTCACGTGGATCGGCCCGAGCCCACAGTCCATTCGCGACCTCGGCGACAAGGTGACCGCGCGGCACATCGCGACGCGCGCCGGCGCGCCGCTCGTGCCCGGCACCAAGGAGCCGGTGAAGAACGCGGACGAGATCATCGCGTTCGCCGACGAGCACGGCCTGCCCGTGGCGATCAAGGCGGCATTCGGCGGCGGCGGACGCGGCCTCAAGGTCGCCCGTACGCGTGAGGAAATCCCTGAGCTGTTCGAGTCCGCGACGCGCGAGGCGGTGGCCGCGTTCGGCCGCGGCGAGTGCTTCGTGGAGCGCTATCTCGACAAGCCGCGCCACGTCGAGGCGCAGGTGCTGGCCGACCAGCACGGCACCGCGATCGTCGTCGGCACGCGCGACTGCTCGCTGCAGCGCCGCCACCAGAAGCTCGTCGAGGAGGCGCCCGCGCCGTTCCTGTCCGACGACCAGCGCCGGCGCATCCACGAATCGGCCAAGGCGATCTGCAAGGAAGCCGGCTACTACGGCGCCGGCACCGTCGAATATCTCGTGGCCACCGACGGCACCATCTCCTTCCTCGAAGTGAACACCCGCCTGCAGGTGGAGCACCCCGTGTCCGAGGAGACGACAGGCCTCGACCTCGTGCGCGAGATGTTCCGCATCGCGCGCGGTGAGAAGCTGCGCATCACCGAAGACCCCGAGCCGCGCGGGCACTCCATCGAGTTCCGCATCAACGGTGAGGACGCCGGCCGCGGTTTCCTGCCGGCGCCGGGCACCGTCACGAAGTTCATCTCGCCCAACGGCCCCGGCGTGCGCGTCGACTCCGGCGTGGAGTCCGGCAGCGTGATCGGCGGCCAGTTCGACTCGATGCTCGCGAAGCTGATCGTCACCGGTTCCGACCGCAACAACGCGCTTGAGCGCAGCCGGCGCGCGCTGGCCGAGTTCGTGGTGGGGGGCATGGCGACCGTGCTGCCCTTCGACCGCGTGATCGTGGACGACCCGGCGTTCATCGGCGACGAGAACGGTTTCTCCGTGCACACGCGCTGGATCGAGACCGAGTTCGACAACAAGATCGAGCCGTTCGTCGCACCTGACGCAGAGGCCGAGGAAGAGGCCCCGCGGCAGAACGTGGTGGTCGAGGTCGGCGGCCGGCGCCTCGAGGTGTCGCTGCCGGGCGGCTTCGCGCTCGAAGGCGCGGGCGGCGGGGCGACGGCCACGAAGGCCAAGCCGCGCAAGCGCTCGGGCGGCGCGAAGGCAGCGGTGAGTGGCGACGCCGTCACGGCGCCGATGCAGGGCACGATCGTGAAGATCGCGGTGGAGGAAGGCCAGCACGTCGAGGCGGGCGAGCTGATCGTGGTCCTCGAGGCGATGAAGATGGAAAACCCGGTCACGGCGCACAAAGCGGGCACCGTCACAGGGCTTTCGATCGAGGTCGGCGCCGCCGTGACCCAGGGCACGCAACTTCTGGAGCTCAAGGACTGAACTTGTGCCGAATGTCGTGGGTCCCCGAGCCCGCGGCGGCATACCATCGTCGGTGTGACAGAGGTTCCGTCTCCGCAACTGCGGATCAGCGACCAGGAACGGGAATCCGCGCTGAATGCGCTCGGTGAGCACATGAGCGCGGGGCGGATCGACATCGACGAGTACGGCGAGCGCTCGGCGCGCATCACCGCGGCCAAGACGCGGGGTGAGCTGGCGGGGCTGTTCGACGACCTCCCTGCTCCGCACCCGGTGTACGGCGGTGCGGCGCCCGTCGCGCCCGCACCGGTTCCCGCCGCGCCTCCGGTTCCCGCCACCGCTCCGCAGACGGCGGTGGCCCGGCCGGACGGGTGGAACGGTGGCCAGCGAGCGGCGGCCGCACTGGTACCACTCGTGTGGATCGCGACGATCGCGCTGATCGCCACGGGCACGCTGCCCGCGTGGCCGCTGGTCATCGTGCCGATCGCGCTCAGCATCATCGGCCGAGCCCTGTGGGGCCACGGCGGCGGCAACCACCACAACCACCGGGACCGCCACCGCGAACACCGCATCGACCACCGCGAAGCCCGTCGCGAGATGCGCGACGAGATGCGCGACGAGTTCCGTCGCCGACGCGACCGCTGGTGAGGCGCACCCCGTGTCCGACATGCGGCTGAGCGACGAGGAACGCCAGGACGCGCTCGACGTGCTTTCCGAGCACGTCCGCACCGGCCGCCTGGACGTCGACGAATACGGCACCCGTTCGGCCAAGGTCACGGCCGCCAAGCGGGTCAGCGACCTGGAACCCCTGTTCGACGACCTGCCCTCACCCCGGCCGAGCGCGCTGCTGGCCATTTCGCGGCCCAACGCCAACACCGTGCCTGCTCCGAGCGCCGCCGGCGACAGCGCGTTGATGCGCTTCGCCCTGCGGTTCGCCGTGCCGATCGCGGTGGTGGTGGCGATCGCGGTGTTCGTGCTGTCGCGCGGGCGGCTCATCCTCGTCTTCGCGCTGCCCCTGGCGATCCTCCTGATCACGGGCTGGCGCCGGCGCTGATCCACCGATCGGTGGAGGCCGGCGTCGAACAGTGGACCCCGGCGTGCGCGTCGACCTGCGAGAATCGCGCCCATGATGGGTGTGGTGCCGGGTGTCGTGCACCCGCACGGCGAGCGGCTGGCCGGGCCGCTGTTCGCCGCGATCGGGATCGTGGTGCTCGCCGTGTGCACGATCTGGGCGGCGGGTGACCACGTCGGTGCGGTGACGCTCGTCGTCGCGGGCCTGTCGGCGGCGTGGCTGCTGCTGCTCGTACCCTTGTTCCCGCGCCGGGCGCAGCACCCGTGGCTCGCGGTCGGGTTCTTCGCCGGCCTGCTGGCCGGAGTGGCCGCCCTCACGACGCTCGACACCACCTACACGGCCTTCGCGTCGATCGGCTACCCCATCGCGTTCGTGCTGTTCGCCGCCCGCTGGAGCATCTTCGCCGTCACTGCGACGGCCGTGGTTCCCTTGCTGGCCAAGGGAATCTGGGGCGCGGACACGCCGACGCCGGCCTGGGTGTTCGTCGTCTCGGTGGTCGGGCCGATGCTGTACGCGGCGTGGTTCGTCGGCGCGGAGAACGACAAACGGCGACGCGCCAACGCGGCCCTCGCCGAGGCCAACGCGCGGCTCGAAACCGCGCTCGAGGAGAACGCCGGGCTCCAAGCGCAGCTCCTCACGCAGGCGCGCGAGGCCGGCGTGCACGACGAACGCCAGCGCATGGCGCGCGAAATCCACGACACGCTCGCGCAGGGCCTCACCGGCATCGTCACGCAGCTGCAGGCCGCGGACCGGGCTTCGTCCGCGGAGTCCCGGCAGCGCCACCTCACCCAGGTCCACACGCTCGCCAAGGACAGCCTCACCGAGGCCCGCCGCGCCGTGCAGGCGTTGCGGCCCGAGCCGCTCACGGACTCGCGGCTGCCCGAAGCGTTGGCGGAGCTGGCGCGGCGCGTCACGGACACGTCGGGCGTCGCGGTGACGGCCGAGACCTCCGGCGAACCCGTGCCGCTGCTGCCGGAGCTGGAGGTGACGCTGTACCGCGTGGCGCAGGAAGCCTTGGCCAACGCGGAAAAACACGCGCGCGCTTCGCGTATCGCCGTCTCCCTCACCTACACCGGCGACGTCGTCCTCCTCGATGTCCGCGACGACGGCGCCGGCTTCGACCCCGCGTCACCGGCGTGTGGCGAC
The DNA here is from genome assembly GCF_019468465.1 of Amycolatopsis sp. DSM 110486. NCBI lineage: Bacteria > Bacillati > Actinomycetota > Actinomycetes > Pseudonocardiales > Pseudonocardiaceae > Amycolatopsis > Amycolatopsis sp. DSM 110486. Next base: position 4,755,569 of record NZ_CP080519.1, on the reverse strand, counting down.
GGCACCGGCTTCGGCCTTCAGGCGATGCGCCAGCGCGTGCGGCGCGTGGCGGGGACGTTCGTGCTCGAATCAGCACCGGGCGAAGGCACCGCGGTCAACGTGCAGCTCCCGGCCATCCCGGCGGACCGATGATCCGCCTCCTGCTCACCGACGACCATCCGATCGTCCGCGACGGCCTGCGCGGCGCGTTCGAGGGCTGTTCCGACATCGAGGTGATCGGCGAGGCGGCCACGGGCGTCGAGGCGCTGGCCTTCGTCGCGCGCCATCACCCCGACGTCGTCCTCATGGACCTGCGCATGCCCGAGCTCGACGGCGTCGGCGCGATCCGCCGGCTCGCCACCGAGCACCCCGCCGTGCGCGTGCTGGTCCTCACCACGTACGACTCCGAGTCCGACGTCCTGCCCGCCATCGAGGCGGGCGCCACCGGTTACCTGCTGAAAGACGCGCCCGTCGCCGACCTGCAGCATGCCGTCCGTGCTGCCGCCCGCGGCGAGTCCGTGCTCGCGCCCGCGGTGGCGGCCCGCCTGATGGCACCGCTGCGCCGCCCCAAGCCGGGCGCGTTGACCTCCCGCGAGCTCGATGTCCTGCGGCTGGTCGCCGCCGGCGCCACCAACCGCGCGGCGGCGAACCAGCTGTTCATCAGCGAGGCCAGCATCAAGACGCACCTGCTGCACGTCTACGCCAAGCTGGGTGTGAACGACCGCGCGGCCGCCGTCGGCGAGGCTTACCGGCGCGGGCTGCTCTGACCTTCACCCATTTGCCGGACAACGTCCGGTTCGTCTGCTTCGTGAACTCTCCGACAAAGGGGAGGAATTACATGAAGCTCAGAGCACTGGCGGTCGCCGCGGCCGCTGTCGTCGTGACCGGCCTGGGGGCAGTCCCGGCGAGCGCGGAGACCTGGCACGCGACCTTGCTGCCCCTGCCGAAGGGGCACGAGGACGCGACCGGCTTCCTCATGGGCACCGACGGCCACGGCGGCTTCGCCGGCGAGTTCGCCATCGACGGCACCTCACAGGTCGTGACGTGGACCAACGGGCAGCCCACTGTGCGCGGGCTCCCGGCGGGTTACGAGTTCGCGAGGGTGGTCGACGAGAACAGCTCGGGCGTGGTCCTCGGCGACGCGGTCGACTACGACACCGGCCTCAGCCGCGGATTCCTCTTGGACGGCAACGGTTTCCACCTCCTGCCGGAGGCTCCGGGTTACGTCGGCAGCCAGGCCACCGCGCTCAACGACCGCGGCGACGTGCTGGCGCTGCTCTTCGCCGACGACCCGGCCAAGGACGCCGTCGCACTGTGGCCCGTTCTCGGGCAAGGCCTGGTCATCGTCCCGCACACCGGTGAGTGGGCCGACGCACGCGACCTCGACGAGGACGGCACCGTGCTGTTCTCGGACCATCTGTGGAAGAACGGGGGGAGCACGCCGCTGACCCTTCCGGCCGGTTACTCCTCGGCGTTCGCGCTCGCCATCCGCGACGGCGTGGTGGTCGGGTTCGCGAACCCGGACGGCCCGCCGCCGAGCCAGGCGTTCAGGTGGACCGCCCCGGACCGCCCCGAGCCACTGCCCCAGGGTGACCAGGCCCGGTTCGTCAACAGCACCGGGCTGAGCGCCGGTCAGCTGCCCAACCTGACGACGCCGAACGCCGGCGCTCCTTTCGCCTGGCAGGACACCACGCCACTCGGCAAGTTGCCCCTGCCCGACGGCTACCGCAGCGGCGACGTCCACTCCGTCGGCGACGACGACACGATCGGCGGAATCGTGTCCAACGGGCCGCTCGACGAGGGTGGCGCACCCGTCATCTGGGAGCGCTGACGGCCCGGCTCTGGTTACCCTCGTGGCGTGGAACCCGTGGAGATCAACGCGGGCGCGTACTACCTGCGCCAGCTCCGGGCGGACCGGCACCTCGACGACCGGGCCGCGCTGATGGAGGCGTTCGCCGATCCGGAGCACAAGCGGTACGTGCTGAACTACCGGCTGCGGACGCTCGACGAAGCGACCGAGTACATCGCGCTGCGCACGGTGCAGTGGTCGTGCGACGAGCGGTGCTCGTGGGCGGTCGCGGAGCCGACGACCGGACGGCTGCTCGGGGAGGTCGGGTTGCGGGATCTGGACCTGACGTTCGACACCGCCGAGGCCTCCGTCTGGACGCATCCCACGGAGCGGGGCAAGGGCGTGGCGAGCACGGCGCTGAGCGCGGCTCTGCGCTACGGCTTCGGCGGGCTCGGGCTGCAGGAGATCAGTTACCGGCACGAGGAGAGCAACGTCGTGTCGGCGTCGGTCGCCGCGAAGTGCGGGTTCGCGTACGTCGGACCGGAGCGGACGCCGGCGCCGACCGGCGAGCCGTTGATCAGGTGGATCCGCAAGGCCTGAACCAGCGGTGAAAATTCAGCGAAGGGCGCCTCGGCCGAGCCGGGGCGCCCTTCGGTGCAAAGCCGCCAACGGCACCTTCGGGGAATCCAAGTCCCTCAAGGTGCCCTTCACAGACCTCAGCTCACCGGCTCGATGATCCCCGACCGAGCCTCCGGCGCCGAAGCCCGCAACGCGTCCGCCGACTCGTCCGTCGGCTGCGACTGCGACTCGCGTTCGGCCTCCACGCGAGCCGTGTAGACGTCGACCTCGCGCTTGATCGTCTCCGCGGACCAGCCCAGCACCTCGCCGACGAGGCGCGCGACCTGGTCGGCGCAGTCGGCGCCGCGGTGGGCGTATTCGATGGAGATGCGGGTGCGCCGCGCGAGCACGTCTTCCAGGTGCAGCGCGCCTTCGTGGCTGGCGGCGTAGACGACCTCGACGCCCAGGTAGTCGGGCGCGGAGTCGATCGGCTTGAGCAGCTCGGGACGGCCGTCGGCCAGCGTCAGGACCTCGTGGACCAGCGAGCCGTACCGGTCGAGCAGGTGCCGCACGCGGTACGGGTGCAGGCCGTGCTGCGAGGCCAGGTGGTCGGCCTGGTTCACGAGCGCGTGGTAGCCGTCGGCGCCGAGCAGCGGCACCTTGTCCGTGATGGACGACGGCGGCCGGCCCGGCAGGTCCACCACGGCGGCGTCGACGGCGTCGGCCGCCATCACGCGGTACGTCGTGTACTTGCCGCCCGCGATCGCGACCAAGCCCGGCGACACGCGCGCGACGGCGTGCTCACGCGAAAGCTTCGACGTCTCCTCGCTTTCGCCCGCCAGCAGCGGACGAAGGCCGGCGTACACGCCCTCGATGTCGTCGTGGGTGAGCGGTGTGGCCAGCACCGTGTTCACGTGGTCGAGGATGTAGTCGATGTCGTGCTTCGTGGCCGCGGGGTGCGCCAGGTCGAGGTGCCAGTCGGTGTCGGTCGTCCCGACGATCCAGTGGTTGCGCCACGGGATGACAAAGAGGACAGATTTTTCAGTGCGCAGGATCAGTCCCGACTCCGAGACGATCCGGTCGCGCGGCACCACGATGTGCACACCCTTGCTCGCGCGCACGCGGAACCGCCCGCGCCCGCCCGAAAGGCGCTGCAGCTCGTCGGTCCACACGCCGGTGCAGTTGATGACCGCGCCGGCCTGGATCTCCGTCTCGCGCCCGTCCTCGACGTCGCGCACCCGCACGCCCGAGATGCGGTCGGCCTCGCGCAGGAACCCCACCACCTGGGTCGACGTGCGCACCACGGCGCCGTAGTGCGCGGCGGTGCGGGCGACGGTCATGGTGTGGCGGGCGTCGTCGGACTGCGCATCGTAGTAGCGGATGCCACCGATGAGCGACGACCTTTTCAACGCAGGAACCATCCGCAAAGCACCCGCCCGGGTGAGGTGCTTCTGCCCCGGAACGGACCGCGCGCCGCCCATCTGGTCGTACATCAACAGGCCCGCGGCGGTGTACGGCCGCTCCCACACGCGGTGGGTCAGCGGGTACAGGAAGCTCACCGGCTTGACCAGGTGCGGGGCCAGCGTGGTCAGCATCAGCTCGCGCTCGTGGAGCGCTTCGCGGACCAGGCCGAACTCCAGCTGTTCCAGGTAGCGCAGGCCACCGTGGAAGAGTTTGCTCGACCGGCTCGACGTGCCGGATGCCAGGTCACGGGCCTCTACGAGCGCCACGCGCAGGCCGCGGGTCGCCGCGTCGAGCGCCGTCCCGGCACCCACGACCCCGCCGCCGATCACGACCAGGTCGAAGGTCTCCTTGCCGAGGCGCTGCCAGGACTCCTCGCGCACCGTCGGCCCCAGCTTCGCTTCCGTCACCGCGGCTGCCCTCCTCGCGACTGGCTGTTGCACACCCCCAGCATTGCACGACTACCGAGCACTTCGCCCGGCCGGAAACTTGTCCGTACCGGCGTGGCAGAGCAGCATGGACGATCTCGGCGCAACGAAGCGGCGAATTGGGAGGGAAGCGATGAGCGAACAAATCTCTCAGAGGTCAAACGCTTGGAGCCGACTAAGCTCGAGTATTGGTGGCGAATTACTCGCAGAGTTTCTGGGAACCGCCGTCATCATCCTCCTCGGCTGCGGCTCGGTCGCGGTCGCGGTGGTGGGGCTGCCCGGCTCCGGCCGGCAATCGGTCGATTTCGGTGCGTCCAACTGGCTGATCATCGCATTCGGCTGGGGCATCGCCGTGATGTTCGCGGTCTACATGACCGCCGGCGTCAGCGGAGCGCACCTCAATCCGGCCGTCACGCTGGCGTTCGCGGTCCGGCGGAAGTTCGCGTGGGCCAAGGTGCTGCCGTTCTGGTTCGCCCAGGTGGTCGGCGCGCTGGCCGGGGCCGCAGTGGTCTACGCGGTGTACCACGACGCGATCAACACCTTCAACGCCACACAGAACCCACCACTGTCGCGACCGGACTCATTGGGCACGTTCTCCATCTTCGCGACTTTCCCGGCCGAGTACTTCGGCGGCGGAGTGTGGGGACCCTTGCTCGACCAGATCGTCGGCACCGCGATCCTCGTCGGCATCATCGCGGCCTTGATCGACACCCGCAACAACGCGCCCCAGAGCAACATGGGACCGTTCCTGATCGGCTTCGTGGTCGTGGGGATCGGGCTGTCGTTCGGCACGAACGCGGGTTACGCGATCAACCCGGCACGCGACTTCGGGCCAAGGCTGCTGACCCTGTTCGAAGGGTGGGGGAACAAAGCCTTCCCTGGCAACGGCGACTGGTTCAGCAACTACTGGTGGATCCCGATCGCCGGGCCTCTCATCGGTGGCGTGGTCGGCATCCTGATCTACGACCTGCTCATCGGCCAGGTGCTCACGGCACGCGAGAACGCGCTCGTCCAGGTCGAGCCGGAGCCGGGGCGGGTCCCGGCCGAGGAGCCGAGCCATCGGTCGAGCGCCGAATGACCGGCAAGATCACGTTTCAGCTGGGTCTCGCCAGAGCGAGGGAGCAATCATGACTTCGTACGTAGCCGCGATCGACCAAGGCACCACGTCGACCCGCTGCATGATCTTCGACCACTCCGGCCGGGTGGTCGCCGTCGACCAGCGCGAGCACGAGCAGATCTTCCCGAAGGCCGGCTGGGTCGAGCACAACGCCGAAGAGATCTGGGAGAACACGCGCGCCGTTGCCGGGGGCGCGCTCGCCAAGGCGGACCTGACCACCAAGGACATCGCCGCCGTCGGCATCACCAACCAGCGCGAGACGGCGCTGGTGTGGGACCGGACCACGGGCAAGCCGGTGTACAACGCGATCGTCTGGCAGGACACGCGCACGGACAAGATCGTCGGCGAGCTCGGCGCGCTGGGCGGTGGCCAGGAACGCTATCGCCAGAAGGTCGGCCTCCCGCTCGCGACGTACTTCTCCGGCCCGAAGGTCAAGTGGATCCTCGACAACGTCGACGGCGCCCGCGCGAAAGCCGAGGCCGGTGACCTGATCTTCGGCAACATGGACACCTGGGTGCTGTGGAACATGACGGGCGGCGCCGACGGCGGTATCCACGTCACCGACCCGACCAATGCGTCTCGCACGCTGTTGATGGACCTCGACACGCTGCAGTGGGACGCGGACATCGCCGGGGAGATGGGCATTCCGCTCTCGATGCTGCCGGAGATCCGCTCGTCGTCGGAGGAGTACGGCAAGGTTCGCGAAAAGGGTGCGCTCGCGGGCGTGCCGATCGCCGGGATCCTGGGCGACCAGCAGGCCGCGACGTTCGGCCAGGCCTGCCTCTCGCCCGGCGAGGCAAAGAACACCTACGGCACCGGCAACTTCGTGCTGCTCAACACCGGCACTGAAAAAGTCATGTCGGACAACGGCCTGCTCACCACGGTCTGCTACAAGATCGGCTCCAACGACACCGTCTACGCGCTCGAGGGCTCGATCGCCGTCACCGGTTCGCTGGTGCAGTGGCTGCGCGACAACCTGGGCATGATCGCGTCGGCCGCGGAGATCGAGGAGCACGCCCGCACGGTGGAGGACAACGGCGGTGCGTACTTCGTGCCGGCGTTCTCCGGTCTGTTCGCGCCGTACTGGCGCTCGGACGCGCGCGGCGCGATCGTCGGCCTCACGCGGTTCGTCAACAAGGGCCACCTCGCGCGGGCCGTGCTCGAGGCGACCGCGTTCCAGTCGCGTGAGGTCATCGACGCGATGAACGCCGACTCCGGCGTGCCGCTCAAGTCGCTGAAGGTCGACGGCGGCATGGTCGTGAACGAGCTGCTCATGCAGTTCCAGGCCGACATCCTCGGCGTGCCCGTGATCCGGCCGGTGGTCGCCGAGACCACCGCCCTTGGCGCGGCCTACGCGGCCGGGCTGGCCGTCGGGTTCTGGGCGTCGGAGGACGACATCCGCACGAACTGGGCGCAGGACAAGCAGTGGGACCCGTCGATGGACGAGTCCCGCCGCGAATCGGAGTACCGCAACTGGAAGAAGGCCGTGACGAAGACGTTCGACTGGGTCGACTGACCCGCGGTTTCGTTTCGGCGATCGGCCCCCGTCCTGCTTCGGACGGGGGCCGGTCGCGTTCCTGGATCCGGCAGGTGTTCGGGTCAGGCGCCCCAGCCCTCTTGGGTGCCGGACTGCTCGTTGGGTGCCATGAGCTGGAAGGACGCGCCCTGGTTGTCCTTGGCCATGAGCATCCGCCCGAACGGCGTGTCCACCGGGTTCTCGGTCACGGTGCCGCCCAGCTCGGGGATCTTGGCCGCGGCGGCGTCGACGTCGACAGACCAGAAGTAGGTCATCCAGCCCGGCTCGTAGTCACCGTTCGCCTGGCCGAGGCCGCCGGTCGGGCGGCCGTCGATGTCGAGGGTGGCGTAGGTGAACTCGTCGTTCGAGATGTCGTTGAACGAGTAGCCGAAGACGTTGCCGTAGAAGGTCTTGGCGGCGGCGAAGTCGCGCGACATGTTCTCGTTCCACGCGAGCGCGCCCGGTGCGAGCGTGACCTGCGTACCGGAGTGCTGACCGGCCTGCCAGAGGCCGAACACGGAGCCTGTCGAGTCCGTCGCGATCGCCATGCGCCCCTGGGTCATCACGTCCATCGGCGGGGCGACGACGTGGCCGCCGGCCTCGGCGATGGCGGCCACGGCCTTGTCCACATCGGACACGGCCAGGTACGTGGTCCACGCGGCCGGCATGCCGGCTTGCTCAGCCGGGATCTCCCCCACCCCGGCCACCGGCCGCCCGGCGAGCTGCGCCATGCCGTAATAGCCGGTTTCGGCGCCGCCGAACTGCACGTCCCAGCCCAGCAGGCTTTCGTAGAACTTCGCGGCGGCGGTTCTGTCGGGCACCATCAGGTCGACCCAGCACGGCGTGCCGTCGGGCCAGCGTTCGTCGCGGAACAACATCTGCACTCCCCATGATCAGTTGCGATGCGGATTGTGTCTGCGGCCACAGTCTTACACCGGCCACCGACAAAACCGCGAACCATCACGAACGAGCAGCGATCAGTGACCGTCGGCGACGAGCCGCGCGTAGACGATCACGTTGTCCTCGTAGTTGTGCGCCGCGCGGTCGAACGCGCCGCCGCACGTGATGAGCCGCAGCTGCGCGTCGGGAGTGTCGCCGTACACCGCGTCGCTCGGGAACACGTCCTTCGGCACCTGGTCCACCTTGGTCGCTTCGAAGCGCGCCGTGCTGCCGTCTTCCCGCTTGATCGAGACCTGGTCCCCGGGCGCCATTTCCTTGAGGTGGAAGAAGATCCCCTCGTGCTTGTTGCCGTCCACGTGCCCGAGCACCACCGCCGGGCCGCGCTCCCCCGGCGTCGGCGAGTACTCGTACCAGCCGGCCTGCAACGGCGTGCTCACCGGCGGCACCTGCACGGTGTTGTCGGCGTTGAGCCCGAGCGGGACGAGCGTGGAGTGCGCGTCGATCTTCGGGATGTCCAGCGACACTGGTTTGGACTTCGGCAGCACCACGGACGTCTCGGGCGCCGGCGGCGTCAGGGAATGTCCCACCGGCGGCGGGGACGAAGCGGACGGAGCGGCGCAGCCACCGAGCACGGCCAGCGCAGCCAGAGCCACCGCGGCGAAAGTCTTTCTGAACATGTCTCCCCCTTCGGGTCCCGAGGGCGCACTGAGCACCCAACCAGGTGACCGAGCGCGGTCGCCGGAGGGGCCGCGGCTCCCCTCCGGCGACCGGGTTTCGTCAGCCGCGCGAGCGCCGCCGCGCCAGCACCATCCCCGCGCCGCCGAGGGCCAGCACGCCCATCGCGCCCGCGGCCACCGCGAGCCCGGACGACGAGTCGTCGACGGGACCGTCGGTGCCACCGGTCTGCGGCGCCCCCACCGGCACCTTGGTGACCTGCTTCGGCGTCGTCGGCGTGGTCACCACGGCGTCCTTGGCCGGCAGGACCTTGAAGCTCTGCGCGAGCTTGGCCTTGCCGCAGAGGAACGTGACGGTGTAGGTCCCCGGCTTCGCGTTCTTGTTCACGTCGGCCAGCGTCTGGTACACGTACGCGGTCTCGAGCGGCTGCTCCGTCCCGACGGCGTGGAGCTCCCCGAACGTGATCGCCGGCGAAGACAGCTTCATGCTCGTCTCCGGCGGGCACACCACCCGCGCCGTGACCGAGTCACCGGCTCTGGCCGCGCGTGGCAGGACCGTGAGCGACGGCTTGGGCGGCCGGTGCTCGCCCGTCGGCGGTGTGGGCTTGTCCGACGTGGGCGGGACCGGCGTCGAGGTGCTCGACGCCGGCTGCCCGGGCGTGGTCGGCGCGGTGGACTCGGCAGCGAAGGCCGGCGCGGCCGTGAGCAGACCGGCCGCCAGAATCGACGAAAAAACTGCAATGCGTTTCATGGAGTTTCCCCTCAACTGATTTCCCGCAACGGAGAACAGCGGATTCCACAACCCCGCGCGTACAGTTCCCCCTGCCGCGCGACCGTGCTCCTCCGACACCATGAAGACGTCTCTGACCTGCACCGGGTTGTCAATAAGGGTAACGATTCGAGCACGTCGGGAACTCGGTCCGGCGCACACGAAAAAGCCGCCGGAAATGGTTCCCGGCGGCTTTCAGTGGGTCTGGATGCGCTATTCGGCGAGGCTTCCGTCGCCCGCCTTCGCGGCGCCAGCAGGAACCGTCGCCACCTGGGCGGCCGGCACGGTGAACGTGGCGACGTAGGTCTTTCCGCCGCACGCCACGGTGAGCGGGTAGTCGCCGGCGGCGGTGCCGGACACGAGGTCGGCGTCGGCGGAGACGGTGGCGCGTACGCCGATGAAGGGGCCGAAGTCGTAGTTCGCGAACTTCAGCACGGGCGAGCTGAACGTGGTCGAGCCGGCCTTGGCGCCGGGGCAGTCGGCGAGGGCGACGTTGGACTCGCCGCGCTGGAAGTGGTTCACCAGCCCGTGCAGGGCCGCCGTGTCCTGGTTCAACTGCACGGTCACGGCCGGCGCGGGCGCGGCCGCGGGCCCTCCGGTCGCCGCCACCGCTTGTCCGGCCACGGCGACCGTCCCGATCGCCACCGCCGCAACGAAAACCGCCCTCTTGCGCACCCTCGGCCCCCTTGTCCCGCTCAGTCATCAGCCTGTCACCGCACAAGACGCGGCGAGCCACGTGGGGTTGCGCGGGAATGGAAAAACTGTCCCAACCAGATCGACCGGGATCAGTCGAGGTCGTCGTGGCGCATCAGCTGACGCCCCGCCTCGGTGATCGAGCCCGACAACGACGGGTACACCGAGAACGTCAGCGCCAGGTGGTCCACCGTCAGCTGGTTCTGCACGGCCAGCGCGATCGGCAGGATCAGCTCGCTCGCCGACGGCGCCACGACCACACCGCCGACCACCACACCCGTGGCGGGGCGACAGAAGAGCTTCACGAAACCGCGGCGCAGGCCTTCCATCTTGGCGCGGGCGTTGGTGGCCAGCGGCAGCATGATCGTGCGCGCCGGCACCTCGCCGGAGTCGATGGCGTGCTGGCTGATGCCGACGGTCGCGATCTCCGGGTGCGTGAACACGTTGGCGGCCACGGTCTTCAGCTTGATCGGCGCGACGCCCTCGCCCAGCGCGTGCCACATCGCGATGCGGCCCTGCATGCTCGCCACCGACGCGAGCATCAGCAGGCCGGTGCAGTCACCCGCCGCGTAGATGCCGGGCACGCTGGTGCGCGACACGCGGTCGACGGTGATGAACCCACCGGGGCCGGGCTCGATGCCCACGCGGTCGAGGCCGATGTCGGCGGTGTTCGGGATGGACCCGACGGTCATCAGCGCGTGGCTGGCCTCGATCACCCGGCCGTCGGCCAGGTGCACGGCCACGCCCTTCTCCGTGCGCTCCACGCGCTCGGCGCGCGCGTGCTTCGCGACGGTGGTGCCGCGCTGCGAGAAGACCTCTTCGAGCACCGCGGCGGCGTCGGCGTCCTCGTGGGGCAGCACGCGGTCGCGGCTGGACACCACGGTGACCTTCACGCCCATCTCGGTGTACGCCGACGCGAACTCGGCTCCGGTGACACCCGAACCGATCACGGCGAGGTGCTCGGGCAGCTCGGTGAGGTCGTAGAGCTGGCGCCAGTCGAGGATGCGCTCGCCGTCGGGCACGGCGCCGGGCAGCACGCGCGGGGTGGCGCCGGTGGAGATCAGCACGACGTCGGCACCCACGGCCTCCGTGGTGCCGTCGGCGTGGGTCACGGCGACCTTGTGCGTCGCCAGGCCCGGCTCCTCGTCGCAGAAGCTGGCGGTGCCGTTGATCACGCGCACGCCCTCGCGCTGCACGCGGGCGCGGATGTCGGCCGACTGCGCGAGCGCGAGGCCCTTCACCCGGCCGTGGACGGTCGGCAGGTCGACGCTCGTGTCGGCCAGATCGGTGTTGATGCCCAGCTCACCGAGGTCGTGCATCTTCGCCAGCGCGCCGGAAGACGCGATGAACGTCTTCGACGGAACGCAGTCGTAGAGGACACAAGCGCCGCCCAGGCCGTCACGCTCGACGATCGTCACGTCGGCGCCGTGCTGCGCGGCGACCAAGGCGGCTTCGTAACCCGCCGGGCCCCCGCCCATGATCACGATCCTGGTCACCTGAGGTCCTCCTCGATACGCGTGTGGCCGGTGGGTCCAACGGTACGCGGAGGGGTCCGTCGCCAAGCGAAGTGGCCGGACACGGCATGTGCATCCGCTCGTGCGCTGAGCGGGTCGCTAGGCTGTCGCCCGTGCCGTTGTATGCCGCTTACGGATCGAACATGGAGCCCGCCCAGATGCTGGAGCGCGCCCCGCACGCACCGATGGCCGGCACCGGCTGGCTGGAGGGCTGGAGGCTGACCTTCGGGGGCGAAGACCTCGGCTGGGAAGGCGCGCTGGCCACCATCGTCGAGGACCCGGCCTCCCGGGTCTTCGTGGTGCTCTACGACGTGACCTCGCTCGACGAGACCGGGCTCGACCGCTGGGAAGGCGGCGAGCTCGGCATGCACAACAAGATCCGCCTGCGGGTCCAGACCATGGACGGCTCGGTGCTCGCCTGGCTGTACGTGCTCGACGCGTACGAGGGCGGCCTGCCGTCCGCGCGCTACCTTGGCGTGCTCGCCGACGCGGCCGAGGCCGCCGGAGCCCCCGCCGACTATGTGGATGACCTGCGCACCCGGCCGTGCTCCGGGATCACCGGCTGACCACAGCCCTGTGGACAACTCGGCGGATTTACGCGCCGACCTGGGCATCATGAACGGTGTTCACCATCAGTCGGTAAAGCTCTGACACGGCTTCACGTTTTCTGCTTGCGACGCTTTGTTTTGCGGCCGTCGTGCGAGTTGTCAAAGGTGCTTATAGGCGGCTTGGATCCGTTGGGGTATAGGTAAAAACGCTCGTTTCAACCACTTTCACCGAAGTGCCCCGGCGGCCGTTGATCACCCGCTGTGAATAGGCGGCTCGACGGCTCGATGAGGGTTCACGAGACCGGGTGAAAACGGTGTTCACAGGGCTTTGCCTGGACGCAAAAACCACCCGCTTGAGTTATCCACAGCTCGGCCGAGCTGTGGATAACTCAAGCGGGTGAGGCTGTGGACAACTCAGGCGAGAGCGGCCAGCGCGGTGTGGACCAGCGTGCGGACACCGACCATCAGCGCCCGCTCGTCGAGGGTGAAGGTGGGGCGGTGGATGTCGGCCTGAGGAGCCGGCGGGCCGGGCCACACGCCGAGGCGGGCGAACGCGCCCTGGGCGTGCTCGAGGTACCAGCCGAAGTCCTCGCCGCCGGAGGACTGCTCCGTGCCGGCCAGGCCTTGCTCCCCGAGAGCGGCTTCGACGCCCGCGCGCAGCAGCGCCGTGGACTCCGGGTCGGAGACGACTGGGGGCACGCCGCGGCGGTAGTCGAGCGAGAAGCCGACGCCGGTGGGCGCGAGCAGCGACTCCACGGACGACGCGACGAGCGGTTCGAGCGCCGTCCACACCTCGTGGTCGGCCGTGCGCAAGGTGCCGCGCAGCACGCCGTCCTGCGGGACCGCGTTGGCGGCCTGGCCGGCGTGCACCGCGCCCCACACGAGCACCGTGCCCGAGCGCGGGTCGACGCGGCGCGACAGCACCGACGGCAGCGACGTGATGACCGTGCCCAGGGCGTACACGAGGTCCGCGGTGAGGTGCGGCCGCGACGTGTGGCCGCCGGGCGAGGTGAGGCGCAGCTCGATCAGGTCGGCGGCCGAGGTCAGCGCGCCCACGCGGGTGCCGACCTTGCCGACCTCCAGTCGCGGGTCGCAGTGCAGGCCGAAGATCCGCTCGACGCCTTCGAGCGCGCCCGCCGCGATCATGTCCAGCGCGCCGCCAGGCATGACCTCCTCGGCGGCCTGGAAGATCAGGCGCACGCGGCCGGGCAGCTCGGGAGCGCCGGCCAGCGCGCGGGCCGCGCCCAGCAGGATGGCGGTGTGGGCGTCGTGCCCGCACATGTGGGCCGCGCCTTCCGTGGTGGAGGCATACGGCAGACCCGTGTCCTCCGTGAGCGGCAGCGCGTCCATGTCGGCACGGAGAGCGACGCAGCGCTCGCCCTGGCCGATGTCGCACACCACACCGGTGCCGCCGGGCAGCACCCACGGCTTGAGCCCGACGGCGCGCAGCAGCGACACGACCAGCTCCGTGGTCGCGAACTCGTGCCGCGACAGCTCCGGGTGGGCGTGGATGTGGCGGCGCCACGCGAGCACGTCGGTGACGTTGGCCCGCAGCCAGTCGTCCAGCCAGAACGGCCCACGCCCCGCACCGAGATCGTCCACAGGTGCCATGCTGACGCCGGCTTCGGTGATCAGCGCGATGGGCGCCTCGATCGGGTTGGCCATGCGACCCTCGGGGTCACCTGGAACGTCCGGACGTGAGTCAAGCACAGTCACACCGCACCTCCTCCCGCTCCCGCAACACCGGTGGCGCCTGGGACTCGCACCGTGCCGTTCGATCTGTCGTACGCATTTGCAGATGATCGTGCACCATGCAGGTGGCAAGCCGCTCGCCCCGACGGGGGACCCGAGACGGCCGGTACCGGATCTGCGTTGAACGGCCCGACGGAATTCGGTCAGGGTGAACCGGGCCGATTCAGCCGTTGCCCTTCTTACGCTTCCGCCGCCCGAAGAACACGATGGCGAGCAGCACGACGGCGACACCGCCCGCGATCAGCTTGTTCCGCGTCTTCTGCGCGTTGGCCTTGTCGGTCTGCGTCGGGTCCAGCACCGGACCCGGCGCCGCCTGCTGCGGGGCCGGGAGCAGCGCTTCCGCAGGTGCCGCGGTCTGCGCTTGGACCTGGGCTTGAGCCTGAGCCGGCGCCTCGACGACGGCCGCCTGAGCCGGAGCCGCGCAGTAGAACAACGCGCCCAGCAGGCCGACCAGCAGCAGTCCCCGCACCTTCGCCATGACATCCCTTCTACGGCACTGCGTCGCATTCTGCCCGCCGAACGGCCGCGACGTCAGCCGCCACGCGGTGGAGGCGCTCCGTTCAGCCCGCGCCACCGCCCGCCGACCGCATCTCCACACGGTGACCGGTCGTCACGGAGCGTGGAGCGGTCGTGAGGTCAGACCAAAGTCACTTCGGGGGACCGTTCGTCAGCCGAACGGGGCCGGTGGGCCACCGAGGGTGGGTTCGGCGGGCCTTTTGTCGCCTCGGTTGCTCGAACGGGGGTTGGGGGGTGGCGGCTTCGCGGTCATCTGCGGGGTTGGCGGTGGTGGCTTCGTTGTCATCCACGGGGATGGCGGGCGGCGGCTCCGCAGTCATCTGCGGGGATGGCGGGTGGCGGCTCCCCTTATCCACATGGCGCTCGCGGTGGGCGGAGTTGTCCACAGATTCCGTTTCGGCCGTTTTTCAAGGTCAGGGGCCGATAGACTGGGATGGGGACGCCCCCCAAGGGAGGGCGGGGGCTGTCTGGCGGGCGGGGGCTGTCTGCCGGGCGGGGCTGTCTGGCACAAAAGACAGCTCAGCTGTCCGTCGGTTCCCCGAACGCCGTCAAGATCCGCTCCGCCGCCAGCGTCGCCGTCAGCTCGCCGTCGCGGACCGCGCGTTCGATGTCCGAGACCTGGGCCCGCACCGAAGGGTGCGACGTCAGGCGGTCCAGCAACTGCTCCCGCACCATCGACCAGGTCCAGTCGACCTGTTGCTGGCGGCGGCGGCTGGAAAGCTCGCCGGACTCCTGCATCAGCGAGCGGTGCCGGCCGATGGTCGCCCACACCTCGTCCAGGCCGGAGCCCTCGAGGGCGCTGCAGGTCAGCACGGGTGGTGTCCACGGTGCGTCCTTGCCGTAGATCATCCGCAGTGCGCCCGAGAGCTCGCGGGCGGCGCGGGCGGCGTCGCGGGTGTGCGGGCCGTCGGCCTTGTTCACGGCGATGACGTCGGCCAGTTCGAGCACGCCCTTCTTGATGCCCTGCAGCTGGTCGCCCGTGCGGGCCAAAGTCAAAAACAGAAAGGAGTCGACCATGTTGGCCACCGCGACCTCGGACTGCCCGACGCCGACGGTCTCCACCAGCACCACGTCGAAGCCCGCGGCTTCCATCAGCACGATCGTCTCGCGGGTCGCCCGCGCGACTCCACCCAGCGTCCCCGACGTCGGAGACGGGCGGATGAAGGCACGGGGATCCACGGCCAGCCGCGACATGCGCGTCTTGTCGCCGAGGATCGAGCCGCCCGTGCGGGTGGAGGACGGGTCCACGGCGAGCACGGCGACGCGGTGGCCGGCCGCCGTGAGGTCTGTGCCCAGCTGGTCGATGAAGGTCGACTTGCCGACACCGGGTACGCCCGTGATGCCGACCCGCTGGGCGCCCCCGGCGTGCGGCAGCAGCTCGACGAGCAGCTCCTGTGCCTGCGCCCGGTGGTCCGCCCGGTGCGACTCGACCAGCGTGATCGCCTTGGACAGGGTGCCGCGGTCGCCCGCGAGCACGCCCTTCGCGTAGGCGGCGACGTCGATCCTGCGAGGCAAGGCTCAGGACTCCTGGTGCGCGAGCTGCTCCAGCAGGCCGATCGCCGCGTCGGCGATGACCGTGCCGGGCCCGAAGATGGCGGCGGCACCGGCGGCGCGCAGCTCGTCGTAGTCCTGCGGCGGAATGACGCCGCCCACGACGACCATGATGTCCGACCGCCCGAGCTCGGCCAGCTCGTGGCGCAGCGCCGGCACGAGCGACAGGTGCCCGGCGGCCAGCGAAGACACGCCGATCACGTGCACGTCGGCCTCCGACGCCTGCCGCGCGACCTCACCGGGCGTGGAGAACAGCGGGCCGACGTCAACGTCGAAGCCCAGGTCGGCGAAGCCGGTGGCGATCACCTTCTGGCCGCGATCGTGGCCGTCCTGGCCCATCTTCGCGATCAGGATGCGCGGCCGGCGCCCCTCGTTCTCGGCGAACTTCTCGACGAGCGCCCGCGCCTTGTCGACGTTGTCCGACTTCCCCACCTCTTCCCGGTACACGCCGGAGATCGTGCGGATCTGCCCGGAGTGGCGGCCCCAGATCTTCTCCAGCGCGTCGGAGATCTCGCCGACGGTGGCCTTCGCGCGCGCCGCGTCGATGGCCAGCGCGAGCAGGTTCCCACCACCCCGAGCACCCTCGGTCAGCCGGCGCAACGCGTCTTCCGTCGCGGCGGAATCACGCTCCTCACGCAGCCGCCGCAGCTTCTCCAGCTGCTGCGTCCGCACGCCGGCGTTGTCGACCTTCAGCACGTCGATCTGCTCGTCGTCGGTGACCTGGTACTTGTTCACCCCGATCACGGGCTGGCGGCCGGAGTCGATGCGCGCCTGCGTGCGCGCGGCGGCCTCCTCGATGCGCAGCTTCGGGATGCCCTCGTCGATCGCGCGCGCCATGCCGCCCGCGCTCTCGACCTCCGTGATGTGGCCCCACGCCTTGCGCGCGAGGTCGTAGGTCAGCTTCTCGACGAACGCACTGCCGCCCCACGGGTCGATCACCCGCGTGGTGCCCGACTCCTGCTGCAGCAGCAGCTGCGTGTTGCGGGCGATGCGCGCGGAGAAGTCGGTGGGCAGCGCGAGCGCCTCGTCGAGCGCGTTCGTGTGCAGCGACTGCGTGTGGCCCTGGGTCGCGGCCATCGCCTCGACGCAGGTGCGCGCCACGTTGTTGTACACGTCCTGCGCGGTCAGCGACCAGCCCGACGTCTGCGAGTGCGTGCGCAGCGAAAGCGACTTCTCGCTCTTGGGATCGAACTGCTTCACCAGCTTCGCCCACAGCAGCCGAGCCGCACGCAGCTTCGCGACCTCCATGAAGAAGTTCATGCCGATCGCCCAGAAGAACGACAGCCGCGGCGCGAACTTGTCCACGTCCAGCCCCGCGTCGACGCCGGCGCGGATGTACTCGACGCCGTCGGCCAGCGTGTACGCCAGCTCCAGGTCGGCGGTCGCCCCGGCCTCCTGCATGTGGTAGCCGGAGATCGAGATCGAGTTGTACTTCGGCATGTGCTGCGAGGTGAACGCGAAGATGTCGGAGATGACCCGCATCGACGGCTGCGGCGGGTAGATGTAGGTGTTGCGGACCATGAACTCCTTGAGGATGTCGTTCTGGATCGTCCCCGCGAGCTGCTCCGGCTTCACCCCCTGCTCCTCCGCCGCGACCACGTAGAGCGCGAGCACCGGCAGCACGGCGCCGTTCATCGTCATCGACACGCTCATCTTGTCGAGCGGGATGCCGTCGAAGAGCTGGCGCATGTCGTAGATCGAGTCGATCGCCACGCCCGCCATGCCGACGTCGCCGGACACGCGCGGGTGGTCGGAGTCGTAGCCGCGGTGGGTGGCCAGGTCGAAGGCGACCGACAGGCCCTTCTGCCCGGCCGCGAGGTTGCGGCGGTAGAAGGCGTTGGACTCCTGCGCGGTGGAGAACCCGGCGTACTGGCGGATCGTCCACGGCTGGTTCACGTACATCGTGGGGTACGGCCCGCGCAGGAACGGCGCGATGCCCGGGTAGGTGCCCAGGAAGTCCACATCGGACAGATCCTCGGCCGTGTACACCGGCTTCACGCCGATGCCCTCGGGCGTCTCCCAGGCCAGCGCGTCGGGGCCCTTGCCGGTGGCGTCCTGCACGGCCTGCGCCCACGCGGCACGGTCCCCCGGCTCGGGGGTGCCGAGCGGGACGTCGGCGAAATTCGGGATGCTCATGCTTCCACTCCCAGCTGTACGTGGATGCCGGTCAGGACTTCGAGCGCGTCGCAGCCGGCGAAGACGTTGCCGCTCACGCCGGGGTAGCTCGCCTTGCCGGCGAGCAGCACCTTCTCGGCGCCGAGCGACGCGGCGACGTCGGCCGCCTGTTCTTCGTACGCGGCGTCGGTGCCGCAGAGGCACGCGATGCGCGCACCGCTTTCCCGGAACGCAGCGGGCAGGTCGTCGGTCGCCCCCGGGTTCACGGCCTCGAGGCCGCCGGCCTGGAACAGGTTCGCGGCGAACCCGGCGCGCGTGGTGTGCGCGGCGACGGGACCGAGCGTGGCGAGGAAGACCTTCGGCCGTTCGCCGTGCTCGGCCAGGTACTTGTCGGAGGCGTCGCGCAGCTGCTCGAACGCTTCGGCGTAGCGGTGGCGCGGCAGGCCACCGTCCACAGTGGAGCTCACCGTTTCCCTGGTCACGGGTTTCTCGGCCAGGTTCGGGAACTCGCTCACGCCGGTGATCGGGTCTCGGCGCGTGGCCAGGCGCTTCGCGCGCTTGTCCCACGTCGCGGCCAGCCGCGCGGCCAACGCGCCCGACGCCAGCTCGGCCTCGACGCCGCCCGCGCCTTCGATCGCGGTGAACTCGGTCCACGCGGCTTTCGCCAGCTCGTCGGTGAGCTGCTCGACGTACCAGGAGCCGCCGGCCGGGTCGATCACGCTGCCCAGCTTCGACTCCTCCAGCAGCACCGCGTTGGTGTTGCGGGCGATGCGCGCGGAGAACGCGTCGGGCAGGCCGATCGCGGAGTCGAACGGCAGCACGGTCACGGCGTCGGCGCCGCCGACGCCCGCGGCGAAGCACGCGACGGTGGTGCGCAGCATGTTCACCCACGGGTCGCGCTGAGTCAGCATCGCGGGCGAGGTCACGGCGTGCTGGTGCATACCACGCGCGCCGGCGGGCGCATCCGAAACTTCGAGCACGCGGTCCCACAGCCGGCGGGCGGCGCGGAACTTGGCGATGGTGAGGAACTGGTCGGCCGTGGCGGCCAGGCGGAACTCCAGCTGCGCGGCCGCGGCGGAGACGTCCAGACCGGCTTCGGTCAGCGCCCGCAGGTACGCGACACCGACGGCGATCGTCGCGCCCAGCTCCTGCGCGTCGGAACCACCGGCCTCGTGGAACGGCAGGCCGTCGGCCACGAGCGTGCGCACCTTCGGGTACTTCGCGGCGACGCGCGCGGCCAGCTCGGCGGCGGGGGCGACAGGCAGCGCTTCGCCCGTTCGCGCGCCGACACCGATCGGGTCCGCGCCGAGCACGGCGACGGCCTCACTGGGCGGAATTTCACGCTCGGCCAACACGTCCAGCAGAGCGTCGGCCGCGGCGGCGTACTCCGCGCCGGCGTCGAGGACCACCGGCGCGAGGTCGAGGTAGACCTCGTTGAGCGCGTCGGCCAGCGCGTCGAGCGGGAGCGCTTCGCCGCCGACGCGCAGCCACACGGACGTGGCGCCGCCTTCGAGGTCGGCGAGGATCGCGGTGTTGGTGGCTTTGGCGTCGGCCCGCAGGTGGCGCACGCGCACGTCCCACCCGGTGCCGATCACGCCTTCGGGCCGCGCGCCACGGACGAACGGCGGCAGCCCCGGGTAGCCGGGCTCGCCGGCGGCGTCTTCACGCGTGTACAGCGGCTGGATGTCGATGCCGTCGTACGTGTGGGTGACGAGTTTGCTCTCCGGCGCCCCCGCGAAGTCCTCCGGCAGACGGCCACTCTTGCGCAGCACTCCCGCCACGAGTTCCTGCCACCGGGCCCGGTCGGCGGCAGGAAACCCGGCCGCCAGCGCGAGCTCGGGTTCGGAGATCGGCACCGACTCCGGCCCAGCCACGTTCGTCATACCCAGTGATGGTAGAGGCACGCCAGTGCCGGCACCTGTGACTCTAGTCGCCCCACCAGAGTGTTCAGGGGTATCCGCGGAACACGGGTGGGCAGGTCTTGCACACTGGGTCGAAGAGTGTCGCTGCCTTACGACACAATCAGGGGGTGTCCTCCTCGAAGGAAGAGCCGAGCCCAGCACAGTCGAGCGCAGCCGAGCCGCAGTCCCGTGTGGTCGCCGGGCGCTACCGGCTGCGATCCGTGCTCGGCTCGGGGTCGATGGGCACGGTGTGGTCGGCCTACGACGAGTTCCTCCACCGGCCGGTGGCCGTCAAGGAGATGAAGCTGCCGCCGGGCGTCCCGGCGTCGCAAGCGGACGAGTTGCGTGAGCGGACGCTGCGCGAGGCGCGCGCGATCGCGGTGCTGTCCCACCCGAACGTGATCATCCTTCACGACGTCGCGCGCGACAACGACGAACCGTTCGTGGTCATGGAGCTGCTGCCCTCGCGCAGCCTCGCGCACATCCTGCGCGACCACGGGCCGTTGAACGTGGAGCAGGCGGCAGCCGTCGGCATCGCCGTCGCCGCGGCGCTCGAAGCGGCGCACGACGCGGGCATCACGCACCGCGACGTGAAGCCGGGCAACGTGCTCGTGGCCGGTGACGGGCGGATCAAGCTCACCGACTTCGGCATCGCGCGCAACGTCTCCGAAGCCACGATGACGCGCACCGGGATCATGCTCGGCTCGCCCGCCTACATCGCGCCGGAGGTCGCGTCGGGTGGCGCGGTCACGCCGGCGGCCGACCTGTGGGGCCTGGGCGCGACGCTGTTCGCCGCCGTCGAGGGCGCGCCGCCGTACGACGCGGACGGCGATCCACTGGAGACAGTCGGCAAGGTCGTGAACGGCTCGGTGCCCAAGCCGAAGCCGGGCCCGCTGGCCGACGTGATCGCCGCGTTGATGAAGAAGGAGCCGGAGAAGCGGATCTCGCTGCGCGAGGTGCGTCACCGGCTGTACCCGTTGCAGGGCAAGACGGCGCTCGACCTGTTCGGGCCGGAGCTGTTCCGCACGCCGGACGGGAAGAAGACTTCGGCACAGCTCGATGCAACCGACACGCAGGTCTTGGAGACGGTGGCGCCGACCGACAAGAAGTCGGAGGCAAGTGGCGCACTGGCGGCGGACCCGGGTCCGTTGCCGTTCCTGCGGCAGGGCGCGGCTCCGGCTCCTGTTGTCGCCGCTCCGGTTGCCTCTGCTTCGCGGCGACGCAGCCCGCGCGCGTCGGCGTTGCTGGCCGTCGCGGCGGTGGTGCTGTTCCTCGTCGCCGGTATCGGCGGGTTCGCGCTGGCGCGCCTGATCAGCGGGCAGTCGCTGATCCCGCCCGCCGGCAGCGCCACGTCCGCCGGTGCGCCGGGCGCGACGGTGCCGCCACCGCAGGACGTGAACCTGGTGCAGCAGCGCGGCCACGCGAGCGAAACGGCCAATTCCACGCGCGACACCGAGTACGTCATCTCAGTGCCGGAAGGCTGGCAGCGCTTCATCGCCGGCCGGTCCTCGAACAGCGTCGGCGCGTCCACGGTCGTGCAGTACGTGTCGCCGGACGGGCACCAGTCGTTGCGCATCGAACGCTTCCCGAACTTCCTCAAGAAGCACGACGTCGCGGACTACGAGGGGAGTCTCCGGGCCTCAGCGGACCCGGGCGGGTTCGCCTTCGCCAAGGTCCCCGTGCAGACCGACGCCGGGACCGAGATGATCTACCGCACCGTGGAGCACGGCGATTCCGCGCAGAGGGGCCCCGATTCCTCGATCACCCGCACGACCTTCGCCTTGCTGAAGACCTCGGGCGAGTCGCTGTGGGCCGTCTCGCTCACCGTGCCGCCGGAGATCGAGCCCGACGGCGCCGAAACGTGGGACCGGATCAAGCAGACGCTGTCGTTCCCGGGCGACCAGTAGGACCTCAGCCCAGGCCGTCCGGGTAGCGCCGGCCCGACTCGGCCGCCTGCGCGAGGCGGCGCAGGCCCGCGAACAGCCGGTCGCCCAGCACGGTGCCGACCACGGCCGCCTCCACGATCCGATCCAGTGACGGATGAGCGGCGAGCGTGTCGAGGTCGACCTCGGCGATGCGGTCGGCGAGCGTGGCGTAGTCCTCGATGCGGTCCAGCAGCGCGGGGTGACCGAGCGCGCGGATCGTGCACAGCGTGGTGATCAGCCCGGGCGCCGCGGGGTGCTCGGGCGCGAACTTCCAGCCGTGGGCCGCGGTCAGCTTTTCCAGCAGGTCCAGCGCCCACGCGCGGGCCTCGTCGTCGACGTCGGACGTGCCGCCCACGAGGGCGCGCTGGGTGACGCCGAGGACGTCGTTGGTGGGCTCGCCCGCGTCGATGGCCGCGAGCACGCCGCCGACGGTGGCCACGGACAGGCCGCCGACGTCGAGCAACGCGCGGATGAGCTTGAGGCGCTGCACGTGCTCGTCGCCGTAGCGCGCCTGGTTGGGGCTGGTGCGCTCGCCCGGGTGGAGCAGGCCTTCGCGCAGGTAGTACTTGATCGTCGCGACCGGCATGCCGGACTCGGCGCTCAGTTCGGCCATCCGCACGGCCGCATCAACTCCTCGAACTCGGGACTCGGTCAAAGGACTCGGGTCATTTCAGGACTCGGGTGATTTCAGGGATAACCCTGAGGACTTCTCAGCTTGGATAGTCTAGCTTCCCATAATGGATACTGTGACTATCCATCCTGGGAGGACATCATGACCTTGCTTCCGAGCCGAACGAACACCTGGCACCGGCCGTCCACGCTCTTCGCGGCGGGACTCGTCGTCACCGCGCTGGCCTGCGTCGTCGCGATGGTGGTGGACCAGCGCACGGTGCTCGGCGCGCCCGTGTGGGCGAAGCTGCTGAAGTTCGCCATTTCGGGTGCGCTGTACTTCTTCACGTGGGGCTGGCTGGTGTCGCTGCTGCCCCGCTTCCGCCGGACCGCGCACGTCGCCACGACCGTGGTGATCGTGCTGTTCGCCGCCGAGTACGTGGTGATGGTCTTCCAGGCGGTGCGCGGCCGGCCGAGCCACTTCAACAACGCGACGCCCCTGGACAACACGCTGTTCCAGCTCATGGGCGGCATGGTCGCCACCATCTGGATCGCGACGCTCGTGCTCACCGTGCTCCTGATGTTCACGCGCCTCGAAGACCGCGCCACCCACTGGGCCGTCCGTACCGGCGCGGTCATCTCGCTCATCGGCATCGGCCTCGGCGCCCTCATGACGGGCCCGACGGCCGCCCAGCAGCAGGCGTTGAACGCGACCGGCGTGTCGGCTCTCGTGGGCGCCCACAGCGTCGGCGTCCCCGACGGCGGCCCCGGCCTGCCCATCCTCGGCTGGAGCACCACCGGCGGCGACCTGCGCATCCCGCACTTCACCGGGATGCACGCGCTCCAGCTGCTGCCGCTGGTTGCGCTGGGGTTGGGCCTGCTCGCCACGCGGGTGCCGCGCCTTCGCGACAGTGCGGTTCGTGTCCGGCTGGTGTGGGTCGCGACATTCGGCTACGCGGGCCTCGTCGCCCTCGTGACCTGGCAGGCGCTGCGCGGCGAGTCGCTGATCCACCCGAGCGCCCCGACCCTCGCGGCCGCCGGCGCCCTGCTCGCCGCGGTAGCGCTGGGCGGCTTCGCCTCGGTGTACCGCCCGACCCGCGAGCTCGTGCGATGACCGCGCTCGCAGTCACCTTCGGCAGCGGGGGCGAGCCGCCCTTCGCCGCCCGCACTCCGCGGCGGCGCGGCGGCCGGGCCGCCGCGCGGTCGGCGGGCCGCCCACCCCATCGGGAGCTCGTGCGATGACCCAGCAGTCGTTCACCTTGACCTTCCCCCTCGCGACGCCCTTCTGGGCGCTGATGATCTTCGCTCCCACGTGGCGGCGGACGCGGCAGATCATGGCGTCGCCGTGGGTGCCGTTGCTGCCCTTGGCGTGTTACTTCGCCATCGCGATCCCGCACTTCGGCGAGCTGTGGCAGGCGGTGAGCCGACCGGACCTCGCCCTGCTGCAAGCGTTTGCGGGGTCGTCGGCGGGGGCGGCGTTGTTGTGGGCACAGCTGATCGCGTTCGACCTGTTCCTCGGGCGGTGGATGTTCTTCGAGGCGCGCGAGCGGGGGATCCCGTGGTGGCAGGTCAGCCCAGTGCTGGTGCTGACGATTTTCCTGTCTCCGTTCGGACTGGTGGTGTTCCTGGCGCTGCGTAGTGCCCGGATACGCTCGGCGCCATGACCAACCACGAGGAAGCGGCCGCGGCCGCCATCGCCGAGCGGACCGGCGTCGAGAAGCACGACATCGCCGTGGTGCTGGGCTCGGGCTGGCGCCCGGCCGCGGACGTGATCGGGACGGCCGAGGCGGAGATCCCGTTCGGCGAGCTGCCCGGTTTCACCACTCCCGGCGCCGTGGGGCACGGTGGAACCGTCCGGTCGCTGAAGATCGGCGACAAGCGCGCGCTGGTGCTGCTGGGCCGCACGCACTTCTACGAGGGCAAGGGCATCGACCCGGTGGTGCACAACGTGCGCACCGCCGCGGCGGCCGGCGCGCGCACCGTGCTGCTCACCAACGCGGCCGGCGGCCTGCGCGAGGGCTTCAGCGTCGGGCAGCCGGTGCTGATCTCCGACCACCTCAACCTCACGGCCCGCTCGCCGATCGTCGGCGCGAAGTTCGTGGACCTCACCGACCTCTACTCCGCCCGCCTGCGCGGCGTCGCGAAGGAGATCGACGGTTCGCTGGAGGAAGGCGTCTACGCCGGCCTCACCGGCCCCCACTTCGAGACGCCCGCCGAGATCCGCATGCTGCGCACGATGGGCGCGGACCTCGTTGGCATGTCGACGGTCCTGGAGGCGATCGCGGCCCGCGCCGCCGGGGTCGAGGTGTTCGGGCTGTCGCTCGTCACCAACCTCGCCGCCGGCATGACGGGCGAGCCGCTCAACCACGAAGAGGTCCTCGAAGCCGGCCGCCAGGCGGCCACGCGCATGGGTTCGCTGCTCAAGGAGCTCATCGCCCGCGCGTGACGACGTGCTGCGAAGGGCACCTCGAACGCGAGGTGCCCTTCCCGTCGTCAGACGTAGTCGGGCAGCTGCGCGGTTACCTCGTCCGGCGACGGCATCGCCGCCACCTCAGCCGCCAGCCCCCGCACGGCGTCGGCCACCGTCGAGTCCGCCAGTAGCCGCCGCGCGCTCTCCCGCACCGCGTCGGCCGTCACCGCGTCGCCGAGGAGTCGCTCGCCGACGCCGGACCCGGCGACGGCTTCGGCGTTGGTGAACTGGTCGGCGCCCTGCGGCAGCACGAGCTGCGGCACCCCAGCGGAAAACGCGCCCATCGTCGTGCCGCTGCCGCCGTGGTGCACCACGAGGTCGACGTGCGGCAGCAGTTCCGACTGCGGCACCCACGCTTCGAGCCGCACGTTGGCCGGCACCTCGCCGAGTGAAGCGACGTCGACCGACGGTCCGGTCGCCACCAGCACGTCGACGTCGAGCGCCGCGAGCCCGGCGATCGCCGCGGTGAGGATGTGCGCCTGGCTCATCGGCGTGGTGCCGAGCGTGAGGTAGACGAGCGGGCGGCCGTGGTCCACGACCCCCGCGGGCAGATCGCCCGGCTCGCTCCAGCCCACCGGCCGCAACGGCAGCCTCCGGGCGCGTGCGATGAACTCGGGCGACTGCACCGACGGTGGGCAGATGTCCACGAACGGGTTGCCCCACCAAGGCCGGTCTCCGCCGGTGATGCCGAGCTCGGCGGCGTAGTCGTCGAGGGCGCCGCGGATCTCCGCCATCAGCGCGTCGGCCGAGACGCGCCCGAAGCCGTGGCCCATGGCCGGGATGCCGGCCTTCCTGGCCGCGAACGCGCCGCCGGAGTTGCCGACCTCGTAGATCACCAGGTCGGGCCGATCCCGCTCGAACAGTGCGCCGAGGTCGGCGACGAAGCGCTCGGGCAGCACCCGGCCGAACACCTGGCCGATGACCTCGGCCATTTCCTCCTCCGACGCCTCACGCCGGCGCTGGGCCGGATCACCGGCGTACTTCGAGGCGAACGCGTCGTAGATCGTCAGGCCGGCCTTCTCCGGCCGCAGGCCCGCCTTTTCGAGCACCGGATGGAAGTCCTCCGCTGTCGCGAAGGCGACGTCGTGCCCGGCGCCGCGCGCGGCGACCGCGAGCGGAATCAGGGGGTAGAGGTGACCGTGGGACGCGAGGGAGGTGAACACAAGTCGCACCACTGCGACGGTAGTGACTTTCTCCAACTCCGTCAGGTGAATTCCGCAAGGACTTCCACCG
This sequence comes from Amycolatopsis sp. DSM 110486, assembly GCF_019468465.1. Taxonomy (NCBI): domain Bacteria; kingdom Bacillati; phylum Actinomycetota; class Actinomycetes; order Pseudonocardiales; family Pseudonocardiaceae; genus Amycolatopsis; species Amycolatopsis sp. DSM 110486. The sequence goes on along the minus strand of NZ_CP080519.1, from coordinate 4,729,551 downwards.
TCCGCTGTTGCTCGGCGGCGGATCCTTGGGGCGAAAAGAAGAATTCGGTCACGCCGGCGTCGCGCAGCCGGCCGAGCTGAGTGGCGACCGCGTCCTCGTTGCCCACCACTGCGACGTCACCCGCCCCGGCCACGCCCTCACGGTCGAACACCGCGCGGTATTCCGGCGAGCGCGCCGCCAAGGCGAAATCCGCCGAAATCCGCGCCCGCACAACGCTTTCCTTGGCTGTGACGCACGCCGGCAGCGCGGCGATCACGCGGGCCGCCTTCCCGATCGACGGAACCACATACTCTCCCAACGTCTTCGGCCCCGCGAGCCACGTCACCGTGCCGTCGGCCAGCTCGCGCGCGACCCTCAACATCGCGGGCCCGAGAGCCGCCACGACCACGTACGGCGGCCGCGCACCCGGCACCGCCACGGATCCGAAAGCCGTGAGCGTCTCCCCGGAAAACGCGACACTTTCCCCTCGTAGCAACGGAATCAGCACCGCCAGGTACTCCCGCATCCGCCGCGCCGGGCGGTCGACCGGCAGCCCGAACATCGGCCCGACCATTCCCGCGATCCCCGCCCCGACTCCGAGCGTCAGCCTGTTGCCCGTCACCGCCTGCACGCTCAGCGCCTGCCCGGCCAGCACCAGCGGATGCCGCTGTGGCACCGGCACCACGGCCGTTCCGAACGCGATTCCCGGCACCGGCCCGAGCGCACCCAACGCAACCATCGCGTCCCACCCCAGCGCCTGGCTCACCCACGCCGTCGCGAACCCCGCGGCTGCCGCGACCCGCGCCTGCTCGACCAGCTCCGCGGCCCCGGTCGGACCCCGCAGATCCCCGACCGCGATCCCGATTTTCACCTGATCCTCCTAAGTGGGGTACCACCCCGTTTCAAGACCGGTACGATACGGAGGACCGCCCCGTTTTGCAAACACGCAGCCAACAGCGACAAGAGGCAAGCCCATGCGCGCCGACGCCCGCCGCAACTACGAGCGGCTGCTAGCGACCTCCGTCGAGGTCGTCGCGGAGCAGGGCGCAGATGCCTCGCTCGAAGAGATCGCTCGACGCGCCGGCGTCGGCTCCGCGACGCTGCACCGCCACTTCCCCGGCCGCGCCGCGCTGCTGGAAGCCGTGTTCCGCGAACGCGTCGAGAACCTCTGCACCCTCGCCGCGGAGCTGGCCACTGCCCCGAGCCCCGGCGACGCGCTGGTCACGTGGCTGCGCGCGGTGGTCGCCCACGCCTCCGCCGCCCGCGGCCTCGGCGCGGCCCTGCTGCTCGGCGCCAAGGAAGGCCGCGAGTACCACGCGAAGATCCTCGACGCGGGCCACCGCCTCCTGGCCCGCGCGCAGCAGGCGGGCGAGGCGAACGAAGCCACCGGGATCGACGACCTGCTCCTGCTCGTCAACGCGATCTCCCTGGCCACCGAGGACGATGCGGACCGCGCCGACGCCCTGCTCACCCTGGTCGTGGCCGGGGTCCGGCGCCCGAAACCCGTACGCTGACCCGGTGCAGAACACGATTACTCCCGAGCTGCGCGACGCCGCCCACCGGTGGATCGCCGAGGACCCCGACCCGTCGATGCGCGAGGAGCTGCGGCAAGTGCTCGACCGCGCCCTCGCCGGCGACGCCACCGCGGCCGACGAGATCGCCGACCGGATGGCGGGACCGCTCGAGTTCGGCACGGCCGGGTTGCGCGGGCCGGTGCGGGCGGGGCCGAACGGGATGAACGTCGCCGTCGTCACGCGGACCACCGCGGGCGTGGCGCAGTGGCTCACCGAAAAGGGCCTCGCGGGTGGCGTGGTCGTGGTCGGGCGCGACGCGCGGCACGGGTCGGAAGCGTTCGCGCAGGCGGCCGCCGAAGTGCTTACCGCGGCGGGCTTCGCCGTGAAGACGATGCCGCTGCCGTTGCCGACGCCGCTGCTCGCGTACTCGGTGAAGCACTACGACGCGATCGCCGGAATCCAGATCACCGCGTCGCACAACCCGCCCGCGGACAACGGGTACAAGCTCTACGACAGCACCGGCGGCCAGATCGTGCCGCCGTCCGACGGCGAGATCGAGCACGCCATCCAGGCCGCGCCCGCCGCGGTCGACGTGCCGCGCGCACCCGGGGCCGAGGTCGTCGACCCGCGCGCCGCGTACCTCGCTGACGTCGCGAACCTGCCCAGAAGCCCGGAGCGCGAGCTGCGGATCGCCGCCACCGCGCTGCACGGCGTCGGCGCGGCGACGCTGGAAACGGCGCTCACGCAAGCCGGGTTCACCGACGTGCACTTCGTCGCCGAGCAGTCGCGGCCCGACGCCGACTTCCCCACCGTCTCGTTCCCCAACCCCGAGGAACCCGGCGCCACCGACCTGCTGCTGGCGCTCGCGTCCAAAGTGGACGCCGACCTCGCCGTGGCGCTCGATCCGGACGCCGACCGCTGCGCCCTCGGCGTGCGCGGCCGCGACGGCGAGTGGCGCATGCTGCGCGGCGACGAGACGGGCGTGCTGCTCGGCTCACACCTGCTGTCCACAACGGACAATCCCGATCCGCTCGTGGCCACCACCATCGTGTCGTCCTCGCTACTCGGCGAGCTGGCGAAGGCCGCGGGCGCGCGCTACGCCGAGACGCTCACGGGCTTCAAGTGGCTGGTGCGCGCGGGCGAAGGCCTGATCTTCGCCTACGAGGAGGCGCTCGGCCTCTGCGTGAACCCGGGTTTCGTGCGGGACAAGGACGGCATCGCCGCCTCCGTGTTCGCCGCCGGGTTCGCCGCGGCGCTCAAGGCCGAGGGCCGCACGCCTCTCGACGTGCTCGACGACATCGCCACCGGCCACGGCGTGCACCTGACGGACCAGTTTTCCTTGCGGGTCACCGACCTTGCCGTGCGCGGCAAGCTGATGGCGAGCCTGCGCGCCGAGCCGCCGGTGACACTCGGCGGCACACCTGTCAAGCAGGAAGACCTCCTGCCCGACGCCGACGTGCTGCGGCTGCGCGGCGACGGCCTGCGTGTGGTGATCCGCCCGTCGGGCACCGAGCCGAAGCTGAAGGCCTACCTGCAGGTGGTCACGCCGGTGACCGGTGACCTCGCGGCGGCGCGGGAAACCGCGTCCACTCGCCTCAGCGCGGTGCGGGAAGACATAAACATGCTGCTGAGCTGACCGGGACCGGGGGCCCCGGTTCGACGTCGCGGCCGAGCAGGGTCGGTCCGAACAGGCCGACGACGTCGACCAGCAGCAGCACCACGAACGCCGCGATGAACTCCCGCCGCCGCGAGAGGATGGCGGCGAGCAGGCCGACCACCGCGGGCACCATCCACGGCCACAGCCGGTCCATCTCGCTGGTCCAGCCGTGGGGCGCGAAGATCGCGTCGGTGAACACGGCGAAAACCAGCGCGAGCGTGCTGACGAGCCCCGCCAAGCCGAGCAGTACGATTGCGGCTACCACAAGACGGGGCCGCAGTCTCTCCCCCATCACCGGACCCAGCCTGCCCGCGCGTGGACACGGGCACAAGTGGCAGGCTGCGGTCATGGCCACGCTGTTACTCGTGCACCACACCCCTTCGCCGTCGATGCAGGCGATGTTCGAAGCCGTGCTCGCCGGCGCGAAGCACCCGGACATCGAAGGCGTCGACGTCGTCCGCCGCCCCGCGCTCGGCGCGACCGCGGCCGACGTGCTGGCCGCCGACGGTTATCTGCTCGGCACCCCCGCGAACCTCGGCAGCATGAGCGGCGCCCTCAAACACTTCTTCGACACCGTCTACTACCCGTGCCTCGACTCGACGCGCGGCCGTCCGTTCGGCGCGTACGTGCACGGGAACAACGACACGGCCGGCACCGCGCGCCAGCTCGCGTCGATCACCACGGGGCTGGGCTGGATACAGGTCGCCGACCCCGTGCTGCTCACGGGGGAACCGGACAAGGCGGCGCTGGAAGCGTTGCAGGAGCTGGGTGCGACGGTGGCCGCAACACTCATGGGCTGACCGGCCCAGAAAATAAAGGGGCCTGTCACCGGAAGCCCTGGGGGTCGACCTCCGGCAACAGGCCAGATCAAGGGTTCGCTACGAGGCGATCAACCTTGACCACTCAAGCGTACTACAAATGGCTGATCACGGCGAGCCAGGCGCAGGACAAGATCCCGCTCCGGGTTCCGAACACCCCCAGAGTACGGACGTGTCCGGAGCGGGACGCGGCCACTGTAAACCACTGCATACAGGCGGTGTCAACAGGTGCGTACAGTAGACACGCCGTTACCAATCCGGCCAAAAGTAGGCGGGCACCGAGCCGGACGCTCTCGCGTCTGGCAACCAATCCCGCCGTGGCTGTGGTCGGATTGGTAACAGACGGCACAGTACTATCCGGACAAGGGGAAGGGGGCGGTGATGCCACGGCAACGCACCTTCGCGGAGAAGCTGAGCACGCTCATCGACTCGTCCCGGGCGGACGGCCGCGCACCGCACAGCTACCGGGAGATGTCGGCGGCGATCGAGCGCACGGGCGGGCCCGCGATGTCGCCGGCGTACCTGCAGCAGCTGGCGACCGGAAAGCGGATCAACCCGAAGATCCACTACGTCGAGGCGCTGGCGAAGCTGTTCGGGGTGCCGGTCACGTACTTCTTCGACGACGAGGACGAGCGCGTCTCCGGAGACGCGCCGGCCGTCGAGGCGAAGCTGATGGCCATGCGCGCGCAGGAGCTCTCGCCGCAGGGCCGCCGTCAGGTCATGGACCTGCTCGACCTCGTCGAGCGCTATGAGCGCGCCGAACGGGAAGGCCACAGCGGACCGTGAAGGAACGCGAACTCCGCAAACGCTGCCGGCGGCTGCTGAAGGACCTCGACATCAGGCCGCCGCTCGACGTCGGGCAGCTCTGCGAACGCCTCGGCGAGCGCCGCGGCCGCCCGATCCGGCTCATGGCCTACCCGCTCGAAGTGCCCGGCCCGTTCGGCTGCTGGATCGCGACCGCCTCGGCCGACTACATCTTCTTCCAGCAGGAAACGACGAAAGCCCACCAGGACCACATCATCCTGCACGAGCTCGGCCACCTGCTCGCCGACCACGAACCGGGCGGAGACGCGGAACCGGCCGATTTCTTGCGGGGCCCGGCCGTGGAAAGCCTCGACGGGGACTCCGTGCGCCGCGCGTTGCGCCGCACCTCCTACGACGAGGCCCACGAGTGGGAGGCCGAGACGGTGGCCACGATCATCCTCGAGTGGGCGTCGGTGCTGAACTACACGATCCCGCGCGCCGCGGCCGACCACGACCTGCGGCGCATCCAAGGCACGTTGGGCGACCACCAGGGCTGGCTGTGACCGCTGCCTTCTTCGCCCTCTTCACCGCGGCGCTCGCCTGGCGCGTCTACCAGCTGGTGCGCTCGCCGCGGCTGCCGAACTGGGCCGTCACGGTCACCATCGCCGCGTTCGCGCTGGCGTTCCTCGCTCAGCAACGCGGGGTGACCACGTGGTTCGACGGCCTGACCGCCCCGGGTGGCGCGCGGCTGGCGAACAACGTGCTGCTCTCGTGCGGCGTCTGCTCGCTGCTGATCTTCTTCCTCGGCTCCGCGCTCGGCCCGCGCCAGGCGCGCGGCGTCGCGCTGGAGCTCGTGCCGCTGGCCGCCGCGATCGCCGTGATGACGTTCGCGCTGGCGATCACGCCGGTGCCGCTGCGGGGTGCCGCCCTCGGGCCGGACACGGTGCACGAGCCTGGGATCGCGTTGTTCTACTTCAGTGGTGGGGCGTACCTGATCTACGCGATCACGGCGTGCGCGGTGTGGATCGTGCGCTACCAGCGCGTGGCCGACCCGCACCTGCGCACGGGCCTGCGCATCGGTGCGGCGAGCCTCCTCGCGGCGGCCGCCGGCAGCGTGTTGCGGGCGCTGTACCTGGTGGTGGCGTGGGTGTTCGACGTGGCCGTGCCGGCGTTGCTGTGGCTCGTGGTGCCTCTGGTGATCCTCGGCAGCGTGCTGTTCCTCGCGGGCATCACCTATCCCGGTGTGCGGGCTCGCGTGGCGGCTGTGGTCCGGCGGCGCCGGCACCGGGCCGACCACCACCGCCTCGCTCCACTGTGGACACTCCTGGTGGCGGCTTACCCGAGCATCGTGCTGCGGACGCCGCCGGGCAACGGCCTGCGCGACCGGTTCGCCGTGCACCGCCGCTACTACCGGCGCGTGATCGAGATCCGCGACGGGCTGGTGCAGCTGAGCCCGTACCTGGAGACGGACCTGGCCTCACTCGCGGCCGACGATCCGTCCGCCGCGGCCGCGGCACTGCGGACCGCGCTGGCCCGCCAGGCCTCAGGTGAGGTGAGCGACGGGCGGGCCAAGCTCGTGCTGCCGGGCGGCGGCGCGGACCTGGAATCGGACGTACGGCCGCTGCTGTCGCTGTCGGCAACGCTTGTGGGAAAGGAAAACTGAACGTGGACACCCTGATCACGGCGGCCCGGGTGCTGCCCCGGCCCTCGACCCCGATCGACGGCGGCGCCGTGCTGGTGCGCGACGGCGAGATTGTCGCAGTCGGACGGCCCGACGAGGTGGCCGCGGCGGCCGTCGACCCCGTGGTGCGCGATTTCCCGGACGCGACCGTGCTGGCGGGACTGTTCAACTCCCACGTGCACCTGTGTTTCGACGCCACGCGCGAGATGCTGCCGAACTTCCTGGCCAGTGATGACACCGATGTCGCGAACGGTGCGGAGGAACGGCTCGGGCAACTGCTGCGCAGCGGCGTCACCACCGTACGCGACCTCGGCGGCCGCACCGTGGTGAAGCCGGCCGGCGGACCGCGGGTGCTCGCGGCCGGGCCGCCGCTGACCGTCCCGGATGGACACTGCCACTTCTTCGGCGGCGTGGTCTCCTCCGACGCCGAGATCCGCGCGCGGATCGACGCCAACGCGGCCGCGGGCGCCGACGTGATCAAGGTGATGGCGGGCGGCGGCCAGATCACGCCTGGTGGCGCGGAGATGTGGGAGTCGCAGTTCGACGCGCGGCAGCTCGGCGTGGTCGTCTCGCAGGCCGCGCGGCGCGGACTGCCGGTCGCCGCGCACGCCCACGGCGCCGACGCGATCGCCGACTGCGTCGAGGCCGGCGTCTCGACGATCGAGCACTGCACGTTCATGACCGGCCCGCAGCAGACCGACCTGCGCCCGGAGGTCGCGCGCCGCATGGCCAAGGGCGGCGTCTCGGCGTGCTCCACGAGCAGCCGCAACTGGCGGATGATGGTCGAGCGCATGGGCGAGGACCTCGCACGCCGCGTCTACGGGCGGCTGCCGTGGCTGGAGGAACACGGTGTGCGCCTGCTCTCGGGCACCGACGCGGGCCTGCCCGGCTCGACGTTCGACGACCCCGTGGGCGCGCTCGAGCTGTACGAATGGCTCGGCTTCTCGCGGCGGCGGATCCTCGAGATCGCCACCGAGGACAGCGCAGCGGGCCTCGGCCTGGGCTCGGTCACAGGTCGGCTGGAGCCCGGGCTGGCGGCCGACCTGCTGGTGGTCGACGGTGACCCGCTGGCCGAACTGGCGGCGCTGGGCAAGCCACTGCTGGTCATGGCGCGGGGCGTCGCGGCTTCCTGAGCTGCGCGCTTACTGAAGTACTTAGTTACTGAACAGGGTCGATCTTGACCTTGCTCACGCTCCCTTTCGATACGTCGGTGCATTGAGTACGCTGGCGTATCGAAAGCGGGAGGCCTGATGATCGAACCGACGGCGGACCGCGTGCCGCGCCGTCGCGCGGAGACCCGCCGGCGCCTGCTCGAAGCCGCTCTCCCGGTGTTCGCCGAAGAGGGCTTCGGACGGTCCACAGTGGAGCAGATCTGCGAGCGCGCGGGCTACACACGCGGTGCGTTCTACTCGAACTTCGCCTCGCTCGACGAGCTGTTCCTGGCCATGTGGGAAGGGCGGTCGGCGGCGATGATCGCGGCCGTGCGCGCGGCGTTCGACGCGTTCACGCCGGTCGATCTGCCCGACGTGCGGGCGGTCGTCGAGCGCGTGCTGCCCGCGATCCCCGTGGACGACGCGTGGTTCCGCGTGAGCGCCGAGTTCACCGCCCACGCCCTGCGCAACCCCAGCCTGCGGCGCGTGATGACCGCGCGCGAGGAAGCCATCGCCGAAGCGCTGATGCCGCTGATGGTCGAGCTGCTCGCGCGGGCCGGCCGCTCGATCCCCGATCCCGTGGCGCTGGGCCAGGCGCTCGTCGCGATGCACGACGGCACCAGCGCGCAATGCCTGATGGACCCCGACAACCCGCTCGTGTGGCAGCGGCGCCGTGACCTGTGCGTACAGGTGATCACGGCCTACACCGAGGAGACATGAGGTTGGACGCCTTCGAAGCGGACGCGATCGTGGTCGGCGCCGGCCTGGCCGGGCTGGTCGCGACCCACGAGCTGGTGAAGGCCGGGCGCCGCGTGCTCGTGCTGGACCAGGAGAACCGCGCGAACCTGGGCGGCCAGGCGTTCTGGTCTCTCGGCGGGCTGCTGTTCGTGAACAGCCCCGAGCAGCGCCGGCTGGGGATCAAGGACTCCTACGAGCTGGCGTTGCGCGACTGGCTCGACTCGGCCGGCTTCGACCGCGAGGACGAGGACCTGTGGGCGCGCAAGTGGGCCGAGGCGTACGTCCGCTTCGCCACGTACGAGAAGCGCGACTACCTGCACGAGCTGGGCCTGCGCGTGACGCCGCTGGTCGGCTGGGCCGAGCGCGGCGGCGGCAAGGCGGGCGGGCACGGCAACTCCGTGCCGCGGTTCCACCTGACGTGGGGCACCGGGCCCGAGGTGGTGCGGGTGTTCGCCGAGCCGGTGCTGGCGGCGGAGCAGCGCGGCCAGGTGCGCTTCGCGTTCCGGCACCAGGTCGACGAGCTGGTGGAGACCGACGGCGTGGTCACGGGTGTGCGCGGGACCGTGCTGGAGCCGAGTGATCTGCCGCGGGGCAAGAAGTCTTCGCGGGTCGCCGCCGGTGAGTTCGAGCTGTCGGCGCCGGCGGTGCTGGTGAGCTCCGGCGGCATCGGCCACAACCACGAACTGGTGCGGCAGAACTGGCCCGTCGACCGGCTGGGCCCGGCGCCGGCGACGATGATCCCCGGCGTTCCGGCCCATGTGGACGGTCGCATGATCGGCATCAGCGAGGCCGCGGGCGCGCGCGTGGTGAACCGGGACCGCATGTGGCACTACGTGGAGGGCATCCACAACTGGGACCCGATCTGGCCGGATCACGCGATCCGGATCATCCCCGGGCCGTCGTCGATGTGGTTCGACGCCAACGGGGTGCGGCTGCCCGCGCCGAACTTCCCGGGGTTCGACACGCTGCGGACGCTGAAGGCCGTGCTGTCGACCGGTTACGACTACTCGTGGTTCGTGCTCACGCAGTCGATCCTCGAGAAGGAGTTCATGCTGTCGGGCTCCGAGCAGAACCCGGACATCACGGGGAAAGACCTGAAGCAGACGTTGCTCAGCCGCGCCGCGAAGGGCGCGCCGGGGCCGGTGGACGCGTTCAAGCGCCACGGCGTCGACTTCGTGGTGGCCGACGATCTGGCGACGCTCGTCGACGGGATGAACAAGATCGCTCGCGGGCCGGCCCTGGACGTTTCCTTGCTGGAGCGCCAGATCGTGGCTCGTGACCTCGAGGTCGGGAACCGGTACTCGAAGGACCTGCAGCTGATGGCGGTGGCCAACGCGCGCAAGTTCGTCGGCGACCGCGTGGCGCGCGTGGCGAAGCCGCACCGGATCCTCGACCCGGCGCACGGGCCGTTGATCGCCGTGCGGCTGAACATCCTCACGCGCAAGACTTTGGGCGGCGTGCAGACGGACCTGGACTCGCGCGTGCTGCGGGCCGACGGCACGCCGCTGACCGGGCTGTACGCGGCGGGCGAGGTCGCGGGCTTCGGCGGCGGTGGCGTGCACGGCTACAACGCGCTGGAGGGTACGTTCCTCGGCGGCTGCATCTTCTCCGGCCGCGCCGCCGGGCGCACCATGGCCCGGGCGGTGAAGTGACGCGGCGAACGACCGGCACCGTCCTCGACGTCGACGGGGTCGCAATGCACCTGCGCGAAGACGGCCCCGCCGACGCGCCGGCCGTGCTGCTCGTGCACGGCTTCAGCGGCTCGCTGCACTCCTTCGACCGCCTGGCGCCCCTGCTGGCCGACCGCTTCCGCGTGCTGCGTCCCGATCTGCGCGGCCACGGCTGCACGGGCGGCCACACGGGCCTCGACGCCGTCTCCCAGGCCACGACCCTGGCCGGCGCCCTGAAGCTGATCGGCGCCGGCCACGTGACGGCCGTCGGTCACTCCTTCGGCGCCGACGTGGTGCTGGCGCTGGCTTCGCTTTCGGGGGCCGTGACCCGGACCGTCCTCATCGGACAGGCGCCGGACTACAGCCACGCCACTTTCCCGCCGGGCAACGGTTTGCTCGCGGCGCCGTTCGCCGGCCGCTTGCTGCACCGTTTGGCTTCGTCGGCCCCTGTCGGTTTCGTGTTGCGCCCTACCCCGCTGCGCCAGGCCCACGCCGACTTCTCCGCCACCAGCCCGGCCATGGCCCACGCCGTCCTCACCGAACGGCGCCGCCTCCTGGCCACCAACCCGCTCGACGCGCAGATCTCCGCGCTCGGCCTGCCCACCCTCGCGATCCTCGGCCGCCGCGACCGCCTCTACGACCACACTTCCGCCGCCACCCGCTACCACACCGCCGGCGCCGACGTCACCTTCCTTGATTCCGGCCACACCCCGTTCGTCGACCAGCCGGCCGAAGTCGCCTCGCTGGTCGCCTCCTTCTCCCTCCAGCCCTGACCCGGCCCCGCCGAGGGGGCGGGACCGCTGCAGCGGCTGCGAGGGAGACACGAAAACAGCCCCGCCGGGCTTTCGCCGGGCGGGGCTGTTTTCGGTGATCTACAAGGAAAAACTCAAGCCGGCGTAACCAGCCCACCCACGGTCGCGGCGACGTCGGCCAGCGCGACCTGCTGCTGTTCCCGCGTGGCCAGGCTCCGGACGGTCACGTTCCCACCGTCCCAGTCCTCCTGGCCTACGATCACCACGGCCGCGGCGCCGGCCTTGTCGGCGCGGGTGAGCTCCTTGCCGAGCTTGCGGTGCTCGATCGGGGTCGACGTGCGGAGGCCGGCGCGGCGCAGGGAGGTCGCGACCTGGCGAGCGGCGTCGGCGAGTTCCTCGGTGACCGGGATGACCATGACGTCCACCTCGGTGCGCGGGGCGGGCGTGAGGCCGTGGGTGTCGAGGAAGTCCATGAGCGTGACGTCGCCCATGCCGAAGCCGATGCCCGGGATGCGTTCCTTGGTGAAGAGCGAGGCGAGGTCGGCGTAGCGGCCGCCGCCGAAGAGGGCGCGGCGGTTCTTCGGCGAGGTGTCGAAGACCTCGAACACGGTGGACGTGTAGTAGGCCAGCCCGCGTACGATCATCGGCTCGAACTTCACCAGGCTCGCGGCCGAGCTGGACAGCACGCGCACCAGGTTCGACTGCTCCTTGACCTCCGCGGGCAGCTCGTCGAGCAGCGCGGCACCGGAGCCGAGGGCCTCGGTGAGCTTCTCGAACTGCTTGTCCGTGAGTCCGATCTCCTCGGCGGACGAAGCGTGCTCCTCCGCCGACGTCTTCTCCCAGCGGTCCACCAAGCCGAACACGGCCGGCAGGTGCTCCGCGGAGACGCCCACCACGTCGATGAGCGCCGACGTCAGCAGGTTCCGGTCGTTCACGCGCACGGCGAACATGTCCGAAGACGCACCCACCGACTCCATGAGGTCGTGGATCAGCTCGAACATCTCGATCTCGCAGTTCGCGCTCTCGGAACCGAAGATGTCCGCGTTGATCTGCCAGTGCTCCCGCACGCGGCCACGCTGCGGGCGCTCGTAGCGGAAGCAGTTCGGGTGGCTGTACCAGCGCACGGGGAACGACAGCGACTTCGCGTTGCCGGCGATCATCCGGGCCACCGACGGCGTCATCTCCGGGCGCAGCGCGAGGCGCTCGCCGCCCTTCGTCGTCAGTGTGTAGAGCTGCTGGTCGGCGATCTCCTGGCCCGACTTCCGCTCGTAGATCTCGGCGGGCTCCAGCACGGGAGCGTCGTAGCGGAGGAAGCCGTAGCGCTCCAGGACGTCGTAGAGATGGCCGAACACCTGCGTGCGAACGGACATTTCGGCGGGGACGAAGTCTCGGGTCCCCTTGACAGGCGCGGTCGACAGGTATTCAGGCACGTCATCAAGCTTAACGACCGTGCCCAGCCGTTAAAGGAAGGCCACCCCGTACGCCGTGATGAGCATGGCCGCGCCGAGCAGCACGGCTCCGGCGGTGGTGATCGACATGCCGACCCGCGTGCGCAGCATCGCCAGGAAGAACCCGCCCGACTGCGCCAGCACGCCGAACAGCAGCAGGAAGCACGCCACCCACCGCAGCGAATCCGACAGCCCGCTGCGGTCGAGCACCTGCAACGCCACCACCGCGAGCACGAGCAGCACCCCGGCGTGCGCGTGGCCGGCGCGGAAGAAACTCTTCTGCTGGTCGTTGAGCACCCCGCGCTTGAGCAGCCCCATCAGCGCGTAGCCGCCGTACATCACCGTGGGCAGCGACACGAGGGCGATGACGGTGAACAGCTGGACCGGTCCGTGCATGGCTTTCTCCTCCCAGAGCGTTCTGGAAGTAACCATAACACCGTTTTAAAACACTGTCACGCTACGCCTTTCGCAACGCCCACCGGCGCGCCCGTTCGACGTCGGCGGCGGCGCGGCGGTGAGATTCGGTCGTCGTCCCGGCGAATAGGGTCGACCGATGACTTCACGGCCTTCCGTCGAGCAGTTCCTCCGGACCTTTCACGACCGTGACCCTGGCAAGCAGTCGGTGAGCATTCGCGAAGTCCTGACTCCGGACGGCCGCACGGCGTATGAGGCGTTCGCCGACCGCGTCGGAGACGCCGATCGGGTGCTCGACCTCGGGTGCGCGGACGGGGAGCTGCTGTCCGTGTTCGCCGATCACGGAGCGCAGCGGTTGGCGGGGATCGATCTTTCGGTGAACGAGCTCGCGTTCGCACGCCGGCGGCCGGAGCTGCAGCACGCGGATCTTCGCGTCGGTCGGGCACAGGAGCTGCCCTGGGAAGACGAGTCGTTCGATGCGGTGGTGTCGCACATGGCGTTCATGCTGATGAGCGAGCCGGATCAAGTTGCGGCGGAAGCGGCGCGAGTGCTGATGCCCGGTGGGCGGTTCGCGATCGCGGTGGGAAGCGGTGGTGCCGAGGAAAGTGCTGCCCTCGAGGTGTTCCGGTCGCTCGCCCTGCCGCTCTTTCGGGCTGCTCGCGGGCAAGGGTTGTTGCCGAGGTTCGGTGATCAGCGCAGTCGGACCAGGGAGGGTCTCGACGAGATCCTCGGGCCGGTGGGGTTCGCGCCGGTGACGTGGGAGCGGATCACCATCCGGCACCGCAGTACCCCGCTGGCGGTATGGCAGGACAACGCGGAGACGTTCTACGAGTTGTCCGTGGTGCCGAAGGATGAGGTGGCCGAGTTGCGGGAGAGGTTCCTGGCGGAGGTCGAACCGCTCGCGGTGGATGGCTTGGTGCCGTGGGCGATGGGGATCAACGTTGCTGCTACTCGGCTGGTGGGTGGTGGCGCGTAGTCGCGGACGGCTCGGGAACGAGATCGATCGCAGTTGCCGGGCGTGAGGTGGGAGGCGGAGCAGCCGGGTTCCGGGGCGCCGGCCGCTGGCGCTCAGGCCCTCGTGAACCTCAGCGTGAACGTCGCCCCGACGCCCGGAACCCCCGCCGCGGCGATGGTTCCGCCGTGGCCCGTCACGACTTCGTGCACCAGCGCCAAACCGAGCCCGAACCGGCGGCCCTCACCCTGGCCGCCGTGGGCGAACCGCTCGAACAGCCGCTCCGCATCCCGTTGCGCGAAGCCGACTCCGGTGTCGGCGACGCGGATCTCGACGTGCCGGTCGTCCGGGTTCTCCAGCGTCACCTCGATCGACCCGCCGGGCGGGGTGTGGCCGATCGCGTTGTCCAGCAAAGCCGACAGCACCCGCCGCAACGCCGCCGGCACGCCCGGCACCACGTCGAGCAGTCCCGGCGAACGGCGCACCTCGATCCGCACGCGCCGGTCCCCCGCGCGCACGGCTTCGGCCTCCACCGCCTGCTCGGCCAGCAGACCGAGCTCCACCGGCTCCAGCAATGGCCGCTCGTTGCACGCCTGCGTCGACAGCAGCAGGTCCTCCACGACTTCACCCAGCTCGCGTGTGCCGGAGACCAGCAGGTCCAGGTCGTCCGAGGGCACCGGCGACACCCGTGCCCGCCGCGCCAGCAGCTGCGCGCGCGTGTGCAGGCGGGTGAGCGGCGCGCGCAGCTCGTGCGACGCGTCGGCGACGAAGGTGCGCTGGCGCCGCAACGCCTCGCCCAGCGGCCGGATCGCGCGCGCGGCCAGGACGAAGCCGCTGAAGACGGAAACCAGCAGTACCACCAGTTCCGCGATCACCAGGCCCATCAGCAGCTGCTGCCGGTCGGCGGCCTGGTAGCGCTGGTCGACGAAGACCTGCCACACCTGGCCGCCGTGGTCGACGGCGCGGACCGTGAACGTCGAGCCGGCCAGTTCCTGTTCCGTGGTCACGGAACCGCCGGGCGGCACGGTGGGCGCGGGCGGCGGCACGAACGGCAACGCGGCGGGCACGTGCCCGGCCGGCGTCACCAGGAACACGCAGCCCGGCGGCGTCGCCGACAGGCCCTGGGCCAGCGTGTAGTCGATCTGCCGGTCGACCTCCTCGCCCTGGCCGTGCACCAGCACCCAGTACGCGATGGCGCCGGCGGCGAGCACGACCAGCGTGATCACCACGGCGATCTGGCTCGCGATCGTCCGCCGCGCGCGCCGCAGCGCCCGCGTGTCGGGATCGACGATCACCGTCACATGGCCCCGATCTGGTAACCCAGGCCGTGGACGGTCTTCACCACCTCGCGACCCAGCTTGCGCCTCAGGTAGTACACGTAGGTGTCCACAATGGATTCCCCCGTCGAGTCGGCGAACACGTGGGTGCGCAGCGCCTCCCGCGGGTGGATGGCCTTCGGCCGCTGCGCGAGCGTGCGCAGCAGCTCGAACTCGCGCCCCGACAACGTCACACGCTCCCCGCGGGGCAGCACGACCTCGTGGCGCAGCAGGTCGAGCGCCGCGGTGCCGAGCGGCAGGCACTCGGCACCGTCGAGGTCCCGCCGGCACAACGCGCGCAGCCGGGCCAGCAGCTCGTCGGTCTCGAACGGTTTCACCAGGTAGTCGTCGGCGCCCGCGTCGAGACCGTGGACGCGGTCGGCCAGCTCGCCCAGCGCCGAAAGCACCAGCACGCGCGCGGTCACGGCCCGGCGCCGCAGCCCGGCGAGCACCTCCAGCCCGTCCATCACCGGCAGCCGCCGGTCGAGGATGATCACGTCGTGGTGGCCGGTGAGGCCGCGGTGCAGGCCGCGCTGCCCGTCGTGGGCGAGCTCGACCTCGTAGCCCTCGTCGGTGAGCAGCTCGGACAGCATTCCGGCCAGTTCACGATCGTCCTCCACGAGGAGCACTCGGGCTGCGCTTCCTGCCTCTTCGTGCACGTGTTCATACTCGCAGTCAGCGCGCCGATTGAACCCTCAACTTTCGTAGGGAATCGATCATTTACCCGCTGGTTGGGCCGAAAGGAGGAACTCCGGCAGCTGATCGGACGAGTACTTCTTCCGATCCCGCCGGTCGATCCAGCTCAGCAGCGGGGCGGTCATGATCGTGGTCACCAGGGCCACGAGCACCAGCACTGTGAACAGCGCCGGCGACACGATCCCCGCCTGCAGTCCCACGTTCAGCGCGATCAGCTGCATCAGCCCCCGCGCGTTCACGAGCACGCCGATCCGCAACGCGACCGGCTGCGGCTCCCCCGCCAGCCGCGCCGCGCCCCACGACGCCCCGAGCTTCCCGACGATCGCCACCACCACGCACAGCAGGGCGAACAGCAGCAGGTTCGGGTCGGCCAGCAGCGCGAACCGCGTGTTCAGGCCGGAGTAGGTGAAGAACAGCGGCAGGAACACGACGTTGCCCACCGGCAGCAGCTTCGAGACCACGGCGTCGGCCGCTTCGCCGCGCGGGAACGCGATGCCGGTGACGAAGGCGCCGAACACCGCGTACAGCCCGATGGTGTCGGTGAACCACGCGGCGGCGAACAGGATCATCGCGGTGACGAGCAGCCGCTGGTCCACCGACATCCGCGGGCTGGCGAACATCTTCGAGAACACCCGCCGCGCCACGATCCACACCAACAGCGCGAACACCACGCCGCCGCCCAGCGCCAGCGCGATCGGCCCGGCCGAGCCCGCGTGCATGCCGACGACCACCGCCAGCAGGATCCACGCGAGCACGTCGTCGACCGCGCCGCACGCCAGCGCGAGCGAGCCGAAGCGCGTTTTCGTCAGGCCGCGTTCGGTGATGATCCGCGCGAGCATCGGGAACGCCGTGATCGCGATCGCGACCCCGACGAACGCCGCCGACACCACAGGCGACACGCCCGGCTTGGTGATGCCGACCCAGCCCGTGCCCACCACGGCGACGCCGATCCCCAGCACGAGCGGAATCCCGGTCCCGGCGCTCGACACGGCGGCCACCAGCTTCGAGGACTCCCGCACCGTTTTGGTGCGGAACTCGTAGCCCGCGCCGAACATGTAGAGCACGAGCCCGATCTGCCCGCCCAGGTACACGAGCGTGCGCACGGTGTCGGGGAACAGGTACGACTGGACGCCCGGCAGCAGGAGCCCGAGCAGCGACGGCCCGAGCAGCACCCCCGACACCATCTCGCCGACGACGGGCGGCTGCCCGAGCTTCACGGCGAGCATGGTCACGAGCCGCACCACCACCAGGATCACCACCGCCGCGAGGAAAAACGCGGGAGCCGCCTCTGACGCGGTCATCATTCGCCTCCGTGGTTCGCGAAGTAGTTCACGCACAAACGCTTCTGCCGCGCGTCGAGCACCATGTAGGTGCCGAACACGAGCTGGGCGAGGCTGCGCCACACGTCTTCCCAGCGATCGCGCACGGCGAGGTACGCCAGCGGGCCGCGGGTCGAGCGCGCCGAGCCGCGCGGGGTGAGGAACACCGGGCCGCGGTTGGGGATCGAGCGCGTGTGGGCCGCGCTCGACACGACGGAGTAGCGGCGCAGGAACTCCCGCGTCACCACGCGCATCGTGATCGGCGCCAGCCCGCGGGCCGGGCACGCGCGGTTCTGCGCGACGCCGAAGGGCAGGAAGTTCACGTCCTTCTTGGCGGGCGCTTTGCTGGAACCTGCTGCGTGCGCCGGGCAACCGACCGGCGGCTCCCAGCGGGACGGGTCGAACTCGTCGGGCCGCTCGAAGCCCGCGTGGTGGAAGTCCGGGTAGCTGAACAGGAGCACGGTGCCGGCGTCGATCGTCGTGTCGTCGAGCTCGATGTCGCCGGTGGTGATGCGGTGGGCGATGCCGAAGAGCGGGTAGGTGCGCAGGCCCTCGTCGATCACGCGGTCGAGGTACTCGTCGTCGTCCGGATCGGCCGCCAGCCGCCGCTGCACGTCCGGGTGCTGCGCGATGATCATCAGCAGGTGCGCCATCGCCTCCGACATCTGCACCACGGCGGTATTGAAGAACGTGCCCTGCAGGTAGAACACCTGCTCGTCGCGCGTGAGCCGGGTCGGCAGCGCGTGCGGGATGTCGCCGAGGCGACGCCGCAGGTACTTCGTGAGCTTCGCGCGGCGGCGCATGTTGCGGGGCCGCACGCACTTCAGCGCCGACACGACGTCGTCGGCGTGGCCCACGATGAGGTCGCGCGCCTCGGGCGGGCACGGTTCGCCGAACACGAGCTCGTAGTACAGCTCGGCCCAGATCGGCATCATCTCGTCGCGCAGCCGGATCAGCCGGCCGTCGCCGACTTCCAGGCCGTCGAGCACGTGCTCGGCCACGCGGCGCGTGAGCTCTTCGGACTCCGCGCGCGTCTTCACGAGGATGTGGCGCGTGGTCTTGGCGACCTCGTCGTAGCGCGGCCCGGCCTCCAGGTGCTCCTGGTGGACCTCCGGGCCGGGCGCGAGCCAGTACCAGAACAGATCCGACAGCGCCGCGCCCTTGCTGCGCCCGTTGGCCGCCGGGTCGGCGTACACGCGGCGGAAGTCCTTGACCCCGACGCGGTGACCGGGGATCGGCAGGCCTTCGTCTCCGTTGACCAGCGCGAAGATCTTCACCCGCAACGCGACCACGCGGCCGGGCAGCCACTTCGGCAGCGAACCGACGAGCCCAGCCGCCAGCGCGGCCGTGAGCAGCCGCCTCATCGGACGAGGTCCGCGGTCAGGTCGCCGAGCGCGGCGGCCCCGCACAGCGCGAGCGTGTGGTCGGTCTCTTCCCGGAGGCGTTCCAGCACTTCCGTCACCCCTTCCTCACCCGCCGCGGCGAGGCCCCACACCACGGGCCGGCCGACGCCGACGGCGGTGGCGCCCAGCGCGAGCGCCTTCACCACGTCGGTGCCCCGCCGCACGCCGCCGTCGAGCACGAGCGGGATCGCGCCCGCCACGGCCTCGGCCAGCGCGGGCAAAGCGTCCACAGTAGACACGGCGGTGTCGAGCTGACGGCCGCCGTGGTTCGACACCACGAGCCCGTCGACGCCGGCCCCGACCGCGAGGCGGGCGTCGTCCGGGTGCAGCACTCCCTTGAGCAGCACGGGAAGCGCCGTCGTGCGCTTGAGCCACGCCACGTGCTCCCACGTGAACTCGGCCGACATCTCGATGTCGCGCACACGGCCCGAGCCGTCGCGCAGGTTCTCCACAACCAGCCCGGGCGGCAGGTCGTGGAAGCCGTTGCGGTGGTCGCGTTCCCGCCGGCCGAACACCGGCGAGTCGACCGTGACCACGAACGCCCGCACGCCCGCGCGTTCGGCCCGGCGCACCACGGACTCCGTGAACTCCAGGTCCGGCTGCAAGTACAGCTGGAACCACAGCGCCGGGTCGGCCGCGGCCTGGCGCGCGGCGTCGGCGATGTCCTCCACGGCCGTGGTCGCGGCCATGCTCACCACCAGCACCGTGCCGGCTTTCGCGACCGCCTTCGCCGTCGCCAGTTCGCCGTCGGGGTCCGCCAACCGGTGGAACGCCGTCGGCGACACCAGCACCGGCATCGACAGCGGCGAGCCGACCAGCTCGGTCGAGAGGTCGCGCTTGGCCGCGCCCCGCAGTACGCGGGGCACGAGCACACGCCGGGAGAACGCCTCTTCGTTGGCCCGCAGCGTCAGCTCGTCGCCGGCGGCACCCGCGTAGAAGTCGTAGTGCGCCGGGTCGAGCCGCTCGCGCGCCGCGGCTTCGAGTTCCGCGATCGTGCGCACGGGTCAGGCCAGCTGGTCGGTGAAGAACTTCGTGAGCGCGTCCACGTGCACGGGGCGGTCCCACTCGTTCTCGAGGTTCTCCGTCACGTGGTGGGTCGCCACGAGCTCGCCGCGCCGGTAGTGGCGGACGATCGGGTGCAGGTAGTGGCCCTCGCCGTTGTCGTTGGCGACGTCCTGGCTCGCGCGCTTCACGGTGAAGTCGAACGGGTCGACCTTGTCGTGGTCCGGGCCGTAGTCGAGCGTGATGAGGAAGGCGTTTTCGGCGCCGTTGAGCGGAGAGTCGGCGAAGCGGGCCACCGGCATCTCTTCGAGGTAGCGGGCCTGGCCGCCCTCGACGATGAGGATGTCGGAGAGGAAACCGAACTGCTGGAACAGCCCGGAGGTCCGGTTGATCCGCTTGAGCACGGCGTCGACCAGCTCGCCGGTCTCGGCCTTGAGCACGGTCTGCGGCCACTCGTTGTCGTGGTAGCGCTCTTCGAGCACCTTCGACAGCGCGCGCACGCCGTAGCGGAAGCCGTGGATGAACCCGCTGGTGGCCTTCTTGAAGTCGCGGGCCTGCGTGATCGTGCCGGCGAAGTACAGGCCGGGCACGTTCACCGACTCCCACGACGACGTCTGCGCCGGGAAGCGGTCGTTGATCGTGAGCTCGGGGCGGCAGTCCTCGTCGAACATCGAGGCGTCGAAGCGGAAGCCGGTGGCGGCGATCACGCGGTCGTAGCGGATCTCCTTCACGACCTCGTCGGCGCGGGCGAAGGCGAACTTCACGTGGTAGCCGTCTTCGTCCTTGCGGATCTCCCGCACGTCGCCGTCGAGGATCGCGTGCTGCAGCTTGAGCTGGTACATGTCGAGCACGCCGGCGTTGAACGCGCGCAGGTGGCCGACGAAGTGCGTGCGCCAGGCGAGCTTCACCGGGCGCGGACCGGCCACGTGCAGCACGGCCGCGTACGCGTTGATGCTGTCGGCGGTCTCGAAGGCCGAGTTGGCCTTGCCGAGGATGAGCACGCGCTTGTTGGTGAACTGCGCGGGGTCGGTGTCGAAGTCTGCGTACTGGTCCACGAGCTCCATGCCCGGAACGTCGGGGATGTACGGCTTCGTCACACCGGTCGCCATGATCAGGCGCTTGGTGGTGAACGCGACTCCGTCGCCGTCGGTGATCGTGAAGAGAGCGCTTTCCTTGTCACGGCTGATCCGCGTCACCCGGGTGCCGTAGCGGATGGCGATCTTGTGCTTCGCCGCGTAGTCGGCGGTGTAGCGCACGAACGTCTCGGCCGGCGGGAAGAGCTCGGCGCTGTAGTCGGTGAACAACAGGGGGTCGGGACCGTCGTCGAGGAGTGAATTCCAGTCGACGCGCAGGTTGAGCTCCGGGTCGGTCCAGCCCGTGTGCTTCTTGTTCACCGAGATCAGCGTGCGGTGGCGCGGGAACCTCGTGAAGAACGTGGCCGGCGTGGGGCCGGCTTCGAGCAAGAGGTAGCGGTGACCCGCCTGTTCGAGCTGCCGGCCGAGCTGCAGGCCCGCGGGCCCCGCGCCGACCACCAGATAGTCCAGAACGTCGTCCACCACACCGGCCTCCAGCCTCGATCTTCGCCTGACGGCCGACAGCCTGAACCCGAGATCTCAGAAAAGGCTCAGAGATCCCGATCAGCGGGTGGGCGAAAATCCGTGAAGGGCACCTCGGGGGAACCAGCGTCCCTCAAGGTGCCCTTCACGGTCAGGTGGCTCAGCGTGACAGGAGCTTCATCGCCGTCTCGGAGTAACGCTTGCCGGCCACTTCGGCGGCGGGCACGGCCGTCTCGATCGCTCGGATGTCCTCTTCGGACAGTTCGAGCGCGACGGCGCCGACGTTCTCGTCGAGGTACTTGCGCCGCTTCGTCCCCGGGATCGGGACCACGTCGTCGCCTTGGGCCTGCACCCAGGCGAGCGCGAGCTGCCCCGCGGTCACGCCCTTCCGCTCGGCCAGCGCACGCAGCGCCTCGACCATCGCGAGGTTCTTCTCGAGGTTGCCCTCGGCGAATCGCGGCTGCGTCTGGCGGCGGAAGTCGTCCTCACCGAAGTCGGCGGCCGAGGTGAACTTGCCGGTCAGGAACCCACGGCCCAGCGGCGAGTACGGCACGAGGCCGATGCCGAGCTCCCGGCACGCCGGCACCACGGCGTCCTCGATGTCGCGCGACCACAGCGACCACTCCGTCTGCACGGCAGAGATCGGGTGCACGGCGTGGGCGCGGCGGATCGTCTCGGCGCCGGCCTCGGACAGGCCCAGGTGGCGCACCTTGCCCTGCCGCACCAGCTCGGCCATGGCCCCGACCGTCTCCTCGATGGGGACGTCTGGGTCCACGCGGTGCTGGTAGTAGAGGTCGATGTGATCGATGCCCAAGCGCCGCAACGAGTTCTCCACGGCCTCGCGCACGTACTCCGCGTCGCCGCGCACCCCGCGCTTGCTCGGGTCCTCGCGGTCGCGCACGAAGCCGAACTTCGTGGCCAGCACGACCTTCTCGCGCCGGTCGGCGATCGCGCGGCCGACGAGCTCTTCGTTGGCCCCCATGCCGTACATGTCGGCGGTGTCGAGCAGCGTCACGCCAAGCTCCAGCGCGCGGTGGATGGTGGCGATCGACTCGGTGTCGTCACCCTCTCCGTAGAACTCGCTCATCCCCATGCAGCCGAGGCCCTGCGCGCTCACTTCGAGCGTGCCGAGGCGGCGGGCAGGCAGCGTCGACCCAGCCATGTTTTCTCCTGGAGTTCGGTCTGTGAAGGGCCCCGGGAGTCCCAGGGGCCCTTCACGGAAAGGATTTACTTGCCGGCCGCGCGCGCGAGCCGCTCGGGGTAGCGCGCCCCGGCCACGGCGCCGGCCGGAGCCGCCTGCTCGATCGCCGCGATGTCCTCTTCGGACAGTTGCAGCTGAGCCGCGGCGACGTTCTCTTCGAGGTACTTGCGCCGCTTCGTGCCCGGAATCGGCACCACGTCGTCGCCTTGGGCCTGCACCCACGCGAGCGCGAGCTGCCCCGCGGTCACGCCCTTCGCCTCGGCCAGTGCGCGCAAAGCGTCCACAATGGCCATGTTCTGCTCGAAGTTGCCGTCGGCGAAGCGCGGCATCCCGCGGCGCATGTCGTCCTCGGGCAGGTCCTTCACCGACGTCACAGCGCCGGTCAGGAAACCGCGGCCGAGCGGCGAGAACGGCACCACGCCGATGCCCAGCTCACGGCAGGTCGCGAGGATCTCGTCCTCGATGCCGCGCGTCCACAGCGACCACTCGCTCTGCAGCGCCGTGACCGGGTGCACCGCGTGGGCGCGCCGGATCGTGTCGGCGTTCGCCTCGGAAATCCCGGCGTAGCGGATCTTTCCGGCAGCCACGAGCTCGGCCAGCGCGCCCCACGTCTCCTCGACGGGCGTGTCCGGGTCCACACGGTGCTGGTAGTAGAGGTCGATGTGGTCGACACCCAGGCGCTGCAGCGACTCGTCGCAGCACTGCTTCACGTACGCGGCGTCGCCGCGCGCGCTCATGCCGCCGTCCTTCCACACGATGCCGAACTTGGTGGCCAGCACCACCTGGTCGCGCCGGTCCGCGATCGCGCGGCCGACCAGCTTCTCGTTCTCCCCCGCCCCGTACACGTTGGCCGTGTCCAGCAGCGTCACACCCAGCTCCAGCGCGCGGTGCACGGTGGCGATCGACTCGCTGTCGTCGTCGCGCACGCCGTAGGCCTGGCTCATTCCCATGCAGCCCAGTCCCTGGGCGCTTACTTCCAGCTCACCGAGTTTCCTCGTAGCGATCACGCGGAGATCTCCTCCATGGCGGACACGTGGCCGAGGACCTTGCGTTCCACCTGGTCGTAGTTACTGATCTTGTAATCCAGAATGTCCAGGCACCCCTGGAGCTCGGCGATCCGGTCGGCTACCGACTGGCGCTGCTCCACGAGGATCGCCTTGCGGCGCCCGGCGCTCGCGACGCCGTGGCGCCGCAGTGACGCGTACTCGCGCATGCTCTTGATGGGCATGCCGGTGAGCCGCAGCTTGGTGAGGAACCCGAGCCAGTTCAGATCGTCGTCCGAATACGCGCGTCGCCCCGCCGCGTCGCGGGCCGGCGGGTCCAGGAGCTTGATCCGCTCGTAGTACCGAAGGGTGTCGATCGACAGGCCGCTACGTCGTGCGGCTTCCGCTATCGAGTAGCTCATACGCTCGACAGTACGACCTGGAGTGCGCTCCAGGTCAAATCCCGATCGGGTGGGGTGATGCCCGGATTGCGCAGGTCAGCCGGTCAACCCCCGTGAAATGCGCGCCGGCCCGCCCACTCACGCCCAGCCCTCAACACCCTGGACCGACCACATCACCCGACTGACGGTCGCGTACCGTAACACCGTTGCGTTACCCTGAGCGCGTGCCCCGTCCCCGTACGCACGACGAAGCCCTCCGGCTGAAGCTGCTGGACCGGGCCGGCGAGCTGATCTCCGCCGACGGCCCGAAGGCCCTGTCCCTGCGCAAGCTGGCCGCCGACGCCGGGACGTCGACCACGGCCGTGTACTCACTGTTCGGCAGTAAGCCGGACCTGGTCAACGCGCTGTACGTCGAGGGCTTCCGCCGCTTCGGCGAGCGACTGAACGCCGTGGAGCGGACCGACGACGCCGTCGCGGATCTGGTGCGCCTCGGCGTCGCCTACCGCGCCAGCGCGCAGGCCGATCCGCACCTGTACGCGATCATGTTCACGCGCTCCGTGCCCGGCTTCGAGCCCAACGCCGAGGCCGACCGCCTCGCCCGCACCACCCTCGAGCCACTCGAGGACACCATCCGGCGCGGAATCGCGTCGGGGCAGTTCGCAGACGTGGCGCCCGAGGTGATCATCGTCAGCTCGTGGGGACTCGTGCACGGGCTGGTGTCGCTGGAGCTGTCGGGGAACCTGCCGCCGGAGTTCAGCGTGAGCGGTGCGTACGAGGAAGCCTTGCGCGCCAACGCTTCCGGCTGGCTCAAGGGACCGAACCCGGCGTAAGCGCCACGGCGGGCGATGGTCACCGCCACCGT
The DNA here is from genome assembly GCF_019468465.1 of Amycolatopsis sp. DSM 110486. Classification (NCBI taxonomy): domain Bacteria; kingdom Bacillati; phylum Actinomycetota; class Actinomycetes; order Pseudonocardiales; family Pseudonocardiaceae; genus Amycolatopsis; species Amycolatopsis sp. DSM 110486. Next base: position 4,705,294 of record NZ_CP080519.1, on the reverse strand, counting down.
CAGGTCAGCTTGAGCTGGGCTTCGATCACCACGTTGCCCGCGGCGTCGTAGGCCTTCACCTTCGACCCCGGGTCCGTGTCCGGGTAGTTGTCGGCGTCGGTGTGCCAAAGCGCGAAGGTGCCGTGCGACAGCACCGCGTCCTGCGGCTGCCGGCCCGGGTAGGTGACCGAAACCCGCGTCACGTTCGGCGGTACACCGCCGGCGAACACCTGTCGCTCGGGCTCACCCGTTTCCTTCACCGGGGCCAGCACCGAGCTGAGCACCCCGAAACCCGAGAGCGGCCTCAGCTCACCCTGCCCGCCGGCCGGGTCGACCGCGTAGTAAGTGTCCCCCGCCCTCCCCGGATAGGGGCGCGCTGAGCAGGTGATCACGTGCTGCCCCAGCCGCGCGACAACGAACCTGCGGTTGTTCCAGCTGAGGTAGGCGCCCGCCACGTAGGCGTCGCGGTCCGGCACCTGCCGCTGGGACCCGGCCAGGCACTCGCCGAGGAACTTGCCCGCTTCCGACGTCCGCTCCGCCGGTGCCGGGAGATCGACCGTCGTCACCAACGGCGCCGGGGCCACCGGCACGACAGCGGACGCGTCCACCGGCCTGAGGGGCAGCACCGGTCCGAGGGCGACCGGCACGGTCGGCGCAGAGTCGGTGAACACCGCGAACTGGTGGGACCTCGCCGAAACCGTCGAGACAGGAGGGCCGCCGAGCAGCGGGTTCGACCCCGGCGCAACTGCCTGCACGCTCTGCCATGACGGGTCCGCCAACCCCGCGACCAGGCCGTCGGCCGTGCGCAGGAGCACCTTCGTATTCGTGCCGGGCACCAGCACCGGCTTCGCCCCCGGGTCCGAGACGGTCACCGACGTCGCCGTCACCTCGCAGAACACCGGCTTGTCCCCGATCGTCGCGGCGATCACGATGGCGGCGCCGTGGCCGGCGATCAACTCGATGTTCCAGCCCCGCGGATCGGTGATGGCGGAGCTGTAGGGCTTCGCCGCGTTCCAGCAACGGTCGAGCACCGCCTGCGCGGCGTCACTCCCCGCATTCGGCGCCGCGGGCGTCACCGGTCCGTTCGCGCCGTCGCGCACTACGCCGGTCGCGAACACCGCACCGGCGGCGAGCACCACCACGGCCGCCGCGGCGAGCCACATCGGACGGCGGCGCGAGGGCCGGCTCTCGTCGGCGAGCCCGGCGCGGATCCGGAGCCGCATGCGGTCGCGTACCTCGGGCGGCAGTTCACGGCGCGGGGGGAGGTTGTCGATCATTTGTCCTCCAGAAGGGCACGCAAATGGGCTCGCGCCCGGGACAGGTGCGAGCGGACGGTGACCTCCGCTACTTCGAGCAGCGCCGCCGCGTCGGCGGTCGGCACGTCGCCCAGCAGGCACAGCTCCACGACCTGGCGCTGCGCCTTGGACAATCCGGCGACGGCGTCGAGGATCGCCTTCAGGCGTTCCTCGCCGTCGAGCTGGGCCGCGACGGCTTCGGCGTGATCCGAAACCACCTGCGGTTCCGGGATCCGGCTCAGCAGCCGCAGCCGCCGGCGCGCGCCGCGGTGTTCCGTGCGGGCAAGATTGCCCGCGACGGTGTACAGCCACGGCAGCGCGCTGTCCCTGATCAGCTTCAGCTCGGCGCGCTTGCGCCAAGCGATCAGGAACGTGTTCGACGTCAGGTCCTCGGCCACCGCCCACGACCCGGTCAGCCGGTAGGCGTGGTTCCACACCGCCTGCGCGTGGCGTTCGAACAGCTCGCCGAACGCCCTCTCGTCCCCGCCTGCCGCGCGCCCGAAGAGCTCGGCGTCCACGGTTGCCCCTTGGATGGTCACACCGGGAAGTGGCCGGGAACCTCCGAAGTGTTGTGAGTGTTGCGCTGGTGGTTCAGACCGCTTGATCAGACCGCTTGGTTAGACGGCTTGGTTCAGACCGCGCCGTACTGGCGGTCTCCCGCGTCGCCGAGCCCGGGGACGATGAAGCCGGAGTCGTTGAGCCGCTCGTCGATGCTCGCGGTGACCACGCGCACCGGCAGGCCGGTCTTCTCCAGGTGCGCCAGACCTTCGGGCGCGGCCAGGGCGCAAATAGCGGTCACGTCCGTCGCACCCCGGTCCGTCAGCAGCCGGATGGTGTACTCCATCGACCCGCCCGTCGCGAGCATCGGGTCGAGCACCATCACGGGCCGGTCGGCCAGCGACTCCGGCAGCGATTCCAGGTAGGGCGTCGGCTTGAGGGTCTCCTCGTCGCGCGCGAGCCCGACGAACCCCATCTGCGCGTCGGGGATCATCTTGTGCGCCTCGTCGGCCATGCCAAGGCCGGCGCGCAGCACGGGGACCAGCAGCGGCGGGCTGGCCAGCCGGTAGGCCTCCGTGCGCGCGACGGGCGTGTGGATCCGCTCGGTGCGCACCGGCACGTCGCGGGTGGCTTCGTACACGAGCATCACAGTCAGCTCGTGCAGCGCGGCCCGGAACGCCGCGCTGTCCGTCCGCGCGTCACGCATCGTGGACAGGCGGGCCTTGGCCAACGGGTGATCGACGACGTGCACATCCATGCCGCCTAACTTAGCTGCCGAGTGTCGTCCGCGTCTCGGCTCATCTCGTAGTAGTTCACCGCCTCGAAAAAATGCCCCACCACGGGCGCCAGCTTGTCGAACGGCCACGCCGGCACATCCGCCACGTTCGCATCATCCGGCGGCTCGATGCAGACAATCATCCTCCAGTTGGCGTACGATCCACTGATCTTCCAAGACTGGCGCATGGGTTTCCTCCTCCGCGAGAACACGAGCCAAACGTTCTCCCGATGCCAGAACCGCACGCAACCTTCCTTCAGGTGAGCGATCTTTCGTGCCACCGTGGCAAGAGGACAAAGTGTGCCCATGACGAAGAACAAAGGAGTCTCCGTTCGGCAGCGGAGAGTTTCCGGGGAACTGCGCCGCCTGCGGTTACTGCGGAAGATGACCTGCAAACAGGTGGCCGAAGGCGTGGACTTCTCGGAGAGCAAGATCTCCCGCATGGAAACGGGCGACCGCGGCTTGTACCCCGACGACGTCGCGGCGATCCTCGGTTTTCTGCAGGCTCCGTCGGATCTGCGGCAAGAGCTCATGGCGCTCGTGAGGGGTGGCGAGGAGCGCAACTGGCATGAAGTGAACGGGAAGTTGCCACCCACTTGGAAGGACCTGATCCGGTTCGAGGAGCAGGCTTCGGTCATCAAGAACTACGAGACGCTGCTGATCCCCGGCATCGCGCAGATCCCTGAATACAGTCGCGAACTCATCCGCGGCAACGACACCCTACTCACCGAGACTGAGGTCGAGAGCTTGGTAGCCGCGCGCGCTACCCGGCAACTGATTCTGAGCCGCAGAGATGCCCCCTCGGTTCACCTCATCATCGATGAAATGGCCTTGCACCGCCAAATTGGCGACTCGGCAACAATGCATAATCAGCTCCGGCATCTCCTGCAGCTGAGCCGACGCTCGAACGTAACCGTGGAGATCGCTCCCTTCGCGGCCGGCGCGCACCCTGGCTTGCGCGGCCCCTTTGTCCTCCTCGAATTTCACAGCGAGCCGACCCTTGCGCACGTCGAGAGCCGGGGTACCAGCAGCTTTCTCGAAGAAGATGACTACATCGACAGCGTCAAGACCGCTTGGCGCAGCATCCGCTCCATCGCCCTGTCATCAGACGCCTCAGCCCGGATGATTGCCGATATGATCGGCGAGTCGACTCAAGCCGAGGAGTACGAACCATGATCGCCCCCGACTTCGCCCAGGCCATGTGGCGGAAGAGCTCCTACACCACCAGCGACTCCAACTGTGTCGAGTTCGCGGCTTGGCAAACGAGTTCCTACACCACAGACCAGTCCAACTGTGTCGAGGTTGCCACCTCATTGGTCGAGATCGGGATCCGCGACACGAAGGACCGCGCGGGCGGCCACCTCACCGTGTCGCGGACCGCGTGGACCGCCTTCCTCAGCTCCGCGCGCTAGCGAACCAGCGAACCCACCGCCGCTGCCAGGCCGTTTCGACGGCCCGGTGGTGGTGGTTCTCGCGTACCCACGTCACAGCGTCGTCAGGCCCAAGGTCGGAGAGCGTGGCAAGACAGGCGAGGACCGTGCCGGTGCGGCCGACCCCTCCGTAACAGGCCACCTCCACCGATTCCCCCGCCAGCGCGCGGGCGTGCAGCGCCAGGATCTTGCGCCGAGCGTCGCCCCAGTTCAGGGGCAGCAGGAAGTCCGGCCAGCGGATCCAGTCGTGCTCCCAGGTCAGCCCGGCGTCGTACTTGCGGCGCAACCGTCCCGAGCCCAGGTACAGACCATAAGTCGGCGCCGGGCCTTCCGGCGCGGGCCGGCCGAGGCCGCGGCCGCGGACCTGGGCGCCGTCGGGCAGTGCGAGGGTCCCCACCAGAGCAGATGCCATCGCCCCATCTTGGCCCTTATCCGTCGTTCGATGGACCCCGAGCGACCCCGATCGGGCTAGGCTGCCGCGGGTGAGTGACGACGCAGCCCTTCCGAGCCCCGACCAGATGCGGGCCTCCGACGCCGACCGCGAGCAGGTCGCGCAGGTTCTGCACCAAGCGCTGTCCGAGGGCCGCATCACGATCACCGAGCTCGAGGAACGGCTCTCCACCGTCTACGCGGCGAAGACCATCGGCGAGCTGAAGCCTGTGACCCGCGACCTGCCGATCGGCGCCACGCCCACCACGCCCTCCACAGCTCTGCAGCCGGCCACCAGCCGCGCCCTCGGCCTCCCCGACAGCCGCATCGGCGGCCACCCGGGCTCCAACGTCTCGATTGGCGTTCTCTCCGGCGCCATCCGCAAGGGCAGCTGGGTACTCCCGCCGCAGCACACGAGCGTCGCCTTCTGGGGCGGCGCGGAGATCGACCTCCGCAGCGCCCGCTTCGCCGACAAACAGTCGACCATCACCGCCGTCGCCATCATGGGCGGCATCGAGATCACGGTCCCCGACGACATCAACGTCGACGTCACCGGCCTCGGCCTCATGGGCGGCTTCGTCCTCGAAGACAAGTCCGGCGCCCCACCCGCGCCGGCCACAGCCCCCACCCTGACCATCAACGGCCTCGCCTTCTGGGGCGGCGTGGTCGTCTACCGCAAGAAGGCGAAGAAGGACAACCCGCAGATCGAATCCTGAACGCAGGCCAGGTAGCACAACAAGGTCGACGCCCACGTGGTGTGGACATCGACCCCGTGGGAACTGATCACTAGCGGGGTTGGCGTGCCCGGCTGGTGAAGTGGGCGACGGCAGCCGCGATTCCCAAGATCAGGCCGAGGGCGACGAGATAGGGGCCGAACGTCAGTGCGACGTCGGCGCCGATGTTCGCCCCATTTCCGGAGTCAGAGGCCTGGTAACTGATGGATCCGACAGACAGCACCACCGCGCCGACCGTGATCACGATGATTGCCCCCAGGCCGAGGCCCTTCGTCACGCCTGTCATGGACTCTCCCCTAGCTGTGATCGCCGGTGCCCTCATGATGTGAGCGACCGAACTGCCGAAGCCCGCAGGGAACTTTCCCCTGCGCCAACGGTTTCAGCGTTGCGACAGGTGCGCGTCCATGCGGGGACGGTTTCCTCGCTACGTCACCCGAGGGCATCGCCGCCGGTTGATCTTGCCTCGCACGATGACACCGCGGGATCAAACGGTCGCAAGTAACCCGAACAGCGGAACCGGCCATCGGTCCATGCGGGCCCGCAATACCTCCTTCGTGATCTGTGGACAACCCACCCGACCCCGGGCAGTCATCCACAGATTTCCGTGAGTGACCCGGCACAGGACGTGGCCGACCTACACTCACAGGCATGACCACAACCACCAGCCCGAACGCGGCGCCGGACACCCCGGCGCCGCTGGCGGACGTGACTCGCGACGAGGCGAGCCTGCGGCGGTTCCTGCACGGGCTGCCCGGCGTCGACCAGGTCGGGGTCGAGCAGCGAGCGGCGGCCTTGGGCACACGCAGCATCAAGAAAGACGCCAAGCGCTGGGCGATCGACACCGCCATCTCGATGGTCGACCTGACCACGCTGGAAGGCGCCGACACACGCGGCAAGGTCCGCGGGCTCGCGGCGAAGGCCTTGCGCCCGGACCCGGAGCGACAGGACTGCCCGCGCGTGGCCGCCGTGTGCGTGTACCCCGACATGGTCGAGGCCGCGGTCGACGCGCTCAAGGGCAGTGCCGTGCACGTGGCGAGCGTCGCGACCGGGTTCCCGTCCGGGCGCACCAGCCGTGAGGTCAAGCTGGCCGACACGAGGCTGGCCGTGGAATACGGCGCCGACGAGGTCGACATGGTGATCGACCGCGGCGCGTTCCTCGAGGGCCGCTACATGGACGTCTTCGACGAGATCCGCGCGATCAAGGCGGCGTCCGGCGAAGCGCACCTGAAGGTGATCCTGGAGACCGGCGAGCTGGCGACGTACGACAACGTCCGCCGCGCGTCGTGGCTCGCGCTCCTCGCGGGTGGTGACTTCATCAAGACGTCCACCGGCAAGGTGTCCCCCGCCGCGACGCTGCCGGTCACCCACGTGATGCTGCAGGCGGTGCACGACTGGCACGAACAGACCGGCGAGCTGCGCGGCGTGAAGCCCGCGGGCGGCATCCGCACGGCGAAGGACGCGATCAAGTACCTGGTCGCCGTGCACGAGGTGGCCGGCGAGCAGTGGCTGACCCCGGACCTGTTCCGCTTCGGCGCGTCCAGCCTGCTCAACGACCTGCTGCTGCAGCGGCGGACCCAGGTGGACGGCCACTACAGTGGCCCCGACTACGTGACGGTGGACTGACATGGGCATCTTCGAATACGCCCCCGCGCCCGAGTCGCGCGACATCGCGAACCTCAAGGACCACTACCGGCCGTTCATCGGCGGCGAGTTCGTCGACGGTTCGGGCGAGCCGCTGAAGACGGTGAACCCGGCCACCGAGGAAATCCTCGCCGAGGTCGGCACGGCGTCGGTGTCCGATGTGGACACCGCGGTACGCGCGGCGCGCAAAGCCTACGACACCGTCTGGTCGAAGATGCCCGGCAGCGAACGCGCGAAGTACCTCTTCCGCATCGCTCGCCTGATCCAGGAGCGCTCGCGCGAGCTGGCCGTGCTGGAGTCGCTCGACAACGGCAAGCCCATCAAGGAATCGCGCGACTCCGACGTCCCCACGGCGGCGGCGCACTTCTTCTACCACGCCGGCTGGGCCGACAAGCTGGAGTACGCGGGCTACGGCCCGAACCCGAAGCCGTTGGGCGTCGCGGGCCAGGTGATTCCGTGGAACTTCCCGCTGCTGATGCTGGCGTGGAAGATCGCGCCCGCGCTCGCCACCGGCAACACCGTCGTCCTCAAGCCTGCGGAGACCACGCCGCTCACGGCGCTGGTGTTCGCCGAGATCTGCCAGCAGGCCGAACTGCCGCCGGGTGTCGTGAACATCCTGCCGGGCGCCGGGGACATCGGTGCGGCCATCGTGGAACACGGTGACGTCGACAAGATCGCGTTCACCGGCTCCACCGAGGTCGGCAAGCTGATCCAGCGCACGGTGGCGGGCACGCGCAAGAAGCTCACGCTGGAGCTGGGCGGCAAGGCGGCCAACGTCGTGTTCGACGACGCGCCGCTGGACCAGGCCGTGGAGGGGATCGTCAACGGGATCTTCTTCAACCAGGGCCACGTCTGCTGCGCGGGTTCTCGGCTGCTGGTGCAGGAATCCGTGGCCGAGGAGGTCATGGAGAAGCTGCGCTACCGCGTCTCGACGCTGCGGATGGGCGACCCGCTCGACAAGAACACCGACATCGGCGCCATCAACTCCGCCGAGCAGCTGGCGAAGATCCGCGGGCTCGTGGAATCGGGCGACGCGGAGGGCGCGCAGCGCTGGACCAGCCCGTGCCCGGTGCCCGACCGCGGGTTCTTCTTCGCTCCCACGGTGTTCTCCGACGTGCACCAGTCGATGCGGATCGCGCGCGAGGAGATCTTCGGGCCGGTGCTGTCGGTGCTCACGTTCCGCACGCCGGACGAGGCCGTCGCGAAGGCCAACAACACGCCGTACGGGCTGTCGGCCGGCATCTGGACCGAGAAGGGCTCGCGCATCCTCTGGATGGCGAACAAGCTCCGGGCCGGCGTCGTCTGGGCCAACACGTTCAACCGCTTCGACCCCGCCGCGCCGTTCGGCGGCTACCAGGAGTCCGGGTTCGGCCGCGAGGGCGGGCGCACCGGCTTGGAGGCCTACCTCAGTGTCTGATTCAAAGCAGTCTGAGTCGCGCATATCCGTCGCGAAGACGTACAAGCTCTACATCGGCGGGGCCTTCCCTCGCTCGGAGTCGGGCCGGGTCTACCC